>NZ_JAMYVM010000003.1:0-425754 GCF_040324035.1 Mesorhizobium sp. M0016 | reverse complement strand
CGCGGGAATCAGGTGACGTGAACAATCACCAGCCTGCCATGACCGCCCCCTCTCAGCGAATTTGCAGAACTCTCAGCACACTACCCTAAGAACCTGCCAGAACGCTATTTGCAAGGGGCCTCGTTAGGGCCAGAACGATAACGGTGCGTTAGGTTAATCGCTCCCAGACCTACCTTCGGCCCGACCATGCCTTTGCAAGCAAGGATTGCGGAACTGCGCCGGAGAGACCTCAACATTTGCAAAGATCGAAGCGTCGGTCGGAGTATGCAGGGGTCGGTGCAGAAGGTGCTAACGCAGGTCTAATAGATTGTAGTGAAGCGAATACCTCCACGGAGGAACTGTGTGAGGTCGATCATGCGAAATGTCGATACGGATTTTCTAGAAGTCATCCGCAATCTATAACTGCTGGAGTTTCCGGTTTACCCGAACGATCCCCGCACGACAATCTCGCACAACCTCTTCCGCTTTGCGCAGCATCTGCGAGAATTTGTCGCGTTCCTCCAAAAGCGCCTTCCTACGCGGATCGTTAGCCGCCTCCGAATCGGCCAGGGCTTGCCTCGGGTTCGAGAGCGTGGCCTTGCCCCCAGCCTTTCTAAGCCGCCTCGTGAGATCACCCACGCGGTGCTTATATTCGGGTTGTGCCTTGGCCCACTTGGCTGGGTTGCCGGCTTGGGCAACGTCGTCGTCCAGCAGAGTTCTGGCGCGAAGAGGGGGATTGGGGTAATCCTTCCCCTGCAGCATCGCTGTGATGATCGCGTCCAGGTAGGTTAGCCGCAAATCGTCCCACTTTGCCGGGCGGGACTCGGTACGGGAAAACCAATCAGAGCCCGGACGTATTATCGTACTGCCGCCATTGTACGTCCCGTTCTTGCTCATGGAGTGCCTCCCTTAATCACGTCGACCGAGCCATTTCTTGCCCTCAGGAGTTCCCACAGGTTCCCCGGCCCCAGCAGCACATCCTTCAGGCCCTCGCGTATCTTGGCCGAGTCGAGCGCCTGCTTGCTCAGCCTTGAATGGCTTTCATCGGCATCCATGATCGCATTCACGATAGACTTGAGGATGTCGGGTGAGTTGGCGAACTGCTCCTTGGAGTTGTTAGCAGCCTGTTCGACCAGTGTATCCGATCTCAGCATCTGGCCCCTGATGTCGCCCATGACGTAGCGAACGCTGTCTTCATCATCGACGCCCTGGAAGAGGTCGTTCAGCTTGGCGACGATCTCGGCCAGGAGGGCTTTCTGCTTCTCCTGCACCTGCCCGAAGCCTGCGTCGTAGATGGGCTGCAATGGCTCCCCAAAGCCACCCAGCGCGAGCGACCGTTTGCCCTTGTCGGCCAGCTTATGATGGGTCAAGACCAGCCCAGAGACGTCGATCTCCTGCCGCTCGCGTCCGAACTCCAGCAGTGGGATCAGGCGGCGGTAGAAGATGTGGCGGCTTTCGATGGCCGTGTTGCCGTAGTCGAATATCTGCGACAGGAAGGCGTAGAGGCGCACGAAAGCGCCCATGTCGGCACGGAACAGCACAAGGGCGTCCATGGTGTCCTGAGCGTCCTTGGCTGCCTTGGCATCATCCTTCGAGCGGGCCACGCGCAAGCGCTCCTGTGCGTCCCGGTAGGTCCGCAGGAGGCGGTCTGCGACAGGGGTGATGGCGGCGATCAAGTCGCCTTGCTTCGACGCCGGTTCCAAATCGACTTTCACCACCCGCTCGACCTCGAACTCATCATAGTGCCCGAGGGCGTCGAGTTTGGCCCGCAAGTCGAAGACAAGGTTCGGGTCGGTCACATTCTCCAGCGCGGCGGTCTGGTAGTAGGTCTGGAATGCCTTGAGGATGTCGTCGCCGGAGTTGACGAAGTCGAGGACGTAGGTCGTGTCCTTGCCGGGGTGCGCGCGGTTAAGCCGCGAGAGCGTCTGCACGGCCTGGATGCCCGCCAGCCGCCGGTCGACATACATGCCGCACAGCAGCGGCTGGTCGAAGCCGGTCTGGAATTTGTTGGCCACCAACAGGATGTGGTACTCGGGCAGCTTGAAGGCCTCGCGGATATCACGCCCCTTCAACCCCGGGTTCAGCTCCTTGCTGGTTTCGCTGAAGGGGTCAGGCCCGCTTGCCGGGTCGTTGACCTCGCCCGAGAACGCCACCAGCGTCCCCAGCTTGTAGCCTTTTTCGCCGATGTACTTGTTGATCGCGAGTTGCCAGCGCACGGCCTCCACACGGCTGCCCACCACCACCATCGCCTTGGCCTTGCCGTCGAGCAGTGGCTGCACCAGCGAACGGTAATGCTCGACGACGATCTGCACCTTCTGGCTGATGTTGTAGTCGTGCAGCCGCACCCAGCGCATCAGGAACTTGACCGCTGCGCTGCGCTCGACCTCGGTGTCGTCCATCTCCTTGCCCTCGTGGGCAAGCTTGAAGGCGAGGCTGTAGGGCGTGTAGTTCTGAAGCACGTCGAGGATGAAACCCTCCTCGATGGCCTGCCGCATCGAATAGACGTGGAAGGCGGCGGGCAGGTTGGTCTCGCTGGCTGGCTGATCGGGGAAGGGGCGGCGACCGAACAGCTCCAGCGTCTTGCCCTTCGGTGTCGCGGTGAAGGCGACGTAGGTGATGCCCTTGTCACTCGCCCGCGATGCCATCTGGGCGGCCAGAATGTCTTCCGAGCTGACCTCCCCGCCATCGCCAAGGTCGGCAAGTTCCTCGGGGGATAGCACGGCCTTGAGCTTGGCAGCCGCTTCGCCGGTCTGGCTCGAATGGGCCTCGTCGGCGATGACCGCGAAGTGCTTGCCGTGCGATGCTGCGAGGTCCCTGACGGCTGCAAGGGCGAACGGAAAGGTCTGGATGGTGCAGACGACGATCTTCTTGCCGCCCGCCAGCGCCTCCGCGAGCTGGCCGCTCTTGGCCCCGCCTTCGCTCTTGATGGTGGCGACAACGCCAGTCGTGCGCTCGAAGTTGAAGATCGCTTCCTGCAACTGGGTGTCGATGACGTTGCGGTCGGACACCACAAGTACGGTGTCGAACACCTTGCGGTGCTGATCGTCGTGCAGGTCGGCCAGGAAGTGCGCGGACCATGCAATCGAGTTGGTCTTACCTGAGCCCGCCGAGTGCTGGATCAGGTACTTGCCGCCAGCGCCCTCGGCGAGAACAGCGGCCCTGAGCTTGCGCGTGGCGTCGAGCTGGTGGAAACGCGGGAAGATGAGACCCTTGATCTTCTTCTTCGCATCCCGCTCGGCGACCATGTAGCGCCCGAGGATTTCCAACCACGAGTCCCGCTGCCAGATGTCCTCCCAGAGATAGGCCGTGGGATGACCGTTAGGGTTAGGCGGGTTCCCCTTGCCGCCGTCGTTGCCCCTGTTGAAGGGTAGAAAGCGCGTCTGCGGACCTTCGAGTTTTGTCGTCATCATCACTTCGGCGTTGCTGACCGCGAAGTGAACCAGAGCCCCGCTTGGGAAACTCAGGATCGGTTCGGGCGCCTTGCCTTTCGGGTTCGGCAGACGGTCGAACTTGTACTGGTCGACGGCGTCGGTGACGGACTGGGTGAAGTCGGTCTTCAACTCGACGGTGGCGACGGGCAGGCCGTTGAGGAACAGCACCAGATCGATGGCGTTCTCGTTGGCGAGCGAATAGCGCACCTGCCGCACGACGCGCAGCCGGTTGGCCCGGTAGCGGGCGAGGATGTCGGCATTCATCGCCAGCGCTGGCCTGAACTGGGCGAGTGCCAGAGGGGCCTTGAGGCCGATCATCTCGACGCCGTGACGCAGCACGTCGAGTGTCGCTCGCTCATCGAACTGCTTGCGGATGCGGTCAAGCAGGAGTGGCTCAGCCGCAGCGCCGTGAGATTTCGTCAAGGTGTCCCAGGCGTTCGGCTGGCTCGCCTTGACCCATGCCACGATATCGGCGGGAAACAGCGCACGGGTCCTGTCATAGGCTGGAGCATCACCCTCGGCGTAGAGCCAGCCGTTCGCGCCAAGATGATCGCAGATTTCAGCCTCGAAGCTGATCTCCTTGTGCAGGCTCATCTCGCGCCCGTGAGTTTTGCTTTGAGCCCCAGCGCCGAAAATGCATCGGCGACCTCGGACTTCATCTTCCAACCGCTGACCTCGGACCACTCCGCAAGGATGCCGCTGAAGAAAGCCGCGTTGCGTACTACTGCGTTGTCGGCTGGCCAGAGCCGGGCCTCGCGTTTCTTGCACATCTCACCAAAGTGCATGTGCCAGCTTTGGGCGCCCCAGCCGAGCTTCTGGCTCAGACCTTCTGACGACAGGCCAGGGTTGTCCAGAAGGACCTGTGTGATCCTGCGTTCCGTCTCGGACATTGGCTGATGCGTGAAGGCCTCGACCACACGCCGCGCGACTGGCAACCCCGCGACATGCACGGAGAGGACACTGGCCTCGAGTTCAATCTGGGCGTCCAGCGCATCGATAACGCGGCGAGCATCTCCTCCAGCACTGGGGTGGCTGAGCTTGACCTCGGCATTGGCGCGAACGGTCGCGCGTTTCTGCGCGTCCATGGTGGGAATAGCGGCCAAGATGGTTTCGACGCTCATACGCTGACAGTCTCCCTTGCATTGTTGATCTGCATCAACCCATCGTTTCCTCTGTTCATCGGGCGCACATCGATACTGCCGGTGACGGCTGCGGAGGCGGGCTCGCCTTCGGTGTAGAGCCAACCGCTCGCGGCAAGATGCTCGCAGACTTCGGCCTCGAAGCTGATCTCCTTGTGCAGGCTCATTTTCCCTTGCCCCCCTTTCCGCTTCCGGGGGCACCGCCTTGGACGAAGTGAACTTTGGCCGATTTGCGACCGGAAATGCGCTCGCCGTCCTTGATCTTGGCCTGCCGCTCTTCGATGTAGGACCTTGGCAGGGGCACCCGGGACGCTTCACGGCTCCTGTCGGGCTTCTCGACGGTTAGGCCGCCCATTGTCTTCTGCAACCGGGCAAGCTCTGCGCTGAGGCTTCGGCGCTCCGCAGCATCTTTGCAATGCATCAGCTCTTCCGACAGGGACCTGATCCGCTCTACCATCCACCCGGGCGGAGTAAATCGTGCAATAACTCTTCCCGAGGGAGTTCTCTTCATGCAGCCGTCTCAACTTCCGCGCGTTGCCGCACGTCGATCTTGCCAGTGACGGCGGCAGAGATAAGTGCGGAGCGCCTCTCTTGCAGAAGGAGGATGGCCCCGTTCGCCTTCTCACTTAACCTGTCAATCTGGCCGGTCGCTCTATCTAACCAGCGGGCAATGGCTTGCTGTTCTGCGTCTGGGGGGCAGGGAACTCTGAAGTTGATCAAGTCGCTTATGTTAGCGTGCGGGGCCGTAGCGCCAGCCGTCCGTGCCAGTACCTCCTGATAGATCGGTTCACTGTTTAGTGCCCACATCAGGAAACCGGGAGCGCTGGAGGGCTGGACCCTGAACATCATCATTCGTTGACCAAGGCAGAGATTTACGCCGGACGGAACCAGCGCTGCCATGCCGAACCTCTCTCCCTCTCGTGAGTATAGGACGTCTCCCTCCTCAGGCTTCAGGCGTTGTATGCGCTCGCGATATACATCCTCCGAGACCAATTTCGCCTGTTGCAGCAAAAGTACCCCTCGCTCAACATCAGCAGTTCGGATTGCTGGGTACAACAATTCACCGTCGTAGGTCGGTGTAGTGTGCAGGCAGTCGACTACGTGACTGACCATGTGTTTGAGGGGCTTGATGGTCCAATGCTCTGGCACGTCGCCCAGCCACTCCACGGCGGAGTGCTTCATCGGCGCATCCGGTTCGAGACCCTTGGTGACCGCATGGGAAATGACGGCCTGACGCTTCTCCTTGAGCAGTTCGATTAACCGCTTCTGCTCCTCCATCAGCGCATCGATCTTCCCCGTCTCGCGGTCGAGGAAGGCGGCGATGGCATTTTGCTCAGGGGGCGGGGGGAGGGCCAATCGGAAGTCCCGCACGAAGTCGTCGGGCACACGCTTCTGGCCACCCGCACCGTACATTGCCCCCTCACCGAGGCCTCGGAACTCTGCGGATTGAAATAGCCAATTCAGGAACTCGGCAACCAAGCGTTCCTGGCGTGGGCGAGCAACGATCAACTCAGTGGTGCCAAAGCCAACCCCACCGAGAAGGCCCTGCATCAGGGCTCCCTTGCCGTTCTCGAAGCATGGCGTGATCTTCGCGACAACGACATCGCCGTCCCGAAAGTAGCTATAGCCAGACTGGACGTCGCCAAGTCGACGTGTGGCCTCAAGTCGGACTGAGCCGTCTTCTCCAATCGCTTCCATTGGAAGGAATGAAACTTCTTCGTCTTCGGAGAGACCGCCAAGCTCTGCCTTGCTCGGGTTGAGCCGAAGCACGAAACGAAGCCGCATGTCCTCCCACACAGCAGAGAAGTAGGTGCTATGGTGCGTCATTTTCCGACACCCAACCCCGCGACCTCTGTGATGATCCGCACCGCCTGCCACAAGTCCGTAAGCTTGAAGCAGATCAGATCGGTGTCCTTGAACGCTGGCTCACCAAAGAGATTGTGGTTTGGTTTGCTCATGGCGAACGTCGAATGGTCGTAAGGCTCGCTGATGATGTCGCTCAGGCGGCTGGCCCGGACGCTGTCGGCGCGAACCCACAGGTTCTGGTGCTTGATCCGAGCAGGCTCAAATCCGAGCGGCGCACCGTTGGACGCGACATAGCGCTCGGCATGTGTCGCATGGCCATTGGACGAAACGGAAATGGCCGGATGGCTCGTCAGCAACGCCCTGATCGCCTCTCTCAGTTTCTCGCCGGTCATGCGGACAACTCCCCGATCATCGTCAGGATGCGGTCGGTCACCTGCTTGAGGTCCGCATCGATATCGGCCAGCGGGCGCGGCGGCTCGAAGACGTAGAAGTGCCGGTTGAAGGGGATCTCATAACCGACCTTGGTCTTCTCATGGTCGATCCATGCATCCTCCGCATGAGGCAGGACCTCGCGCCGGAAAAAGTCGTCAACGTCGTCGCAGAGCGGCACGTTCTCGGTGTCCCTAAGGGCACTGTCGGCCTGCGGCTTACCCCTGTTCTTGCCGCGCTCGCCAAGGACGATGCGGCCCTTCTGGTCACGCAGGGGGCGCTCAACGGTTATCGTGCGATAACCGAAGGCCTCGTTCGGGAAGATCAGCGACAGCGGTGCGAGCCTGACCTTGCCACCCTCGGGAGCCGCCGGGGGCTGCTCGCCCTCCAGCACCACCTGCCGCGCCACCTCCTTGCCATCTGCGTCCAGCACGGTCCCGACCTGGGCCGCGTCGAAGCCGCCGAACAGTCTGGTGACCGTGGCTATGTCGTCGTCGCCCATCTCCTTGCGCTTGGAGCCGAGGCTCTTGCGCATCTTGCGCCAGAAGCTCGAAGCATCGACGAGTTGCACCTTGCCCTTGCGGTGGGCTGGCTTGCGGTTGGACAGAACCCAGACATAGGTGGAAATGCCGGTGTTGTAGAACATGTCGGTGGGCAGGGCGACGATGGCCTCGACCAGATCGTTCTCCAGCACATAGCGCCTGATCTCGCTTTCGCCGCTGCCAGCCCCGCCGGTGAACAAGGGCGAGCCGTTCAGCACGATGCCGAACCGGCTTCCGCCATCGACCGCAGGCCGCATTTTAGAGAGGAGGTGCATGAGGAACAGCAGGGACCCGTCGGAGACCCTCGGCAGGCCCGGGCCGAAACGGCCATTAAAGCCTTGCTGCTCCGCCTCGCGGCGAACCTCCTTCTCGACCTTCTTCCATTCGACACCGAAGGGTGGATTGGACAGCATGTAGTCGAACTTCTCGTGCGTGTGGCCATCGTCGGACAGGGTATTGCCGAAGACGATGTTGGCGACATCCTGCCCCTTGATGAGCATGTCGGCCTTGCAGATTGCGTAGGCCTCCGGGTTCAACTCCTGCCCGTACATGACCAGAGAGGCCTTGTCGTTGTGCTCGACGAGATGCTCACCGGCGACCGAGAGCATCCCGCCAGTGCCAGCAGTCGGATCGTAGATCGTGCGCACCACCCCGGGCTTCGACAGGATGTCGTCGTCTTCGACGAATAGCAGGTTGACCATCAGCCGGATAACCTCGCGCGGCGTGAAATGCTCACCGGCGGTCTCGTTGGAGAGTTCGGAGAACTTGCGGATCAGCTCCTCGAAGATCAGGCCCATCTGGTGGTTGTCGACCTTGCCGGGATGGAGGTCGATGCGGGCAAATTTCTCAGTGACCTGGTATAGGAGCCCGGCCTTGGCCAGCCGGTCGACCTGGATGGCGAACTCGAAGCGCTCGAAGATGTCGCGCACGTCCTGCGAAAAGGCCTGAACGTAAGCGAACAGGTTCTGGGCGATATTGTCCTGATCGCCCATCAGCTTGCGCATGTCGAGCTTCGAGGTGTTGTAGAAGGTCTGCCCAGCCTTGCGCAGCAGGAAGGGCTCCGGGTTCGTGCCGAGTGCGGTCTTCGCGGCATGTTCAGCCAGCACGGCTTCCTTGGTCGGCTCCAGCACACAATCCAGACGACGCAGCACGGTGAAGGGCAGGATGACCTTGCCGTAGTCGGCCTGCTTGTAATCGCCCCGCAGAAGGTCCGCGACGGACCAGATGAATGCCGAAAGTGCCTGCTGGTTCAACTGTGGTGCCCCCAAATCAGTTCGCCGAGACTAAAGCCGACAGGTGACGAAATGGCAATGCGGCAGGCGTGTTCGCTCACCATCGTGTACTATGGTCCAGCGAAGGTCGCCACATGGGAGGGGCGTTTGATAAAGTTCAGCTTGAGCAGTTCTCGGAAAAAGGACGAGAACCGAGGGATGACCCATGAGGGCACACTGCGGCTTTCCGAGATGGAATGATATGACGGCAGGCTCTCGTTGTCGGCTACTGGATCAAACAACGATACCCAAGCGCTTGATAAACATGACGGGCAAACGGACTTTCACCTTTCTTTGGAGCTCGATGAGGAGACGATTTCCAATATCCTGATTGCGGTCGCCAAGCGGGAGCAGAATGGCTCTGTGAGATTGATGAAGCGATCGCAATAGACGTGAGTGCGTCCAGGCGTCACTGTCATACCATTCAACAAAAAAAGGTGGGAGCAAGGACGGCGGGCGTGTTGGCCATCGAGTGACCAACTTCAGGTTATCGTCAGGTAGGCAATCGGAGAGAGGGCTTGCCCGTGCCGATGGAGCAGCCTGACGGTCCTGAAGCCATGGCTCAGGTGAGACAAAAAAGATGATAATCGATGATGACTATCAATCTTGTCTCCCGCCAAGCGAAGCTGGCAGCACGGTCGGTTATCCCATGAACGGCAAAGCCGTCTCATCCATGGGTCTGCCGACATAGCCGCCAGTTGTCTTCTCGATGGAGTCTGGAAGGAGCCCAAGTTACCTCCCGTCTATAGTATAGCGACGACCGTTTTCTTTGACTTAGACCTTGCTAATAGACCTTGCATGGTATGAGACCGTCTGCTTGGACATGGCAGTCAGTCGAACGACCTCGGCCTGCGTCCTCCCCTCGGCCAGCAATGCCCTCACGATATCCTGAGCCTTGGGCTTCCTAACGGAACCCGTTGGCGTCTTCTGCAGCCGGGCGAGAAGCGCCAATCCCTCTGGGGTCACCAAGGTCCTCACCCACCTCTCGTGGTTCTGTCCATAGTGAATGGATATGAGGAGGCCGTCGGCCGTCGCTGCCCTGGTGGCCACTGCGTCATGTCGATACTCCGGTTTGGTAGCGGTCGGGTCGGTCAACATGGGGACCATCCGCCAGGCAAGGCGCCGTTCGGTTAGCCCCGCACGTTCCAGCGTGGGAATGAGCTTGCGGACGGTCGTATCGCTGCCGTGACGTCCCCGAAGGCGGCCGAGCGCGTTCGAGAGTGACAGACAGCCGGTGACGATCTCGCCAGTGATGGGGTTGAGAATTTCTCCGCGAGCAAGGAAGGGCCGACTGATCTCGGCTTTGCAGCGGACGCTCTCGGCGATCACCTCTGTGGCGGTGAATGCCCGACCGCCGCGGGCAGCGGCTGCCGATTTGTGTTGCTCGATCCAATCCTTGAGTCCGGGCGTGGGAAGACTGTGCATGGTCATGCTGGGGAATGCCTTTCGTCGGTATGTGGTAGTGGCTGCGGCGCGTCCCAGCGGGGCCACGAGGGCTCTCGGGAGAGGCACGGATGTTGGGCTGGTATAGGAGAGGCAGTATCACGCCGTGGCGCTACAGGGGGCCGAGGAGAGTCAAGGAAACGCTATGATTTCCTGCCGTCTCGAAAGGGCGAGGGTTCGCCGACAGAGTGGCAGCGGGCGAACCGCTCGGGCATCAGGTTTCGCTGCCCGGCGCCCTTGGCGTCAACTCGAGAATTTTGACGCGCGAACGTTCGGGCAGGAGCTTCGCCTATCTCAATATGACGACCTAATCGCAGGAGCGGGGGGCGTGCAACCACTCCGAAGGAAAGGTAGCCGCACTTAGCTGCTGGAAAGCAGCGAACCCCAAGAGATTCATTGTCGCGGAGGAAGCGTCAAGGTGCTTACTTCCCCCGATATGGGTGGGTAATTAATGGATGGGACCCTGAGGACAGGTGGGGTGCTTCGTTCCCCCAATATGAGGCCCTAATTACCGATGAGCTTTCTTCCCTCTATATGGGGACCTAATCTCAGGGGATGGGTGTATGCTGTATGGGTCCCTAATCATCCGGGCTCGCCGGTGCTGTCGAAAACTATGGTTTGGCTGTAGCCATTCCGCATGGTGACAAGGGCTCGCCTGAGCGTCTTGCTGTCGCTCTCAAGCTCTATGCGTTCAATCAAGTCACCAAGGAGCCCTTGCGCAGACTTCCGGTCCTCTCGGGCCAGCCGCTCCATCTCCTCTTGATCCGCCACGAAGTCGTCTACAGCAGCCTCGGTCTCACGAAGCCTCGCGCTGTTCTCGCGTAGCTTTTCGAGTTCCCGGCGCTTCAATGCGATCTCACGCGAGATGCCATCGGCCTGTGTAGTCAACAGCCGGATGACGTCAGCCGAGGAGGCGTCGGCAACACCAGCTAGGACGTTGGCCCGCTTGGCTTCGAGGGTAGCCAAGATGTCCTCTGTAGCCTTCACGGGGCCGTCGAGGGCCTCGGGTTCCTGCGGTATAGGAACGGCCAAGAAGCCGACGCGGCTGACCATCTCTCGCTCGAAATCGTCGTACCGCCAGGTTGGTGCCCGGCAGTCCGTCCGCTTGGACATCTTGCCTGTGCATGTCAGGTATCCGAAGGACCGACCACCACGTTTGACAGAGGTCACAGCCATTGAGGAGCCGCACCCTGCGCAGTAGACCATGCGGCTGAACAGGTTCGCTGTGTTGCCCACCTGTCGGCTGTGCTGTCGCGCCTTGGTCCGCTGGCGTGAGGCCAGCCATTCGCTCTCGGTGATCAGGGCGGGGAAGTAGCCCGGCACCTCCTCGCCTCGAAGCACAAGCGTCCCATAAGCCGCAGGGTTGCGCAGCGTCTCGCCAACGACCGCCTGAGACCACGTGCCGCCCGAGGGACTTGAGATGCCCTTGGCGTTCAACGTCCGTGTAATGGCCAGTTGCCCGAGACCCTGCTTGGTCAAATCGAACAGGAGCCGGGCGTCATCGGCACGGTCGTTCAACTGTTGGGTCTCATGGTCGATCCAGAAAGGAACCTTGGCTAGCTTGATGCGTCCCGCTCGCGCCTTCTCAGCCTTGCGCTTCCATGCCTCTTGGACGCGGTAAGACAGCTTGGCGCTGTACTCGTGGGCGGCTTGCATCGCCATGAGTGACATCATGAGACCAGCGAAGTTGTCGTCGTATCCCTCGCTGGTGTGGACGCGCTGGTCCGTCAAGGTCACCAGCGTTAGACCGGTGTCCAAGAGATCGAGGAAGTAGCGGATTGCTCTGGTGGGCTTAACGCGGGTGATGCGGTCTATGTTCTCAACAATGAGGACCACATCATTCGGTATCTTCCCAGACCGGACATCGGCAACGAAGGCACCAAGAGATGCCTCTAGGTTTGCGCCTTTGAAGGCCGAGACGCCATCGTCCACCAACTGGCGCTCGCGATCTAACGTTAGGCCGTGCTGGGTGCAGAACTTCTCGGCATTGCTGACCTGCCGGGCGAGGCTATCGCCCTGCGACTGCTTTCCCGAGGACCAGCGAGCGTAAGAGATCGCTTGGCGTCCTTTGAGATTGTGGGGGTGCAGCATGGTGGGCGTCTCCGTTGTGCCTTGGAGACGCCGAGGTACCAGTCTGTAGAGTTACTGTCTAGTCCAAGTCTGGCTCTTGCAGATCAGCCCGCCGAGCACGCAGCCGCTCATCTTGAGCGAGGTGCCCGACAGTGTTGCCTTGCCCGAATAGGTCTTGTCGTTTGCCGGATCGGTGATGTTGCCGGCATATTTGTTGGCCCCGGCCGCCTTGAGCGAACCGATGGTCTTCCCGGCATATTTGCCGGTCTTCAGGGTGATGGAGAATGAACCGCTGCCGCCGATAACTGCTGTGTCGCCGGCTTGTGTCTTCCAGTTGCCTTCGATCGGATCGGCCCAGGCCGCACCAGCCATCATCACGGTGGCCGCCAGGGCCAAGCTCACTTTGCGAAACATATCTGTCCTCCCTGGTGTTAGGTGGGGCAGCCGCCTCTCTGCCCCTTACGCAAACGTAAGCTAATCCAGCTCCCGGCAAAACAAAAGCGGGTGCCGCGACGGAAGGTTTCGCAATTTTCATGCGGGGTCGGGAGAGCGCAGCCCGTGAAAATGAAACGATCGAGGCGTTGGCTTTGGTTTGCGTGGTTAGCAGAGTGTTGATCGGCGTCTTGCAAATTTTCGTCAAATCGATCGAAAAACGGCGGGATTGCTGACTTTGTATCCTTAACGAATTTCCGCGTTTACCTCTTGTTTTAGCTTTGTTTTCTCCAAATTAAGCACGCCATTTAACGACGGATTCAAGGCTCGGCCTCATTCTCGGAAGCATCGAAAGAGCGGCTCCCCGGGGAACACCGGGGGACAGAAGAGGCCCGCTCTCGGGAGCCAGACAGGGGACTAAAATGGCACGTTTTGAAATGCTTGAAGCCGGCTTCGGCGCCATGGGGGCAACTGCCCAGGCCGACATTCTTTTCGAACTGGGCATGATGTATGCGACCGGCCGCGATTGCGAGACCGATGTCGTTGCCGCCCACAAATGGTTCAACATCGCCGCCATCAAGGGCTCGGTCCGCGCCGCGGAACTGCGCTCGGAACTGTCGGCCGCAATGTCCAAGGTCGAGATCGCCAAGGCGCTGCGCGAAGCCCGCGAATGGATGACGATGCACTGAGATCGCGAGCAGATTATCGCAGGCAGATTATCGAAAGCAGGGAAGCCCCGGGATCAAGACCGCAAAGACGGTCGGAACCGGTGAAACGACAAGGCCGCGACAAGACGGCCGACCATGAAAGAACAAGAACGCGGCAGGCCGGCACGGTCCAGTCGTGCACAATGGGGACGGCGGGCAGGTTTTCGTGGCGCGGGGGCGCATGGGGACTGCTACGGGCAAAAAGCCACGACCGGCCGGAACAGGCTGGCGTGGCTTTTTGCGTTGATGAGGCCCAATCGAGCGGCGCCGATGCGCCTAGACAGGCCCAATGAAGGATGAAATTGTCCCGCCTTCGGAAAGAAGCGCGGCCAGAGCGGCTGCGCGAGTGTGGGAGGAGTTCTATCACCATGAAAAAAATGGGTATTTTGAGCGCGGCCGTATTTGGCCTGATGATCAGCGCGCCGGTTGCCTTTGCCGATGACATCACCATTTCGGTGGTCGGCCCGATGACCGGACAGCTCGCCACGATCGGCGACCAGTTCAAGCAGGGCGCAACGGCAGCCGCCGACGCGATCAACGCCGCCGGCGGTGTCAACGGCTCGATGATCAAGCTCGACATCGAGGACGACCAGTGCGATCCCAAGCAGGCGGTTTCGGTGGCCAACCGGATCGTTGCCAACAGCGTCAAGTTTATTGACGGCCATGCCTGTTCAGGTTCGAGCATCCCGGCTTCCGCCGTCTACGCCGAGGCCGGCGCGCTGATGATGAGCCCGGCCTCTTCAAATCCCGAGCTGACCGATGCCGCCGCCAAGGCCGGCTGGCCGACGATCATGCGTCTCTATACGCGTGACGACGCGCAGGGCGCCTTCATTGGCCCGTGGATCGCCAAGAAATATGCCGGCAAGAATGTCGTTATCCTGCATGACAAGAGCGCCTACGGTCAGGGCGTTGCCGATGCCGTGAAGGCGACGATGAATGCCGGTGGCCTCAAGGAGATCGACTATGAAGGCATCAATGCCGGCGAGAAGGATTATTCGGCTCTCGTCACCAAGCTGAAGGACCTCAAGGCCGACGTTGTCTATTTCGGCGGCTATCACCCGGAAGCCGGGCTTATCCTGCGTCAGTCGGCCGAGCAGAGCGTCAAGTTCCAGCTGATCATGCCGGACTCGATCGCCTCGCCGGAATTCTGGCAGGTCGCCGGCCCCGCCGGTGAAGGCACCCTGTTCGTCTTCCCGTCGGACCCGCAGGCCAAGCCGGAAGCCAAGGAAGCCATCGCCAAGATCAAGGCGGGCGGCTTCGTGCCGGAAGGCTTCACGCTGTTCTCCTACGCCGTCGTTCAGGCGTTTGCAGAGGGCGTCAAGCGCGCCGGAACAGACGATCCGGTCAAGGTCGCCGAAGCGCTGAAGAACGGCACGCCGTTCAGCACCGTGGTCGGCGACGTGACCTTCGACGAAAAGGGCGATCTGAAGAACGCCAGCTACGACATCAACCAGTGGCACGACGGCAAATACGCACCGATCGCGCAGTAAGCGGCCGCGTACTCATGGAAATGGCCGGGCTTGTCCCGGCCATTTTTGTTCAAGCCTCCAGCCGGCTATGAAGCCTCTTCAACGAAGCGCACCAGCACCGTTCCGTCGGTGACCTGCGCGCCCTCTGTGGCGATCTCGGCGATCACGCCGTCATGGCTGGCCGCGATCGTGTGCTCCATCTTCATCGCTTCCAGGATCAATAGCGGCTGGCCCTTGATCACCCTTTCGCCCTTTGCCGCGCGCACCAGCTTGACCAGGCCCGGCATCGGCGCGCGCAGGCTGCCGGAAGCGGCGGCCGCCTCGTCGGTTCGCGCCAGCGGATCCGGGACGAGGAAACTGTAGCCGACGGCGCCTTCGAACACGGTGACGTGGCCTGGCCAGCGGGCAAGGCGAGGGGCGGCGCGAAGATCATGCGAATTGACGCTGTCATAGGGCGCGTCCAGCGCCACCTCGAAGCGCCCGTCCGGCCGCACTGAAACACGCGCCAGTATATCGTCCTCGCCATGCCGCAGGCGCGTGCGGCGCGCAATGCTGTGGAAATGCGCATAGCCGGCAAGCGACGACCACGGATCGTTCGACGGCGGCAAGGCACCGGCGCCCGCCGCGGCAAGGGCCGCCGCGGCAACGATCTCGCTGCTCGGCGGGGCGACCGCGGTCAGCGCTTCCTGATGCCTGCCGATCAGGCCGGTATCGACGTCGCCGGCCGAAAAATCGGCGTTCGCGGCAAGTGCCGCGAGAAAGGCGGTGTTGACGGTCGAGCCGGCAATCTCGGTCTGCGACAACGCAGTCCCGAGCGCATCGAGCGCCGCCTGCCTGTCCTTGGCGTGGACGACCAGCTTGGCGATCATCGGATCGTAGAAGGGCGAGATCGCATCGCCGGCCCGCACGCCGGTCTCGACGCGCATGCTGGCGCCTTCGGGCGCGTTGTCGGGAAACGCCAGGTGATGCAGCGTGCCGGTCGCCGGCAGAAACCCTTTCGCCGCGTCCTCGGCATAGATACGCGCCTCGAAGGCGTGGCCGGAAAGCGTGATTTCGCTCTGCGTCTTTGGCAGCTTTTCGCCGGCGGCTACGCGCAACTGCCATTCGACGAGGTCGGTGCCGGTGACCATTTCGGTGACGGGATGCTCGACCTGCAGGCGGGTGTTCATTTCCATGAACCAGAAACGGTCGGCCTTCAGCCCTTGCGAGGCATCGACGATGAATTCGATGGTGCCGGCGCCGGAATAGCTGATCGCCTTGGCGGCCTTGACCGCCGCTTCCGTCATCGCCTTGCGCAGCGCCGGCGTCATGCCGGGCGCCGGCGCTTCCTCGATCACCTTCTGGTGGCGGCGCTGCGCAGAGCAGTCGCGCTCATAGAGATGCACGGCATTGCCAAAATTGTCGCCGAACACCTGGACCTCGATGTGGCGCGGCTTGTCGACATATTTTTCGACCAGCACGCGGTCGTCGCCGAACGCGGCCTTGGCCTCGCGCCGTGCGCCCGACAGCGCCTCGGAGAAATCGTCGGGATGTTCGACCCGGCGCATGCCCTTGCCGCCACCGCCGGCGCGCGCCTTGATCAGAACGGGATAGCCGATCTCACGCGCCTTGGACGCCAGCAGCACGATCTCCTGCGCCTCGCCATGATAGCCCGGCACCACCGGCACGCCGGCCTTTTCCATCAGCCGCTTGGCCGCATCCTTCAGCCCCATGGCGCGGATCGAGGCGGCCGACGGGCCGATGAATGTGAGCCCCGCCGCCACCATCTGGTCGACGAAATCGGGGTTTTCCGAGAGGAAGCCGTAGCCGGGGTGGATTGCTTCGGCGCCGGTCGCCAGCGCCGCCGCAACAATCCTGTCGCCGCGCAGATAGCTTTCGCCGACCGGCGAGGAACCGATATGCACTGCCTCGTCGGCCATTTCGACATGCAGGGCCTTGGCATCGGCGTCGGAATAGACGGCGACGGTGCGCACACCGAGCCTGCGTGCGGTGCGGATCACACGGCAGGCGATCTCGCCGCGATTGGCGATCAGGATCTTGGCGAACATGGAGCCTCCCGGGTTTGTCTCGGGCGGCGCCGGTCTGGCAGGAATGAGCCTATTTCGAAGCCGCGATTTTGCAGCCGCCGCTCGCGATCTGAACCTTCCACTTTTTCAGGCCAACCTGACAGCTTCGCAACGCCAACTCTTCCGCGGCCTTCTGAGATGGCGCGTTCAGCCGCGCACCGCAGATGATGTAAAGATCGTCGACGCGCGAGTAGAATGTGGTCGCGTAGGCCGAGTGGCCACTCGCCGCGACATAGGCGTTGTACGACTTCGTGCAGGGCTCCTTTGGATTCAGTGACAACGGAGGCCAGAATCGGGTGTCTCCCTTGCTGCCCGCCAGCGATCCAGCCGCCCCGATACCGGGTGCCGTAAATACGAGCAGGCCGGCAAGCATCGATACAGTAATTCGTTTGATGCGTGTCGATTTCATCTTGCGCCGCCCATTTGAAAAATGCCCAAGCCGATGCTTGTCGGCCTACTTCGATGCCGCAACTTCGCAGCCCGCCCCTGTAATGACCTTGTAATGGCTGCGGGCGGACTCGCAGGATTTCATCGCCCGTTCTTCGGCAGCCTTCTGTGACGGTGCATTCAAGCCCGAGCCGCAGATGATGTACAACGAACGGATCCGGGCATAGGGCGTGGTCGCATAGGCCGAATGGCCGCCGGCGGCCACATAGGCGTTGTAAGCCATGGTGCACTGGTCTTTCGGGCTTTTCGGCAAATACGGATAGAAATGGATGTCGCCTTTGCTTCCCGCCAGCGATGCCGCGGCGCCAACGCCGGGTACCGCAAATATAAGCAAGACTGCAAGTACCGACGCAGTCGTTTTTCCCGAATATTTCGGCCTCATCTTTACCCCATCCCCGTTGCCCAATGCGGAATGAACAATAGCGTCTATTCTCCAGTGCCGCCAGCCTGCTCACCGAAAATTTCTTTTGCGTAGGTGGATGAACCATCTTATCCATGCAGACTAGCATCCTTCAATGGCAGCAACGGCTTGTCGGTATAGTTGAGCTGTTGGCTCGTCGAAGCAGCAGAAAATAACTGTTTCGGGCGTTGAGTTCTGTCCGACGAAGGTACCTGCGATGCCAACGGCAATCTGCGTCGCCTCATTTTTCGGATAACGGTAGATGCCGGTGGAGATCGCCGGAAATGCCACGGTCCGGCAATCCCTGGCGGCGGCGATTTCGAGCGACCTGATATAGCAGGAGGCGAGCAGCCCGGCTTCGCCTTTTCCGCCGCTTTGCCAGACAGGTCCGACCGTGTGGATGATGTAACGTGCCGGCAGGTGATAGCCCTTGGTAAGCTTTGCTTCGCCGACCTTGCAGCCGTTCAGCATCCGGCATTCGAATTCGAGCTCCGGGCCTGCGGCGCGGTGAATGGCGCCGTCGACGCCGCCGCCGCCCAGCAGCGAGGAATTGGCGGCGTTGACGATGGCATCGACCGCAAGCCTGGTGATGTCGCCGGTGTGGACATGTATCCGTTCGCCGAACTTGCTCATCTACATCCTGAACACGCCGAACTTCGTTTCTTCGATGTCGGCGTTGAGCGCGGCCGAAAGGCTGAGCGCGAGCACTTCGCGCGTTTTCCCCGGATCGATGATGCCGTCGTCCCACAGCCGCGCCGAGGAGTAGAGCGGGTGGCCCTCATGCTCGTATTTCATCAGGATCGGCTTCTTGAATTTCGCTTCCTCGTCCGCGCTCCACTCACCGCCCTTGCGCTCGATGCCCTCGCGCTTGACCACCGCCAGCACGGTCGCCGCCTGTTCGCCGCCCATCACCGAAATGCGCGCGTTCGGCCACATCCACAGGAAGCGCGGCGAGTAGGCGCGGCCGCACATGCCGTAATTGCCGGCGCCGAACGACCCGCCGATGATCATCGTCACCTTCGGCACCTTGGCGGTGGCAACCGCCATCACCAGCTTGGCGCCGTCCTTGGCGATGCCGCCGGCCTCGTACTTTCGCCCGACCATGAAGCCGGTGATGTTCTGCAGGAAGATCAGCGGGATCTTGCGCTGGCAGCACAGTTCGATGAAATGCGCGCCCTTCACAGCACTTTCGGAAAACAGCACGCCATTGTTGGCGATGATGCCGACCGGCATGCCCTGAAGATGGGCAAAGCCGGTGACCAGCGTGGTGCCGTAATTCTGCTTGAACTCGTCGAACTCGGAGCCGTCGACGACGCGCGCGATCACCTCGCGCACATCATAGGGCTGGCGCAGATCCGTCGGCACGATGCCGTAGAGTTCCTGCGCGTCATGAAGCGGCGGCATGGGTTTCTGTAAGGTCAAGCTTACAGTCTTGCGCCGGTTGAGGTTTTTGACGATGCGCCGGCAGATGGCCAGCGCATGTTCGTCGTCCAGCGCATAGTGGTCGGCGACACCGGACAGCCTGGTGTGCACGTCGGCGCCGCCAAGCTCCTCGGCGCTGACATCTTCGCCCGTAGCCGCCTTCACCAGCGGCGGGCCGCCGAGAAAAATGGTCGCCTGGTTGCGCACCATGATCGTCTCGTCCGACATTGCCGGCACATAGGCGCCGCCCGCAGTACATGAGCCCATGACGCAGGCGATCTGCGGAATGCCGGCCGCCGACATGTTGGCCTGGTTGTAGAAGATGCGGCCGAAATGCTCGCGGTCGGGAAACACCTCGTCCTGGTTGGGCAGGTTGGCGCCGCCGCTGTCGACCAGATAGACGCAAGGCAGATTGTTTTGCAGCGCGATCTCCTGCGCCCGCAAATGCTTCTTCACCGTCAGCGGATAATAGGTGCCGCCCTTCACCGTGGCGTCGTTGACCACGACCATCACCTCGGTGCCTTCGACACGGCCGACGCCGGCGATGAGGCCGGCCGAGGAAATCTCCTCGCCATACATGGACCATGCCGCGAACTGGCCGATCTCGAGGAAAGGCGAGCCGGTGTCGAGCAACTGCGCTAGCCGCTCGCGCGGCAACAGCTTGCCGCGCGAAACATGACGCTCGCGCGCCTCCTCCGAGCCACCGCGCTCGACGCTTGCCGCCTTGTCCGCAATGTCGGCAACCAGCGCCCGCATGCGCTCGGCATTGGCGAGGTAGGTTTCGGAGGAGGGCGAGATCTGGGTTTGGAGTACGGCCATATCGATCTCTACACCTGCGCTAGGAGTTTGCCGTTGCGGCGTTCGAAAATTTTATCGGATAGCAGATTGAAGCCATCCTCGAACGTGACGTCGATCATCTGTCTGGCCGCGCTTTGGGCCTTCGGATTGCTCGCATCGAAGATGAACAATTGATCCCGGCGCGGCAGCGCAAATAAAACATCGCCGGGAAACTGTGCTTTGATCGACAGCCAGAACTCGTCGAGCAGCACAAGGCTCGTGGAGAGCATCGTATTGCCGTCGACGTAATAGAGATAAAATGTGCCAATCTGGCCGTCGGAGACAATTTTCGGCAGCCATTTCTTCACATTGCCTAGTGCGACATCGCGCAAATCCGAAAGCGCCCGGCCGGGGAAGTCCTTCGGAGCAACAGGTGAGACTGAATCGGGAAGGTCGGCCATGTATACGACCGCAATTTCACCAACCAGCGGTTCGCACAATAAATCCAGACCCATCGATCTGAGGTGCTCGACATACTGCTGGGTCCGTATCACCGCGTTCAGACTTTCTTCACTCGCCCTAGGTCGTATTTCGGCGAGGCCTCGGACTAGCCTGCGTATGGCCGCATCGGCGTCTTCGTCGGGGTATGAGTTCAAGTGCCCGAACACGTTTGTGACGTCTGCCGTCACTTCTGCGCCATCGAGTTTTGCACCGATTTTTGCAGGATCCGATGGGTCTGCGACAGCGCTATCGACACCCGGCTGCCGTTTGAGTTCGGCAATTACGAGCTCTCTGAATTCCGCCATATTAGAAAAGCGACGCTTCTGAGCCTTCGCGCGCCCGAGAAAGCCAGCGATTGTGGAAAACAAAGCCATCGCAAATATCCCCCGCCTTGTGACTGGATGCCCCGATGACGTAACCATCTATCGCCCTACTTGTCTCTCGATACCCGCAAAACTACAGCCTGCTATCTTGGCAGGCACTAAACCCCTTCCGCCATGATCTCGCGCCCGATCAGCCAGCGGCGGATTTCGCTGGTCCCGGCGCCGATCTCGTAAAGCTTGGCGTCGCGCAACAGCCGGCCGGTCGGGTACTCGTTGGTATAGCCGTTGCCGCCAAGCAGCTGGATGGCGTCGAGCGCCATCAACGTCGCCTTTTCGGCGGCAAACAGCACGCAGCCGGCAGCATCCTTGCGTGTCGTCTGGCCGCGATCGCAGGCAGCCGCGACAGCATAGACATAGGCACGCGCGGCATTCATCGTCGAATACATGTCGGCGAGCTTGCCCTGCACCAGCTGGAACTCGCCGATCGGCTGGCCGAACTGCTTGCGCTCATGCACATAGGGGACGGCAACGTCGAGGCTCGCCGCCATCAGCCCGAGCGGGCCGCCGGCGAGCACGGTGCGCTCGTAGTCGAGGCCCGACATCAGGACCTCGACGCCGCGGCCCTCCTCATGCAGCACATTGTCATAGGGCACCTCGACATTGTCGAACACCAGTTCGCCGGTGTTGGAGCCGCGCATGCCGAGCTTGTCGAGCTTTGGCGATGCCGAGAAGCCGGCCATGGTCTTTTCGACGATGAAGGCGGTGATGCCGTGCGATTTCCGCTCCGGATCGGTCTTGGCGTAGACCACCAGCGTTTCAGCGTCGGGGCCGTTGGTGATCCACATTTTCGAGCCGTTGAGCACATAGCGGTCGTTGCGCTTTTCGGCGCGCAGCTTGAGCGAGACGACGTCGGAGCCGGCGCCCGATTCCGACATGGCCAGCGCACCTGCCCTTTCGCCCGAGCACAATGCCGGCAGGAATTTCTCCTTCTGCGCAGGTGTCGCCCAGCGGTTGATCTGGTTGACGCAGAGGTTCGAATGGGCGCCGTAGGAAAGGCCGACCGAGCCCGAGGCGCGCGAAATCTCTTCCACCGCAATGACATGGGCGAGGTAGCCCATGCCGCTACCGCCGAAATCGGGATCGGCGGTGATTCCAAGCAGGCCGAGCGCGCCGAGTTCTTTCCACAGATGCGCGGGGAACTGGTTGCTGCGGTCGATCTCGGCGGCGATCGGCGCTATTTTCTCCTGGGCAAAGCGGCGCACCAGATCGCGCAGCGCCTCGATGTCCTCGTCATGCCCGAAGCTGAGTGTGTTCGTGTACATGCCGTTCCCTCCTGCCGCATGACCCCGAAATCAACTTTGATTTTCGGAAAGGATCATGCGCGAAATCAAAATGCTACAGCGTCATTTGCGCGTCCGAAGGGACGCGCGGCGCTGTAAGTCTTGCCGTCTATGTTCGCGCCAACCAGGCGCATTGTCATTGAAAGATATGTCGCCGTGACTTCAGCCATCGACAGCCGCTCGCCCGGCCGGAACCAGACGATGACGCCGGTCATCATCTGGATCAGCGCCATGGCAGTGAGCCCGGTGTCATCGACACTGAAGGCGCCGGCCTCCGCGCCGTCGCGCAGGATGGCGCGCAACTCCTTCTCATAGGCGGTGCGCATGCGAAGGATCTGCGTCAGCCGGTCATGTGACAGGCTGCGCAATTCCATGTTCGAGACATGGGTGGAGTGGCGGCGCTCGATGTGGAAAGCGATGTGGTTTTCGACATAGGCGGCAAGCCGCGTTGCCGGATCGGCAGCGTCGGGGCGTGCGGCGTCCCACGCTTCGATCAGCCCTTCCATATGTTCGCGCATCAGCGTGAACAGCAGGTCTTCCTTGGTCGGAAAATAGCGGTAGAGCGCGGCCGCCTGGACGCCGACCTCGGCGGCAAGCTGCCGCATCGACGTCGCCTCATAGCCGAAGCGGGCGATCAGGCTGACCGCTGCCTCGCGGACGGCCGCTTCAGTTTTTTCGCCGTCGGATCCCGTTGTGCGTGCCATGATCGTCTCCCGGTATTTAGTAATAAAACGAACGTTCAATTAATTCAAGCGGCAATAAAGCGGTTCCGTCTAGACAATGATCCGAAAGTCGATGGGCGCGTCGAGGAGTTCGAATTCTTCGATCTTGACCCTCGAAACCGAAGCTCCCCTTGGCCCTTGCCGGAGCCGTTCGATCATTGTGGAAACCGCAGCATCGGCACCGGCAATCGAGGCCGTCACCGTGCCGTCTCGTTCATTGCGTACCCAACCTACGAGGCCAAGCCTTATCGCTTCGCGTCGCGCCCACATCCGGTAGCCGACGCCTTGCACCTTACCATGCATGCGCGCCTGCACCGCCTTTTGCCGGTCGTTATCTCCCATGCTCAAGAACTGGCGCGGGATCGGACGAAAGCAACAGCCTTGAACGGTTGGATTGTTGTTGGATCGACGGAAGCCGGGGGCCCGGCTGGTTCTGTCTTGGCCTTTGGCGGCATTGGCAGGCCGTGTCGCGACGGCAATCGGCCGGGCTAGTTTCCCCGTGCCGCGGCGAGCGCGCCGGGCAGTTCCTCGGCAAAGATGTCGAGCTCATGATCGATGCCGACGCTGACCCTTATGCAACGGTCGAGCCCTGGCGCCATCGGTTTGCGAATGAACACGTCGCGCGACAAAAGATTTTGCAGCACTTTCAGCGCGAAGGCGCCGTCCTTGCCGCAATCGATGGTGACGAAATTGGTCGCCGATGGCAGCGGCTTCAGCCCGTTCGTCTCGGCAATCCCGGCTATACGTGCGCATCCGGCAGCGACTCGCGCCACCACGCTGTGCAGCCAGTCCTGGTCGGCCAGCGCCTCGACGCCGGCGATCTGCGCCATGCGGCTGACGCCGTAATGGTTGCGGATCTTCTCGAAATCGCGGATCACCTCAGCCTCGGCCACCGCATAGCCGCAGCGAATGCCGGCCAGCCCGTATGCCTTGGAGAAGGTGCGCATGCGGATGACGTTGGGCCGCGCGACATCGATCGGCGGCAGCGCCGAGGCCGGCCCCAATTCGCCATAGGCCTCGTCGAGCACCAGCATGGTGGTTTCCGGCAACGCTTCGACGAAGCGGGTGATATCTCCTGCTTCCCACCAGCTGCCCATCGGATTGTCCGGATTGGAGAGATAGACCAGCGGCGCCTTCTCCTTGATAATTGCCTTGAGCAGTCCATCCAGACTTTCCTTGTCGTTCTCGTAAGGCACCGTGACCAGCCGGCCGCCGACGCCGGCAATGTGGAAATTGAACGTCGGATAGGCGCCGAGCGAGGTGACCACCGCGTCGCCAGGCGCGACATACATGCGCGCCACCAGGCTAAGCAGCCCGTCTATGCCTTCGCCGACCACGACGTTTTCGGCGCCGACGCCGAGATGGCGGGCCGCAGCCTGCTTCAGATCGTAATTGTCGGGATCGCAATACATCCACTGGTCACGCGCGACGCGCTCCATACGGGCGATAACGCGCGGCGAAGGCCCGAAACTGCTCTCATTGGCGCCGATGCGGGCGCGAAAAGCACGTCCGCGCTCGCGCTCCTGCGCTTCCGGTCCGACAAACGGCACCGTGGAGGGAAGCGCGCCGACAAGCGGCGTGAGGGCAGGGCGCTGGCGCATGGCAAAAGCTCACGAGAAGATGAGCCTTCTTGCTAGCGTGCCCGATAGGACGGCGCAAGTTCTGGCGCGGCTGGAAATAGTGGCCATGACGCCCGGGATGAAATCGGCGCGGGTGGCCACGCTCTACGACCTGACTGCCGGTAGGCGGCAGCCTTTTGAAGGCCACTGCAGCCAATGACATGGCGACGGATGCTTCAAAAAAACCCGGCGGTTGCCCGCCGGGCTTGCTTTTCAGCCAGGCTGAGCGTCTTAGAACGAGCGCTGGAAGCGGAGGAGACCGCCGATGCTGCTCTTCTTGTCGGCATCGGTAAAGTTGGAGAAGTTGGCGTCGTCGAACTTGCCTGCGTTGAGGTAGTCGACTTCGGCCGTGACCGTGAAGCCGGGAACAACGTCGTAGGCGATGTTGGCGGCAACACCGAGATTCTTCCATTCGTCATACGAGACTTGGGCATTGAACGAGGTCTTCTCGTTGATGGTGTAGGTGCCACCACCCCAGAAAGCCCAGTTGCCGCCCCACTGCTTGTAGAAGCCGCGGCCGCCGGCGTCGATCGCATAGCTCGAGTCCGTCAAATTGTCGTCGGTGCCGTAGCCGCCCATGATGAACAGCGATAGGTTCTGCATCGGGGTGATGTCCAAACGCACCTTGCCGGCGACTTCTTCATAGTTGCTGTCATACGCGACGACGCCGGTGATGGCGCCCCAGCCCTGCGTATACTTCAGACCGCCGACGACATGCGGAACGTAGCTGTCGATGGTGCCAACGGTGCCGGAGCCTTCTTCGAGAGAGACGACGGCCGAGAAGCCGTTGCCCGCATCGAAGTAGTACTGGACCACGTTGGTGTCGAAATCGCCGTAGGGAACGAGCGTATCCTGGAGGACGTTGCCGGCGTAGCCGATGAACGTGTCGAAGGCCGATTCGTCCTTACCGACGCGCAGGCCACCGAGCTGGATCCAGGCGAAGTTCAGCGAAACGTTCTTGTTGCCGGCAGGGTTGGAGTTGAACTCGTCTGCTTCCGTGGTCGGATCGTCTGCCGACGGGTAGCCGTTACGATTGCCGAAGTTGAAGCGGGTCTCGGTGTAGGTCTTCAAGGTGCCGAGTTCGGTTTCCTGGCCGGTCCAGGTCTTCAGCGTGAAACGGGCATTCTTGTAGAAGGTGTCCTGCTCGTCGCCATCCTTATGGTCGAAGGACCTCGCACCGTCGAACGAGCCGACGTCGCCGGCGCCGATGTCGTAGCGGACATAGCCGCCGATGCGCAGGCAGGTTTCGGTGCCGGGGATGTAGAAGTAGCCGGCGCCGTAGACGTCGCAGATCTTGACGTATTCAGCCGGTTCCGGCTCGGCGACGACGACGGCGTCGGCGGCGCGCGCACCGGAAACTGCGATCAAGGCCGCAGCGGAGCCGAGGAGAAGGCTCTTAATGTTCATTTTCTGACCTCCAGTCAGAATCGAACAAGATAGTGAAGCCGGCGACAAGCGTTTTCGCTGTAACCGATTGTTATTGTTGAAGTTTATTGAAAAGATGGACCTTTGCGGCAGGTGATGCGGCCATCACCACAGGCGCTTGTTGGCGAAAGCATGCCCTGAACCGGATTTGAGATAGCGCTCGAATGAAGCTGCCTTGGCCTGGTTCGAAAGGCCATATAGCTGACGATCCGCCACGGCAGAAACTTGGATGTATGGCTGGATTTCCCCGCATTGTGCTCGACAAGCCGCCGTTTCAGGTCCGTCGTTATGCCGATATAGCGTTCGCCTTCAGCAGCCGTACTCTCCAGAAGATACACATACCACGTGAGCTGCTCTCCTACGCCAAGGCTTCGGAGGGCATCCTCTCCGCCATCCTGCTTGGCGCTGAGGTGGGCTTGTCCTGCGAAGCTCGAAGAGCGAAGCAGGACCAATCGAATTCTGCAAGGGATTCTCTGGGCTTACGCTGTGCGGCACGTAGCACACCACGCGGTCCGGCCCTCCTACGCCAAGGCTTCGGAGGGCATTCTCTCCGCCATCCTGCTTCGCGCTGAGGGTTGGGCTTGTCCTGCGAAGCTCGAAGAGCGAAGCAGGATGGCGGAGAGGATGGGATTCGAACCCACGAGAAGCTTTTGACCTCTACTCCCTTAGCAGGGGAGCGCCTTCGACCACTCGGCCACCTCTCCGTTGCGCCGCTGGATAAAGAAAAGCGCGGGCACAATCAACAAGCCGGCGCCATTATCTCTGAAAATTCCGGATTTGGCCGCAGCGCCGCCTTTTGCATGCGGCGAATCTGCGGCGGTTCCCTGGCTGGCGAGTCGGCGACATGGCCGCAATCTCGGCCGGTCGTCGCCGGATTCGGCCGCATTCGGGCGCTGCGGCAAAGGCTTCCGGGCCCTTCGATAGTTAATGAGAGCTTTCTGACTGAGGCCAAATCGTGTCATTTGTGCAACAACGCATGGGGATAGCGCCCGCATAGCCCTTTCGCCGGTACGATCGTGGTTGAACGACGCCGCCTCATGGGTAATGTCGATTTCGAAGGAGCGGCGCGGTGCGCATCTTTTTCGGTAGTGGGGATGGGGCAGGGAACGCTGTCCTTCAGCAAAGAATACCCAGACCCGTTTTTTAACTTTTGACTGGAGGTCAGAAAATGAACATTAAGAGCCTTCTTCTCGGCTCCGCTGCGGCCCTGATCGCAGTTTCCGGTGCGCGCGCCGCCGACGCCGTCGTCGTCGCCGAGCCGGAACCGGCTGAATACGTCAAGATTTGCGACGTTTACGGCTCGGGCTACTTCTATATCCCCGGCACCGAAACCTGCCTGCGCATCGGCGGCTATGTCCGTTACGACATCAGCGGTGGCGATGTCGGTTCGTTCGATGGTGCAAAGACCTTCGACGCGAAGGATGGCGACGAGAACGACACTTGGCGCAAGAAGGCCCGCTTCGCACTGAAGACCTGGACCGGCCAGGAAACCGAGCTCGGCACCTTGAAGACCTACACCGAGACCCGCTGGAATTTCGGCAACCGCAACGACTATGCCGCCAATGACACCGACGATGACAATTTTGCTGGCAACTCGGGCGTTTCGCTGAATTTCGCCTGGATCCAGCTCGGCGGTCTGCGCGTCGGTAAGGACGAATCGGCGTTCAACACGTTCATTGGCTACGCCGGCAACGTCATCCAGGATACGCTGGTTCCCTACGGCGATTTCGACACCAACGTCATCCAGTACTACTTCGACGCTGGCAACGGCTTCTCCGCCGTTCTCTCGCTTGAGGAAGGCTCGGGCGACGGCTCGTACGGTTCCTACGGCAAGGGTACGATCGACAGCTACGTTCCGCATGTCGTCGGCGGCGTGAAGTACACGCAGGGCTGGGGCTCCATCACCGGCGTGCTCGCTTATGACAGCAACTATGAAGAAGTCGCCGGCAAGGTCCGTTTGGACATCACCCCGATGCAGAACCTGTCGCTGTTCATCATGGGCGGCTACGGCACCGACGACAACTACACGGATCCGAGCTACGCGTTCGCAGCTGGCGGCCGCGGCTTCTACAAGCAGTGGGATGGCAACTGGGCAGTCTGGGGTGGTGGCACTTACACCATCAACGAGAAGACCTCGTTCAACGTCCAGGTCTCGTATGACGAAGGTGAGAACCTCGGTGTCGCAGCCAACATCGCTTACGATGTTGTCCCAGGCTTTACGGTCACGGCCGAAGTCGACTACCTCAATGCAGGCAGCATCGACGAGGTCAATACCCTTGGCAACAACCACAACTGGACCAATGCCGATAAGAAGAGCAACGTCGGCGGCATGCTTCGCTTCCAGCGCTCGTTCTAAGGGCTGGCTTTAGATAAGTGAATACCAGCCCGGGCGCTTCAACGCCCGGGCTGTTCTGTTCGTGACTGGGTCAAGACAAGCAGAAGGAACAGGGGGAATCGGCAGCTGAACAGTCCGTAGGGTGAGTTCGTGGGATTCGCTGATGGGCGGATGAATTCACAACTGCGTGATTAAATCTCTTGAAAGGACGCTTCCAAGCGGGTAGGTCTGACCCTATCCACTCGGGGGTGTGGCAATTTATGACCATCGACGCGATACAAGAGGGCGACCCCTCCGAACATTTCTCAATGTTCTCTTCTCAAAATGCGAAGATAAGATACAGCTACAACAAAATCAGAGAAGTAAAGTCGCACCGGGTCGGAGAGCTTTTTTCAGCATACCGAGACATACTCTGGGATGATGGGCGACATAAATACAATGTCAGCTCCTTCATCGGCGAAATAGACGAGATTCTCCTAGGAGAACGGTTCAGCGCCTTCGACCAGAGCACCCTGGACAATCTTATCGGCACCTTGCGCCAGCGCGGCAACAGCAACGCAACCATCAATCGAAAGATGGCTGCCCTCAGCAAACTACTGCGCAAGGCTTACAAGATGGGGGATATCCACAGCCTGCCCGAGTTCCGCCGCCAGAAGGAGCGGGCGGGACGGATTCGTTTCCTCGAAAGGGACGAAGAAGCAAGGCTGTTCGCCGCCATCAGGACCCGCAGCGAAGACGCCTACCGTCTCTCGGTCTTTCTCGTCGACAGCGGTTGCCGCCTCGGCGAGGCGCTCGGACTGATCTGGAACGATATCCAGGAACATCGCGTCTCGTTCTGGATCACCAAATCCGGCCGCAGCCGCACCATCCCGATGACCGAGCGGGTCAAGGAGGTCATCAAACTGCCCCCGTCGGAGGGCCGCCGGCCCAAGGGTCCGTTCACCAAACTCAGCCAGGCGCAGTTTCGCGCCATCTGGAACGATGCCAAGGCCGAAGTCGGTCTCGGCGCCGACGACCAGGTGGTGCCGCACATCTTGCGCCACACCTGCGCGTCGCGTCTGGTCCAGGGCGGCATCGATATCCGGCGCGTACAGATGTGGCTCGGCCACCAGACGCTTTCGATGACCATGCGCTATGCGCATCTGGCCACCAACGATCTCGACGGCTGCGTCGTCGTGCTGGAAACGCCCCGCGGCGAAGGGCTGTCCGGCGATGGAAAAAACTCCGCCTTCGCATCGCCGCTGACCACGGCCTCAGTGCCAGCGCCTGCCCAAAAGGGCAAAGCGGCAGCGGCGAAGGCACCCAAGACGCCCCGGAAAAGCTCGAAAGCCAAATAGTTACCCAAGGCTTTCATATACTGCCAAGGCAACCCCAGGATCATATTTGATCTTGGGGTTACTTTTTTCTGGGCCGTATTTGATGCTCCATCCACGAAGGCCGCGATAGCGCCCGGCAGGTTGCCTGTCTCCAGGAAGGGGGCATGGCCCTGGCCCTCGACGGTGATCGCTTCCATGCCGGGATGACGCTTTTGCATCTCGTCGAGTGTGTCGGCCGACAGGAGTTTCGAGTTGGCGCCGCGAATGGCAAGCAAAGGTATCGCCGCCAGCGCCTCGAACTGCGGCCACAGATCCGGCAACGGCTTGCTGAGGTCGAGGCCCGCCACCGTCTCGACCAGTTGGGGGTCGAAATCCGGCAGCAGGAGGCCTTCGTCCGTCTCGCGGTAGAGCGCCGACACCATCCGCTCCCAATCCGCCTCGGTCAGAGCGGGAAAATCCGCCCCGTGCGCGACGCGTTGCGCATCGATCGCCTCAGCGCGGCTCTTCGGTTTCGGTGCCGGGTCGAGATAGGTTTGGATATGGGCCAACCCCGCTGCCTCGATCACCGGTCCGATGTCGTTCAGCACTATGGCTTTCAGTATGGCTGGCCGCAGCGCGCCGAGCACGTGGATGATCAGTCCGCCACGCGATGTGCCGATGAAGGCCGCTTCCTCGACGTCCAGGGCAGCCAGCCCGGCGAGGACATCGCCGGCCTCGATGCCGATAGTGTAATGGCCGATATCAGGGTCGTAAGCGGACTGGCCGCGGCCGCGATAGTCGAAGGCGATGACCTTGCGCGGATTGTCGGTCCGCGACAGATAAAGCGCCAGCTCATGGAAATCGCGCGCGTTGCGGGTCAGGCCGGGCAGGCAGACCACCGGCGAGGTTCCCGAGTTTGTCTCACCGTAGATGCGAGCGTGAAGTCTGAGGCCGTCCGGCGCTGTGTAGAAGAAATCGGAAAAGCCGTCGGTGCTCGACATATTGAAAGGACTCCCTGGCCGGATTGTCTCCGTCTGCTACAGGCGAGGGTGGGAGCGGTCAAATCGAGGGTTGTCGGCAAGCTGACACTCTTGGAAATGTCGGAGGGACAGCGCCCCCCTCTGTCCTGCCAGACATCTCCCCCACGAGGGGGGAGATTGGCGGTTCCGGCGCTACGCCCTTCCTTCGACGTTGGAGATTGGCGAAATCGGCAACGAAGCTGATCTCCCCACTCGTGGGGGAGATGGCCGGCAGGCCAGAGGGGGGCGCGAAGGATCGCCAACGTCTGCCCGTGGCGACAGCTCTGCGGCCTCAGCCTCTTCCGTTCACCAAATCCCCAACGATATCGTACTTCCCCGAAATGCGCATCTTGTAGACCTCGTAATTCTCCATCACGCGCTGCACGTAACTTCTTGTTTCGGTGTAGGGAATTCGCTCGATCCAGTCGACGACGGCGTCGATGCCCTTGCCGCGCGGGTCGCCGTACTTGGCTACCCATTGGCTGGCGCGGTTAGGGCCGGCATTGTAGCCGGCGAAGGTCAGCACATAGGAGCCGCCGAAGCGGTCGAGCTGCTCGCCAAGGAAGGCAGCCCCCAGCGTCGCATTGTAACCGGCATCGCTGGTCAGCCGATCCTGGGAAAAGCTCAGTCCTGCCTTCTTCGCCAATTGCTTGGCGGTGCCCGGCATCAGCTGCAGCAGGCCGCGCGCGCCGGCGCTGGAGACGGCGCCGACATTGAATTCGCTTTCCTGGCGGGCGATCGCATAGGCCAGCGCCTTGCCCGAGCCGGATATGTCGGCGGTGTCGGGAATGACGCCCAGCGGATGCGACAGCGCGCCGACATCGATGCCGCGCGCGCCGGCGATCTTGCCGATCTTCAGCGCCATGAAATGATTGCCCTGCTTTTCCGCCAGCACCGCAAGCAGCGCCAGCTCGCCGGGGCTGGTCAACTGCCCGGCGAGGTCGCGGTAAAGCGTCTCGGCATAGCGGTCGTAGCCCGCCTCCTGCAGCCGCTTGATGGCGCTGACGGCTTCGCGGCCGTCAAAGCTTTGGCGGTCGGCAGTGCTTGGCTCGGGATAGACGATGTTCAGCGTGCGCAAGCCAACCCGTTCCGCCGCCAACTGCCCGTAGAAAGTGGTGCCATAGGCTGCCGCCTTGGTGAAATAATCCTTCGCATTGCCGGGACCGCCGACTTCCGCCGCGCGGCCAAGCCAGTAATAGGCGCGTGACAGCGACATCGGTCCCTGCGCGAGATCGGCGATGCGGGCAAAATGGGTCGAGGCCGTCGCAGGATCGTTGAGGCCGCGCAACGCATACCAGCCGGCGTGGAATTCGGCCTCGGCGGCGCTGGCGGGGCTTTCGGCGGCATGCGCGGCAACGACCTTGTAGGCGGTCTTCCAGTCGCCCTGGTCGACCAGTGCGCGCGACAGCACGCGGCGCTCGACCCACCAGGCATCGGGATCGACCAGCGCGTCGCGGCTCGTTGGCGCTTTCATCATCACCGCGGCGGCGTCCGCAAACTTCCGCTGCTTGCGCAGATATTCGGCTTGCGCGAAGAAATAGCCGGCCGATTGCTGCGCGGCAGGCACCGCTTTCAACAGCTTGGCCGCGTTCTTGTCGCCACGCGAGGCGGCGGCCCAGGCATCGGCCAGCGGTTGCGCGCCGGCAAGTGCTGCGACCCGCAGTGCCGAATTCTCCCGGTCGGCATAAAACATCCGTTCCATGCGGAAACGATGGTCGGCAGCCGGAATGATGGCGCCAAACTCCTTGCTGACGGCCGCCTCGTCCCTGGCTTCCAGCTTCTCGGTGCGCCAGAATGGCGACAGCACGGAAAGCGCAGCCTTGGTGTTGCCAAGAGCTACATAAGAACGGGCAAGGATGACCACGCCTTGAAAGGTCAGCGGCTGGCTGCCGTCAAAGGCTTTCACCACGGTCTGCGGCGAGGGGTTTTCGCGATAAAGCGCGCGCTCGCTGTTCTTGCGCAGAGCGATGGTGCCGGGCCAATTCGGCAACATCTTTGCGGTATCGGCAATCTCGCTGCTCGGCACACGGTCGCCGCCATAGAGCGCGATCGCCCAGGCCAGGATATGGCGGTCCAGCGAACTGGCCGGCAATGTTTCGCGCACCGCTCGTGCCGCGGCGATATCGCCGGTCGCCAACGCGTCGAGACTGCCTTTCAACACGGCGATATTGGCGGAGGGCGCATCGGTCTGCGCTCTGTCTTGCATGTCAGGCATCGGGATCGATGAGGTCGTCTGCTCGTCGACGCTCTCGTTTGCCGCCGTTCCCACTATCAGCAGGGCAACGGCGCCAAGCAATATGAAGCGGAGTGGCCGACTGGCCGGCATGATCCTGATCTTTCCCTGTTGCGGCACTTTAGATGGCAAGCCCAGGTGCCCGAGAGCCTAGACTTAGGTCGTGAAGAGCTCGTAAACAAAGGGTTATCGAGGCCGTTCGAATTGCGCTTGCTGGCACCATCGGCATGCTTGCCGCGCAACAGTGTCGAGACTATGGTGCGCGGCTTCGCTTTCGGCTAGAAGGCGCCCGATGCATGTCGCCCAAAAGCGGGAACCGGTTTTGGGACGATGACACGCATAAACAAACAAGTTCCAAGGAGTTGGACGACATGCTGAGAGGCTCGCTTACTGCGCTCGTGACGCCGTTCGAAAAGAGCGGACGTTTCGACGAGAAAGCCTTTCGCGCCTTCGTCGAATGGCAACTTGGCGAGGGCACGACGGGCCTCGTCCCGGTCGGCACCACCGGAGAGTCGCCGACGCTGTCGCATGACGAGCATCGCCATGTCGTCAAGGTCTGCATCGATGTGGCCAAGGGCCGCGCTCCGGTCGTCGCCGGCGCCGGCTCCAACAACACCGCTGAAGCGGTCGGTCTGGTGCAGTACGCCGAGCAGGCGGGCGCCGACGCCGCTCTGGTCGTCACGCCTTATTACAACAAGCCAACACAGCGCGGCTTGTACGAGCATTTCGCTGCCGTCGCCAGGGCGACCAAGCTGCCGATCATCATTTACAACATCCCGCCGCGCTCGGTGATCGACATGATGCCGGAGACGATGGGCAGGCTGGCGCACGACTTCAAGAACATCGTCGGCGTCAAGGATGCCACCGGCAAGGTCGAGCGCGTGTCCGAACAGCGCGCCACCTGCGGCAAGGAGTTCATCCAGCTTTCAGGTGAGGATGCCTCTGCCCTCGGCTTCAACGCTCATGGCGGTGTCGGCTGCATCTCGGTGACGTCGAATGTCGCGCCGCGGCTGTGCGCCGAATTCCAGGAAGCCACACTGTCCGGTGACAGCGCCAAGGCGCTGGAATTGCAGGACCGTCTGCTGCCGCTGCACAAGGCCATCTTCCTTGAGCCCGGCCTGTGCGGCGTCAAATACGCGCTGTCGAAGATTGGCAAGGTCGAGAACGTGGTGCGCTCGCCGCTGGTGACGATCGAGCCATCGACCGCCGAGAAGATCGATGCGGCGATGAAGCACGCCGGCTTGATAAATTAAGGATGAGGCGCCACCTCTCCGCATCATGAACCAGGTCAGAAAAGCCGATCCCAACAACAAGACCGTTGCGGAAAACCGCAAGGCGCGGTTTTCCTATGAGGTGCTCGACACCGTCGAGGCCGGCCTTGTGCTGACCGGCACCGAGGTCAAGTCGCTGCGCCAGGGCCAGGCCAACATCCAGGACAGCTACGCCTCGGTGGAGGGCGGCGAGATCTGGCTGATCAATTCCTATCTGCCGGAATACCTGCAGGCCAACCGCTTCAACCATGAGCCCAGACGGCGCCGCAAGCTGCTGCTCAACAAGCGCGAGATGGCAAAACTTGCGCAGAGCATCGACCGCGAAGGCATGACGCTGGTTCCGCTGAAAATCTACTTCAACGACCAGGGCCGTGCCAAGCTGCTGCTCGCCGTCGGCCGCGGCAAGAAACTGCACGACAAGCGCGAGACAGAAAAGCAGCGCGACTGGTCGCGCGAAAAGGGCCGGCTCATGAAGGAACGCGGCTAGAATCTCAGGCAGCCCCAGAAAAGCCAGACATCGGCTTTCAAGTTTCGAACAGCTGCAACAGCAAAACACGATGGGGAAAGGTTTGAAGAACCGGATCATCCTCTGGGGTGCGGCCAGTCTGGTCTTTGCCGGCCTCGTCGCAGCAGGCGGCTTCTTCTATTTCCGGACCTTCTCGCCCGATCGTGACAGCTATCCGGTCAGGGGTATCGACGTTTCCCATCATCAGGGTGAGATCGACTGGCGCCGCGTTGCCGCCGACGATGTCGCCTTCGCTGTCATCAAGGCGACCGAGGGCGGCGACCATGTCGACGATGCCTTCGCCAAAAACCTGCGCGAGGCGCGCGCGGCCGGACTTGCCGTCGGCGCCTATCACTTCTTCACCTTCTGCCGGCCGGGCGCCGACCAGGCGAAAAATTTCATCGCGGTGGTGCCGCACGACCAGCCGCTGCTGCCGCCGGTCGTCGACATCGAATTCGGCGGCAACTGCCCGCAACGCCCGTCGCCGGAGCAGCTGAGCGCGGAACTCCAGGCCTTCCTCGGACCGGTTGAAGCTGCGTTCGGCAAGCCGGCGATCATCTACCTGACCGACGAGGCTGAGGACGCCTATGCCGGACAGATGGCAGTGCGGCAGCGCTGGCTGCGCTCGCTGGCGTTCAAGCCGAGCGAGGACGGCTGGATTTACTGGCAGTACCACAATATGGGCCGTGTCGACGGGATCGAGGGCGATGTCGATCTCAACGTCCTGCAGGGTGGGCAGCAAACGCTGGCCGAGCTATTTGCTGCGCCCGCATCGCTCTCTTCGCAAAAGCCTCCATCGCCTTGAACGAATCAGCTGGCCTTGAGTTTGGCATCCGCAGTCTTACGCAGGCTTGGGAACAGGCCTGGAAAGAGCCGAAAAAGCCATCCCCGCGGCCATGATCAGTACGGCGGCGAACTGGGCGCCGGTCGGCGTCTCGCCGAGCACCGTCATCGCGATCAGCACGGTTGCGATCGGCACGCATGGCATGAACAGCGATGCCGCCTGCGACCCCAGCTGCCGGACGATATAGGTGTACAGGAACATGGCGGCCGCACCTGCCAAAAACCCTTGAATGACGATCTGGCTGGCAATCTCGGCCACTGATGCCGCGCGGAGGCCGCTTGGGGCAAAGAAATAGAGCAACGGCAGCGGCACGCATGACAGCAGCACCACCGTTGCGGTCGCCGCAACCGGATCGACGCGCCAGCGCCGCACGAGAACGGCATAGGTGGCAAACATCGCGCCGGATCCGACGAACAGAAGATCGCCGAAGAGGACATCCTTCATGCCGCCGCCAGTGCGCACGGGTGCAATGAACAGGATCAGCCCGGCGATGATGGCTGCGACGCCGATGGTTCCCTGGCGCGAGGTTTTCTCCCTCGTGGCGATGCGCGACAGCACGAATGAGAAGAAAACGATCGAGGCAGGGCAAAGTGCGGCACCATGCGCTGCCGGCGCATAGGTCAGTCCCCAATTGATGATGATAGGGTAGGGCAGTCCGGCCAGTGCCGCCAGCGTCAAGGCACGCCTCCAGCCCAATGCCTTGCCAGTCGCCTGGCCGTTTCTCCAGACGACCAGCAGCATGACCATGCCGGCGCCGGCAAAGCGCAACGTTGCCAAATCGGTCGCGGTCAGATGTTCCCGCAGGCTGAAGCGGGCGGCGACGAACTGCACGGCGTAGATGCCGATCATGGCCAGGCCAGCAAGGATTGCCGGCTTCGTGTTTCGGTCCTCTGTCACGCGCATTCTTGTCCCGCTCGATCCTGCCAGCGGAAGGGTACTTCCTCCAGACGGCTTTCGTTGAAAACGCAGCCTATTGTCGAAAATGGTGCGTCAAAATATGCTGTTTTCGCAATGTGGAAGTGAAAGTCACGCGATATGGGCGCTGCAAACGTGAATCATGAATCCGATCAGCTCGACGCCATCGATCGCAGCCTGCTTCGGTTGCTGCAGGAGGACGGCGTCGCACGACGCTTGACCTAGCAGCCCGTGTCGGCCTGTCGCCGACCGGCGCCAGCCAGCGCGTGAAGCGCCTTTTCCGTGAGGGTTTCATCACCGCGGTCCGGGCCGTGCTCAATCCGCAAAAGATCGGCCGCGGCACGCTCGTCTTCATCGAAGTCAGGCTCGACCAGGCGGCGCCGCATGTGTTCGACCGTTTCGCCGAAGCGGTAGCAAAGGCCCCCGAAGTGCTGGAGTGCCATATGGTCGTGGGCGGCTTCGACTATCTGGTGAAAGCGCGCATTTCGGAAATGGCCGCCTATCAGGATTTTTTGAAGCGCGTGATCCTGCCGCTGCCGGGTGTCAGGGAAACGCACACCTATGCGTCGATATCGGACGTGAAGCCGGACGCGCTGCTGCCGGTGTGAGGGCCGGACCAACGCAAGCGGTTGCCACGCCTCCGCTTCAAGCGGCCTGGGAAACCTCCGGCGCCAGCGTCACATTCGCATCGCCCCAGACCTTCAGCACGGTGATCACGGGCTCCAGGCTTCGGCCACGAGGCGTCGGGCTGTACTCGACCTTCGGCGGCATCTGCGCATAGAGCTTGCGGGCGATGAGCCCAGTCTGGCTCGCTCGGCTATGCGCAGGCGGCAGCACTGCCGACGACGGCGATCACCGCCTTTGAGGCGCTGTTCGACCGCCTCAATGTGAAGAAGCTAGTCATCGGCGCCGCGAACACCATCCTGATCGTCGGCGGCGCCGGCGGCGTCGGGTCGATCGCGGTCCAGCTCGCGCGCCAGCTGACCGATCTGACGATGATCGCCACCGCATCGCGGCCCGAAACCCGCGACTGGGTCGCAAGAGCGTTTCGGTCCACTGGGAGCCGATGTTCACCCGCTCGCTGTATGAAACGCCCGATATGGCCGCGCAGGGCGAACATCTCAACGAACTGGCGCGCCTTGTCGACGCCGGCACCATCCGCACCACGCTGGGCGAGACGTTCGGCCCAATCAATGCCGCCAATCTGAAGCGCGCCCATGCGCTGATCGAGACCGGCAAGGCCAAGGGCAAGATCGTGCTCGAGGGATTTTGAGAGGCAGCGTCTAGTTCCGCAGGAACGACGCGATCTCGCTGAATACCTTGACGAACATCGTCTCCGTCAAGACACCGGTGTTGGTGTTGTAGCGCGAGCAGTGATAGCTGGAAAACAGCGTGACGCCGCCGGCCGGCAACTGACCGCCGTGCTTGAACGGATAGGCGGCGACGCGCTGGCCCAGCGCCCTGACGGTCGACTGGTGGGCGATGGAGCCCAGCGCCAGCAGGGCGCGCAGTTTGGGAAAGCGTGCAATCGTCGGCACCAGAAAGCTGCGGCAAGTGGCGATCTCGGCGCCGATCGGCTTGTTTTCAGGCGGCACGCAGCGCACCGCATTGGTGATCGCGGTGCCGACCAGCTGCAACCCATCATCCGGCCGCGCCTTGAATTCGCCGCGGGCAAAACCGTGAGCGATCATCGTTGAGTAGAGCAGGTCGCCGGCATAGTCGCCGGTGAACGGTCGCCCGGTGCGGTTGGCGCCGCGCAGGCCGGGCGCCAGCCCGACGATCAGCAGCTCGACGGCGTCCTCGCCATCAGGCGGCAGGAAGGTCGGCACCGGCGCGTTGAACCACGACGGCTCGCGCTGCCGCCAGTCTGCGATGAAATCATGCAGGCGTGGGCAGAGGGGGCAGTCGCGGTCGGGTTCGGGAGCGGCGTCCAAGGCCGCGCCGTCAATAGTCTTCCTCTTCGACTTCGGCCGGCTCGGGCCTGCGCACCGGCCGCTCGGAGGGATCGCGGCCGACCTCGTTCTTCAGCGAGGTCAAATCGATGAAATGGTCGGCCTGGCGGCGCAGATCGTCCGAGATCATCGGCGGCTGCGAAGCCATGGTCGAGACGATCGAGACCTTGCGGCCGCGCCGCTGCAGCGCTTCGACCAGTGTGCGGAAGTCGCCGTCGCCGGAGAAGATGACATAGTGGTCGACGACATCGGCAAGTTCGAGCGCATCGACGGTCAGTTCGATGTCCATATTGCCCTTGATCTTGCGGCGGCCGGTCGAGTCGGTGAATTCCTTGGCCGGCTTGGTCACCACCTTGAAGCCATTGTAGTCGAGCCAGTCGATCAAAGGGCGGATCGAAGAGTATTCCTGATCCTCGACCAATGCGGTGTAGTAATAGGCGCGCAGCAAGTAGCCGCGCTTCTGAAAGCTGGATAGCAGTTTGCGGTAGTCTATGTCGAAGCCGAGTGCGCGCGACGTGGCGTAAAGATTGGCGCCGTCAATGAATAGAGCGATCTTTTCACGGGGGTCGAACATGGCAATATTCCTTTTTCGAAATAGGTGGCGGACTAATCGAAATGGGTCGTTATATCGCTGGGCTCGTAAATAAGCCGGCTGACCTATCGTCAACCGAGATAGCGCCAGTTTTACGGCAATCCAAGGGTGCCGGGGCGCACTGCAAGCAATTGTGATCGGAGCCGTGTCGTCGCCGGTAGGCGGGCTTCGCCGGCAAGGCATTCACCGGCGCCCAGAAACTGGCATCCGCCAGCCCACGAGGCCACAGCGCCATAATGCTTGTATTTCGGCGGCGTTCGGGTTATGGACCGCGCCTGTTTTCCATCAAATCCAGGCATGAAAGGGGCAATCAATGGCCCGCGTAACCGTTGAAGACTGCATCGACAAGGTTGACAACCGCTTCGAGCTCGTGCTGCTCGCCGGCCACCGCGCCCGCCAGATCAGCCAGGGCGCGCCGATCACCGTGCCGCGCGACAACGACAAGAACCCGGTCGTGGCGCTGCGCGAGATCGCCGACGAGACGCTGTCGCCTGACGACCTCAAGGAAGATCTGATCCACTCGCTGCAGAAGCATGTCGAGGTTGACGAGCCCGAGGCCGACGGCGAGGCGATCGCCGACCAGACCGGCAACGCAGTTGCAGCTACCGACGCCGACGACGCGGAAGAAAACGTCACCTTCGATCGCATGACCGAGGAAGACCTTTTGGCCGGCATCGAGGGCCTGGTGCCCCCGGAAAAGAGCGACGACTACTAATCGCTGCCCTGGACCTGCCGGGAATATGGTTCCGGCACTTCCGTCCCGTGAGTTTCGTGGCTATCTATGAGATGCGCCGTACATCAGTGCGGCGCATCAATCATTTCAGCACCGTGAGAACCCGCCCATGATGCGTCAGTATGAGCTTGTCGAGCGCGTTGCGCGCTACAAGCCTGACGTCAACGAGGCGCTGCTCAACAAGGCCTATGTCTACGCCATGCAGAAGCATGGCCACCAGAAGCGAGCTTCCGGCGATCCCTATTTCTCGCATCCGCTCGAAGTCGCCGCCATCCTCACCGAAATGCACATGGACGAGGCGACGATCGCCGTCGCCTTGCTGCATGACACGATCGAGGACACCACCGCGACGCGGGCCGAGATCGACGATCTGTTCGGCCCCGAAATGGGCAAGCTGGTCGAAGGCCTGACCAAGCTGAAGAAGCTCGATCTCGTCTCCAAGAAGGCCGAGCAGGCGGAAAACCTGCGCAAGCTGTTGCTGGCCATCTCGGAGGATGTCCGCGTTCTGCTGGTCAAGCTCGCCGACCGTTTGCACAACATGCGCACCCTCGACCATATGCCCGAGGCCAAGCGCCTGCGCATCGCCGAGGAGACGATGGATATCTACGCGCCGCTGGCCGGGCGCATGGGCATGCAAGGCATGCGCGAGGAACTGGAAGAGATCGCCTTCCGCTTCATCAATCCGGAAGCCTATCGCGCCGTCACAGCCAGGCTTGCCGAGATATTCGAGCGCAACAAGGGTGTGCTGACCGACATCGAAAAGGCGCTGTCGGCGCTGTTCGAAAAGCATGCCATCAACGCCGGCGTGAAGAGCCGGCAGAAGAAGCCTTGGTCGGTGTTCCGCAAAATGGAGGCCAAGGCGCTGTCCTTCGAGCAGCTCTCGGACATCTTCGGCTTCCGCGTCGTCGTCGACAGCGTCGAAGACTGTTACCGTGCGCTCGGCGCCATCCACACCACATGGTCGATGGTGCCTGGCCGCTTCAAGGACTACATCTCGACGCCCAAGCAGAACGACTACCGTTCGATCCACACCACCATTGTCGGCCCCTCGCGTCAGCGCGTCGAACTGCAGATCCGCACCCGCGAGATGAACAAGATCGCCGAATATGGCGTCGCCGCCCATTCGATCTACAAGGACACCGGCGGCAAGACGAACGGCGCCGCCCATGCGATCTCGAAGGAGACCAACGCCTATGCCTGGCTGCGGCGCACCATCGAGCAACTGGCAGAAGGCGACAACCCGGAAGACTTCCTCGAAAATACCAAGCTGGAGCTGTTCCAGGACCAGGTGTTCTGCTTCACGCCGAAAGGCATGCTGATCGCGCTGCCGCGCGGCGCCACGCCCATCGACTTCGCCTATGCCGTGCACACCGATGTCGGCGATACCTGCGTCGGCGCCAAGGTCAACGGCCGCATCATGCCGCTAATGACGGAACTTAAGAACGGCGACGAGGTCGAGATCATCCGCTCCAAGGCGCAAGTGCCGCCGGCGGCGTGGGAATCGGTGGTGGTCACCGGCAAGGCGCGTTCAGCCATCCGCCGCGCCACCAAGAACGCCATTCGCAAGCAATATTCAGGTCTTGGTGCCCGCATTCTCGAGCGCGCCTTCGAACGCGCCGGCAAGACCTTCACCAAGGAAAGCCTGAAGCCGGTGCTGCACCGGCTGGCGCGCAAGGACATCGAAGATGTGCTGGCCTCGGTCGGGCGCGGCGAACTTGCCTCGACCGACGTCATGAAGGCGGTCTTCCCAGACTACAAGGACGAGCGCGTCACCGTCAGCGCCCCTAAGCAGCGCGAGGAGGGCTGGTCGAAGATCCGCAACGCCGCCGGCATGCTGTTCCAGATGCCCGGCACCCGAGCCGCGCGCAAGGACAAGGACCAGCCGCGCGATGGCGCGGTGCCGATCCGCGGCGTGCGCGGCGACCTGCCGGTGCGTTTCGCGCCGGAAGGGGCCGTGCCTGGCGACCGCATCGTCGGCATCGTCCAGCCGGGCACCGGCATCACCATCTATCCCATCCAGTCGCCGGCGCTGCAGGCCTTCGACGACCAGCCGGAGCGCTGGATCGACGTGCGCTGGGACATTGACGAGCAGACCAAGGAGCGCTTTCCGGCGCGCGTCTCGGTCACCGCCATCAACGCGCCGGGCTCCCTCGCCGACATCGCCCAGGTCGTTGCCTCCAACGACGCCAACATTCATACGCTGTCGATGGTGCGCACCGCGCCCGACTTCACCGAAATGCTGATCGATCTCGAAGTCTGGGATCTGAAGCACCTCAACCGGCTGCTGTCGCAGCTCAAGGATAATTCGAGCGTCAGCGATGCGCGGCGTGTGAATGGGTGAATAGTGAATAGTGAGTAGTGAATAGTGAAAGAAGGCGCTCTCACTACCATTCACCATTCACCATTCACCATTCACCATTCACCATTTCACCATTCACCATGGACATGGGGCGAGTTATGAATACCGACGAGGTGCTGGGCATTTTCCGCGAGGCGGGCGCTGTTCTGGAGGGGCATTTCATCCTGACGTCCGGCCTGCGCAGCCCGGTCTTCTTGCAGAAGGCGCGCGTCTTCATGCATGCCGACAAGACCGAGCGCCTGTGCAAGGCGCTGGCCGAAAAGATCCGCAAGGCGGTGCCTGGCAAGATCGACTATGTCGTCGGCCCGGCGATCGGCGGCCTGATCCCGGCCTATGAAACATCGCGCCATCTCGGCGTACCTGCCATCTGGGTCGAGCGCGAAGGCGGCGAGTTCAGGCTGCGCCGCTTCGAGATCGCGCCGGGATCGCGCGTCGTCATCGTCGAGGACATCGTCACCACTGGTCTTTCGATCCGCGAAACCATCGACTGCCTGCGCGCGATTGGCGCAGAGGTCGTGGCGGCGGCCTGCATCATCGACCGCTCGGCCGGCAAGACCAATGTCGGCGTGCCGCTGATCGCGCTTGCCGAATATGAGGTGCCGGCCTATCCCGCCGACCGCCTGCCGCCGGAACTTGCCGCCATCCCGGCGATCAAGCCGGGTAGCCGCAACATTTAGGGGACATCACCATGATCGCCGGCATCGATCATTTCGTGCTGACGGTCCGCTCGGTGGAGGACAGCTGCGCCTTCTACCAGCGGGTGCTTGGCCTCAAGCGCCTCGACGAGCCGGAGCGGCCGACGGCGTTGCTGTTCGGATCGCAGAAGATCAATCTGCATCAGGCAACGCACACTTTTGAACCGAAAGCCAAGGTGCCGATGCCTGGGTCCGGCGATTTCTGCCTGGTCGCCGCAAGGCCGCTTGCCGAGATTTGCGCCCGTCTGGAAGCCAATGGCGTTGCCATCGAAGTCGGTCCGGTCGAGCGCACCGGCGCCCGCGGTAAGATGATGTCGGTCTATTTCCGCGATCCGGACAGCAATTTGGTCGAAGTCAGCGAATATCGGGAATAATCTATCCGCCTCGGCGTCGTCTCGCGCGGGCCTTGCCGTCGTCGGGGAGCTTTCATCGATATTGTCCTCAGTTTCGCCCCAATGGCGCTCTTGTTACCCGCCTGCGGCAGACCATCGCGGCGGCGTTTCATTGTTCCGCCGCAAGGCAGTCGCTATATCAAAGTCGTTGTTGCCTTTCTGCGCCCTCGAAGCGCAAGATGGAGCGACCGCGCCCGGCCAGGGATGGTTGCAATTTGGGCGTGATGAACCGGGAACTGGAACAGAGTGCTTTTTCGACGCCGAAAGCCTGATGGCATTCTGGAGCGGGTGCGTACCTATCTGTGGCCGCGCCGCTCGTTTTCGCGCTCGTTGCAATATTTCTCCAAGCGCATCCTGCGGCTGAAGGCGACACCGCATGCAGTCGCGGCCGGCGTCGCGGCCGGCGTTTTCGCCTCCTTCTTTCCGCTCGGCTTCCATTTCGCCGTCGCCGCCGTGCTCTGCTGGGTGGTCGCCGGCAATCTGGTGGCCGCCGCCCTCGGCGCGGTATTCTTCGGCAATCCGCTGACTTTCCCGCTGCTGTGGGGAGCGTCCTGGGAAGTCGGCAAGCTGATCCTGCATGAGCGCCTGCCCAAGAACGGACCGCCTGCGCATCTTGGTGAGATGATGCACACGCTGTCGTTTGCAAAACTGTGGCATCCGGTGCTGGAGCCGATGCTGATCGGCGCTGTGCCGCTCGGCCTGATCTTCGGGCTGATCTTCTACGGCATCACCCGCTGGGGGATGACAGCCTTTCGCGAGCAGCGCAGGAAGCGCATGGCAGAGCGGGCGCATAAGGCCGGGCACCGCGGACGGGAAGTTCCGGCGGAATGATCATCGGCATCGGCAGCGACCTGATCGACATCAGACGCATCGAAAAGTCGCTGGAACGGCATGGTCAGCGCTTCATCCAGCGCATCTACACCGAGGTCGAACAGGTCCGCTCGGAAGGCCGCAAGGGCCGCGCAGCCTCCTATGCCAAGCGCTTCGCCGCCAAGGAGGCCTGCGCCAAGGCGCTTGGCACCGGCCTGGCGCAGGGCGTGTTCTGGCGCGACATGGGCGTCGCCAACCTGCCCAGCGGCGCGCCGACCATGGCGCTGACCGGGGGAGCGGCGGCACGGCTGGCCAAAATCCTGCCACAGGGGCACAGAGCGGCGATCCACCTCACAATCACCGATGATTTCCCGCTTGCTCAAGCCTTTGTGATCATCGAGGCGTTGCCCGCCGAACAAGCGCCACATTGATTGCATCAGACGACCGCTATCTAACGCCGACTTGACGTTGCCCAGCGCGCGCCGAGACTCTATACCATCCAACGCACAATCGAGGACGACATGAGCGTGGCTGAAAAATCCGAGAAGAAATCCGGCGGGCTTGGCGAAATCGTCAGCGTCATCATCCAGGCTTTGCTGCTGGCCATGGTCATCCGCACCTTGTTGTTCCAGCCCTTCTCGATTCCGTCCGGCTCTATGCGGCCGACCTTGCTCGAAGGCGACTATCTGTTCGTCACCAAATGGTCCTATGGTTTCTCGCGTTATTCGCTGCCATTCGGCCCCGACATCTTTTCCGGCCGCATCTGGGGTTCCGATCCGAAGCGCGGCGACGTGGTGGTCTTCAAGTTCCCGCCGGATCCGTCGCTCGACTACATCAAGCGCGTCGTCGGCCTGCCCGGCGACAAGATCCAGATGAAGGACGGCCAATTGTTCATCAACGGCCAGGGCGTGCCTCGTGTGAAAACCGGCCAGATCCAAAATCCTGATATCACGGAAGTGCCTGAGCCGGTCGACGTCTATCGCGAGACCCTGCCCAACGGTGTCAGCTACGACACGCTCGACCTGACACCGAATTCGATCACCGACAACACCCGCGAGTTCGTCGTGCCCCCCGGCAACTATTTCATGATGGGCGACAATCGCGACAACTCCTCCGACAGCCGCCTCAGCGTCGGCTACGTGCCGGCGGAGAACCTTGTCGGCCGCGCCAACATCGTCTTCTTCTCGATCGCCGGGAAGGCGAGCCCGCTCGAGATCTGGAAATGGCCGTCGCTGGTGCGCCTGTCGCGCCTGTTCCATTTCGTGAATTGATGGCTTTGAAGCGCCCGACGGGTGAAACTCTGGCCGATTTGGTGACAGCCAAAACCGGCCATTCCTTCCGGGATGTCCGTTTGCTCGAGACCGCGCTGACCCATTCCAGTGCGGTCAAGGCAAGCAGCAACAACCAGCGCCTCGAATTCCTTGGCGACCGCGTGCTCGGCCTGATCGTTGCCGACCTGCTTTTCGAAAAGTTTCCTGAAGCGCCGGAAGGTGAAATCGCCCCGCGCTTCAATGCCCTGGTCGATGCGCGGACATGCTCCGAGATCGGCATTGAAATGCAGCTCGAAGATCTGGTTCGGGCCGACGCTGCCTTGAAGGCGCGCTCGCGCGGCTCGGGCGGAAACTATCTGGCGGATGCGGTCGAGGCGCTGATCGCGGCGGTCTATATCGACGGCGGCCTCGATGCCGCAAGGCAATTCGTCCTGCGTTACTGGGAGCCGCGCTCGCAAAAGGTGGTGGCCAAGCCGCCCAATCCGAAATCCGACCTGCAGGAATGGATCGCCAAGACCAGCGATGTCAGGCCCGAATACGCGATCGAGAAACGCGAGGGACCTGAACATCAACCGGTTTTCACGGTGTCCGTGAAGGTCGGCGGTTTTGCGCCGGCAAGCGGCACGGGCGGCTCTCGCCGCGCAGCCGAAGAAGCGGCGGCATCGGCGTTTCTTATGCGCGAGGGCATCTGGGCCAACCAAGGGAGTGCGGCGTGACCGGCAGCGAAGATCTCCCTCCGGCAGCGGAGGCCACGCATTCCGGCTTCGTTGCCCTGATTGGGGCGCCCAATGCCGGCAAGTCGACGCTGGTCAACCAACTGGTCGGCGCCAAAGTGTCGATCGTCACCCACAAGGTGCAGACCACCCGCGCCATCGTGCGCGGCATCGCCACGCATGACAACGCGCAGATCGTCTTTGTCGACACGCCCGGCATCTTCAAGCCGAAGCGCCGGCTCGACACCGCGATGGTGACCACAGCCTGGGGTGGCGCCAAGGACGCCGATATCGTGTTGCTGCTGATCGATGCCGAGCGCGGCATCAGGGGTGACGCCGACGCCATCCTCGAGCGGCTGAAGGACGTCCGCCAACCGATGGTGCTGATCCTCAACAAGGTCGACCGGGTCAAGCACGAGGCGCTGCTGGCCCTGGCTGCGGCAGCAAACGAAAAGGTGCCGTTCAAGCGCACCTTCATGGTCTCGGCGCTGACCGGCTCCGGCTGCAAGGACTTGCTCGACTATCTCGCGCAAGCGCTGCCGGTCGGCCCCTGGTACTATCCGGAAGACCAGATCTCCGACTTGCCGATGCGTCAGCTTGCGGCCGAGATCACTCGCGAAAAGCTGTATCTGCGGCTGCATCAGGAGTTGCCCTATTCCTCCCATATCGAGACCGAGAAATGGGAAGAGAAACCGGATGGCTCGGTGCGCATCGACCAGACCATCTATGTCGAGCGCGACAGCCAGAAGAAGATCGTGCTCGGCCACAAGGGCGAGACGATCCGTGCCATCGGCCAGTCGGCGCGCATGGAAATAGCCGGCATTCTCGAGCAGAAAGTGCACCTGTTCTTGTTCGTCAAAGTGCGTGAAAACTGGGGCGACGACCCCGAGCGCTACCGCGAGATGGGGCTTGAGTTTCCCCATTGAGCTTCATCGTCTAGAAATGCCGCCCGGCAGTTTGAGACGATGACATGCCTGATCCAAAACCGACCATCGATACCGATCTCGTGCGCCGGCTGGTCAACGCGCAGTTTCCGCAATGGCGGCATCTGCCGGTTAGGCCGGTGGCGTTTGGCGGCTGGGACAACCGAACCTTCCACCTCGGCAATGATATGACTGTGCGGCTGCCGAGTGCCGCACCATATGCCTTGCAGGTCGAAAAGGAGCACCGCTGGCTGCCCAGGCTGGCGCCGCTTCTGCCGCTGCCGATCCCGGTTCCACTGGCGATGGGCGAGCCTGGGGAGGACTACCCCTGGCAATGGTCCGTCTACCGCTGGATCGACGGCGAAACAGCCAAGACCGCCGAAATCGCCGATCGCCCACAGTTCGCGGTCGATCTGGCCAAGTTCCTCATTGCGCTCCGGCGGATCGATCCGGCGGGCGGGCCGCCCGCGGGCCAGCACAATTTCTTCCGCGGCGGATCGCCGAGCGTTTATGACAACCAGACAAGGGAAGCACTCCAGGCGCTGGAGGGGCAGATCGACACCCAGGCGGCCACCGCTGTCTGGGATGCGGCCCTTGCCGCCACCTGGCAAGGGTCGCCCGTCTGGTTTCACGGCGACGTCGCCTGGGGCAACCTTCTGGTCCAAAACGGCTGTTTGAGCGCCATCATCGACTTCGGCACCTCAGGCATCGGCGATCCCTCTTGCGACCTGGCGATCGCCTGGACATTCTTCCAGGGCGAGAGCCGGGAGGCATTCCGGGCTGCCATCGACGTCGATGAAGCGACCTGGGCGCGCGGCCGCGGCTGGACGCTGTGGAAAGCGCTGATCACCGTTGCCGGACACGACGCCAACCAGGCCGAGGCGGAACGATCGCGCCGCGTCATCGACGACGTTCTGGCCGATCACCGGAAATTCGCATGATCAGAGCCTTTCGACGATGTGTGGGGATCCAATGTCAGCACAGATCGCACGCGGCGCGCCAAAATCTTGATTTCGCCACGCAACCGGTGACAAGCTCCTGCCATGGAATGGCGCGACGAGGGAATCATACTCGGCACCCGCAAGCATGGCGAAACCAGCGCCATTCTCGAGGTAATGACGCGTGCGCATGGCCGCCATCTCGGCCTGGTGCGCGGCGGGCGCTCGCGCAAGCAGCAGCCGGTGCTGCAGCCCGGCAACCGCGTCGACCTTTTGTGGCGGGCACGCCTCGACGAGCATCTCGGCACCTTCCAGGCCGAGGCGATCGAGATGAATGCCGCCCGGTTGATGGACAGCGCAGTCGCCGTCTACGGCCTGCAGACCATGGCCGCGCATCTCAGGCTCCTGCCGGAGCGCGACGCCCATGGCGGCCTGTATGAGACGCTTGCCGTGATGATCGCCCATCTGGACGATTCGGATGCCGCCGGCGAACTGGTGGCGCGCTTCGAACTGCTCATCCTCGACGAACTCGGCTTCGGCCTCGATCTCAGCCAATGCGCGGCGACCGGCGCCAGGCAGGATCTGGCCTATGTCTCGCCGAAATCCGGCCGTGCCGTGTCGCGAGCCGCCGGTGCGCCGTGGCGCGACAAGATGCTGGCGCTGCCGGCCTTCCTGCAGCGCGGCTCCGGCTTGCGGGCGGACCACGCGGCACTCGAGGACGCCTTCCATCTGACCGGTTTCTTTTTCACCCGCCATGTCTACGAGCCGCGCGGCATCGAACAGCCCGATGCCCGTGCCGGCTTCCTCGCCGCCTTGCGCAAGCATCATTCGGGCGGCAAGGCCGCCCTTACGGCAGACGCTGCGCCAGAAGGGGGAGGGAGACTCGGTGGGTGCTGACCTCCGCAAACCGTCCAGGTTCACACCAAAAGCTGCATGCGGCAGCATTCCCTCCCCCTTGTGGGGAGGGTTAGGGTGGGGGTACTCGTAGGGCAAGAGCCTCAGCCGGCTTTGCGATGCTCCATGAAATCATCGAGGATGGCGCGCTGACCGCCGAGGATCTTGCGGCTGGCCTCGGCCAAGGAAAACCAGCCGGCCCTGTCGACTTCGGGAAATTCCTTCAACGAGCCAGATCGTGGCGGCCATTCCATCGTGAACATGTTGCTTTTGACGGCATCGGCGTCGATATCCGCCTCGACACTCCAGGCGATGACGATCTTGCCGCTGGCTTGCCGATAGCTGCCGACAGGTTCGAAATCCCCATCGATCGCGACGCCGAGTTCTTCCCCGACCTCGCGCCGGGCGGCGGCCAACTCATCTTCATTGTCATCGACGAGGCCCTTGGGGATCGACCAGGCGCCTTCATCCTTCCTTGCCCAGAAAGGGCCGCCGGGATGGACGAGTAAAAACTCGAGAATGCCGGCTTTTGTCCGGTGGATCAGCAGCCCCGCACTTCGTTTCGGCATTCGATTTCCTCGTAGTTCATCTGAGGATAGCATGGCTGCTTGGCAAGTGGCGGCGGCGTGCCATTCCTGGCCATCTCAGATGATGGGTGAGGATAAAGACCGTAGGCCGCTGGAGTTTGCCGACGAAACATGCTCGATAACTTCTTTTCGGCCACCATTGCGGTGGCGTGACTTGAATAGCCATCTGGGGTGGCCGTGTGGCCGCCGCAATTGTCAGTGAAAACTGGCCTGGTTTGGGGGAACCGCCATGTTTGAAAGCCTGATTGGCGCCGTCGTCGTTATCGTGCTTTTTGTCCTCGTCTTGCGCCAGCAGGGCCGCGTCAGTCTGATCGAGCGCGAGCTCGGAGCGATGCGCAGCCTGGTTCTGTCCGGAGTGCATGCGACACCGCCCGTTGCCAAACCGGTCGAGCAGGTTGCAAGCGTACCGGCGGATGCCGCTCAGGCCACCGCACCAGTTGCCGACATAGCTTCGCCAACAACAGCCGACGCGGCACATGCCCAGGCACCGGCCGCCGAAGCCGATGCGGCCACCAGCGAGGCCGTGCCACAACTGTCAGCCGCGGCCAAGGCGGCATTCACCGGATCCGCGCCTGCCGCCACGGCGAAGGCAGCCCGCCAGTCCGAGGTCGAAACGGCGCTCGGCACCCGTTGGGCGGTCTGGGTCGGCGGCGTCGCATTGGCTTTGGGCGGCCTGTTCCTGATCCGCTACACCATCGAGGCCGGCATTTTCGGCCCCGAAGTGCGGCTGTCCCTGGCGGCGCTGCTCGGCCTGGTGCTGATCGGCGGCGGCGAGTTCATCCGCCGCACCGGCTTCAAGGTGCCGGTGCAAGGGGCTGCAGGCGCCTATATTCCGGCGATCCTGACGGCTGCCGGCGCCTTCATTCTGTTCGGTACGGTCTATGCCGCGCACGCCATTTACGGTTTCGTCGGCCCGGCCTTCGCTTTCACCGTGCTCGGCGCCATCGGCGTAGCGACCATTGTCGCCGCTCTCGTCCACGGTCAGGCCCTGGCCGGCATCGGCCTTGTCGGCTCGATGGCGACGCCGGCGCTTGTGTCCTCGCAGGCGCCCAACCCATGGGCGCTGTTCGTCTACCTGGCGATCGTGCTTGCCGCCACAGCCGTGATCGCCCGCATTCGCGACTGGAAATTCCTGATTGCGGCCGCCTTCTTCGGCACCGGCGCCTGGACCATCGCCTACATGATGAGTACGCTCGTCGCCGACCTTGCCGTCATCCGGTTCGCCGACCTTGCCGTCGTCCTGTTCATCGATGCGGTGACGCTGGCGGTGCTTGCCTTTGTTTGGCTGGGCAGTCGTGGCGGCGAAGCGGAACCTGCAAAGGCGGGCTTCGACTGGCCCTCGATCGTGCCTGGCGTTTTCGTTGCGTTTTCAGCGCTAGGCCTGTCCGTCGACACGACGCTGGTCGCCGCCGGTGGCGCCTTGCCGGGCGCCTTCGTCCTCGTCGCCCTTGTCGCCACCGCACTCTACCGGCCGCGCGCGCTGCCGCTGCTGCATGCCGCCGGCGTGGTGAGCGTGATGATCCATCTCGGCATCATTCCGCCCACCACCATCGGCTCCGACATAACCCAGGGGAATATCGGCTTTGACGGCATGCCGGTGGCGGCCGGAAATCCGTTGACGCTGCGCATCGGCATTGCCCTCGGCCTGGTTTTCATCGGCGCCGGCTTCTGGGCCGCACGCCGCTTCGCCGCCTCAGCACGGGTCCGCGCGGCATGCTGGGCGGCATGGGGCGTCGCTTCGCCGCTGCTTATTCTGCTGACGCTGTGGCTCGCCTACGGCAATCTCGACCGCGACCTTGTCTACGCAGCGATAGCTGCCCTTCTGGTCGTCGTCTTCGCCGCCGGCGGCGAATGGATTGCGCGCGCCGAACAGCCGCCGCTCAAGGGCGACGTCGCCGTCTCCTTCGCGCTTTGCGGCTCGGCTCTGGCCGGGCTCCTGATGCTGCACATGGCCTTCGGTTCCGGCTGGACCACGTTGCTTGCCGGCGTTGCCGCCATCGTGCCGGCGCTGGCGACGCGTTGGCGTTCTTATCCCGTGCTGGGCCGGATTTCGGTCGGCGCGGTCGTCGCCGTGCTCGGCCGCGTCGCCTTCGATCCGACCATCGTCGGCGCCGAGTTCCTGACGACGACGCCGGTGTTCAACTGGCTGCTGACGGGATACGGCGTACCGGCGCTAGCCTTCGGCTTTGCCGCCTGGCAACTCGCGCGTACCACCCCCGCACTACCAACAACTGGCAATGGCCGGCCGCGCCTAGCGATGGAGGCGGGTGCAGCCCTGTTTGCGCTGCTCACCGTCGCCATGCTGGTGCGCCACGCCATGCATGGCGGCGTCATCGACACCGGCCCGGTGACGCTCGCCGAACAGGCGATCTATACGCTGATCGCCATCGGCGCCGGCGCGATACTGGTGGCCATCGACATGCGCTCGCCAAGCTCTGTGCTGCGCTACGGCTCGATGGCTGCCGGCGTGCTCTCGGTCGCCTTCATCGTCCTCCAGCATTTCCTGGTGCTCAATCCGCTGTTCACCGACGAATCGACCGGCCAGATCCCGGTGTTCAACCTCTTGTTCCTGGCTTACCTGTTGCCGGCCATAGCCGCCGGCGGGCTGGCGCTCTATGCCAGGGACAAGCGGCCGCCATGGTATGCGCAGATGCTGGCGGTGGTGGCGGCATTGCTTGTCTTCGCCTACGCCACACTGTCGGTCAGGCGCGTGTTCAAGGGCGAGTTCATCGGCCTGTGGAGCGGCCTCGGGCAGCTTGAGACCTACACCTATTCGGCGCTCTGGCTGATCATCGGCGTCGTGCTGCTCACCGCCGGCGTCTGGCTGAAGTCGCAGGTGCTGCGCATTGCCTCGGCGGCGCTGATCGCGATTGCCGTGGTAAAAGTCTTCCTGTTCGACATGTCGGAACTGGAAGGCGTGCTCAGGGCGCTGTCCTTCATCGGTCTTGGCGCCGTGCTGATCGGCATCGGCCTGTTCTACCAGCGGCTGCTGACGCGGGCGGCGAGGGAGGCCAACGCTGCAACTTGAAGTGATATACGAGATGGAATATATGAATATCCAACGGAGGATATTCGATGCCGCTCTATATCCGCGACGACGAAGTGGATGCGCTGGCCAGCAGATTGCAACGCGAGACGAACGCTCCGAGCAAAACGGAGGCGGTGCGGGTCGCGCTCGTGCACGAACTTGAGCGCAATCGGGCGAAGGTGCCGCTGCGCGATCGGATCGCCAGTCTTCAGGACAGGGCCAGGAAGCTTGGCCTGCCCAATCCCGATTTCGATATGAAGAAGTTCACCGACGAGATGTGGGAAGACTGATGTTTGTCGACGCGTCGGTGATCGTCGCCATTCTCAACCAGGAACCTGGGTGGGAGGAATTGCTGAAGCAGCTATCCGGTTTTTCCGGGCAGGTCTGGGTTTCTCCGTTGGTTCACTTCGAAGCAACACAGGCATTGGCAAGGGCCGGCGCCGGCCCGCGCAGACCCAGCGCTGAAGCCCTTCTCCATGCCCGCGATCTGATCGATGAGTTCATTGTGGAGATCATGGGAGAGAGTCTGGCCATTGACGACAACATCAGCTCTCGGGCCATTGACGCGAGTGCCCGTTACGGCAAAGCCGTTGGCCACAAGGCGGATCTGAATCTCGGGGACTGTTTTGCTTACGCCTGCGCGAAAAGCCGCGATCTTCCACTGCTGTACAAAGGCCATGATTTCGCACTGACCGATTTAGGATAATTCGGCCCTTTTGTTGATTGCGGGGAATAATTTAGCAGATCAACTCGTTATCTCACTGCTTGGGTGACCGGGGCGGCAGACCGCTTCGCGCTGGCCGCTTGCGCCGCGCCGGGAAGGCGCGTTCAATCGGGTTAAACAAGGGCGACCTCAGAACCAGCGGTCATGGACGAAAAGAAGGCAGCAATCCTTGGCGAAATACCGCGCCTGCGCCGCTACGCACGCTCGCTTCTGCGCGACCGCGAATCCGCTGACGATCTCGTCCAGGATTGCCTCGAACGAGCGCTCTTGCGGCTTGAAAGCTGGCAGACGGGAGAAAGCCCCCGGAGGTGGCTGTTTACGATCATGCATCATTTGTTCATCGATCAGATGCGCAAGGTGAACCGGCGCGGTGAGGCGACGATCCTACCGCTTGACGCAAACGAGGCGCAGGCAGTCCCCGCCGAGCAGGCGGAGAACGCCGCCTCGCGCGAGATCATCGACGCATTGCAGGCGATCAGCCCCGACCGTCGCGCCGCTCTCGTCATGGTCGCCATCGAAGGATTCTCCTATGCCGAAGCCGCCAACATTCTCGGCGTGCCCGCCGGCACGCTGATGTCGCGCATAGCGCGCGGACGCGAGGAGCTGCGCAGCCTGCTCGATGACACGGCGCGCCGCCGCTCGATAAGGATCGTCGAGAAATGACCCGCCGCGATTTTTCCGAACGCGATATCCACATGGCTCTCGACGGCGAGCTGCCGGGCGACGAGCGCGCCGCCTACGACGCCTGGATCGATGCCAATCCCGAAATGAAGGCCAAAAGCGCCCGCTACACCGCCGACCGCACCGCGTTGCGCGCCGCCTTTGCCGGTGTGCTCGACGAGCCCGTGCCGGTGCTGTTCAAGCAGATCGTTAGCGGTGAAGGCGCGACCAAAGCGGCGGCGCGGCAGTCGCGCTGGCGGCTTGCGGCCGCGGCGGCCGCAGTGCTCGTCATCGGCGGTCTTGGCGGCTATTTTGCCGGCATCGACGGCATCGGCAGGGAAGATGGCGCCGATGACCAACTGGCCGAAGAGGCGATCGCCGCCCATGTCATCTATGCCGCCGAACAGCGCCATGCGGTGGAAGTGCCGGCAAGCGACAAGGATCACCTGCAGACCTGGCTGTCCAACCGCGTCGGCCTGAAACTGGTGGCGCCGGATCTGGTGGCGGAAGGCTTCCAGCTGGTTGGCGGCCGGCTGCTGCCCGCCGGCCAGGGCAAGGCAGCGATGCTGCTTTACGAGGACGCCAAGGGTCAGCGCATCTCCTTGTTCGTTACCGCTGATTCCTCAGCCAAGTCCAAGGGCACCTACATGGCCGAGGCCGACGGCCCCGAGGCGGTCTACTGGCTGGACAAGGGCTATGCCTGCGCCGTCGTCGGCTCGCTGCCGCGCGAGCAACTGGCTGCGGTCGCCAAGCGGGCCTACGGTCAGCTTCTGGCTGGTATCGCCAGTTAAGCGCATTCCGTTTCGGGAATGCGCCGGGGTAGAAAGTGTCACAATTCGGCCCTATTCGAAGTGCGATAGCGCTTGATGGATATCGGCGTTTCGGCTGATGTTTGCGACGTTTTTGACTGCGGTCTTTTCCTCCACCCAATCGAGGTTTTCCAAACCCGCATGCCTGCCGAGATTCGCAAGGCCCGCGCGTCCGACGTCGATGACCTCGCCGCCATCGAGAAGGCGGTCTTTTCTAGTGACCGCATTTCCCGGCGCTCCTTCCGCTTGTTGATCGAACGCGAGACAGCCGAGATGCTGGTCGCCGAAAGCGATGGTCGTGTCGCCGGCTACGCCATCGTGCTGTTTCGCAAGGGCAGCGGCGTCGCCCGGCTCTATTCGCTTGCCACCAGCCCGTTTTTCAGCGGCCGCGGCATTGGCCGCATGCTGCTTGCAGCGGCCGAAGAAGCTGCCTTCGAGCACGACCGCATGATGTTGCGTCTCGAAGTGCGCGAGGACAATCTTCGCGCCATCGGCATCTATGAGCAGAGCGGCTACCGCAAGATCGGTCGCGAGCCTCACTATTACGAGGATGGCGCCACCGCGCTGCGCTACGAAAAGACCTTGCGCGGCGATATTCCGGTCGCCACCAAAGTCCCATTCTACCAGCAGACCTGCGAGTTCACCTGCGGTCCATGCTGCCTGATGATGGCGATGGCCAATTTCGATTCCGGCTTCGTGCCCGATCCGGTCATGGAAATCCGCCTATGGCGCGAGGCAACGACCGTGTTCATGATGTCCGGCCCAGGCGGCTGCGAGCCCTTCGGCCTTGCGGTTTCCGGCTACGAAAGCGGGCTTGCGGCGGAAATCTTCGTGTCCTTCTATGGCGCGCTGTTCTTGCAATCGGTGCGCAGCGACGACAAGCGCCGGGTGATGGAACTTGCCCAGGTGGACTTTCGCCGCCGCGCGGAACTTTACGGCATCCCGGTGAATTACCGTCCGTTCACCATCGATGATATCCGCGGCGCCCTGGCTCAGGGAAAACTGGTGCTGGTGCTGATCAGCGGCTTCCTGATGTTCGGCAAGAAGGTGCCGCATTGGGTGCTGGCTATCGGCGACGATGGCGACCACATCCTGATCCACGATCCCTGGGTCGAGGACGAAAGACAGGAGACCATCCTCGATGCCGCCAACATTCCCGTGCCGCACGGCATCTTCATGAACATGGCGCAATTCGGCCGCGACGGACTGCGTGCTGCCATCACTCTTGGGAAACGCTGATAACAATGACCTGGGTCATCCTCACCGGCCGTCAGAACGATCTCGACCCGGCGGCGACGCCGCACAAGATCATCACCAACCGTGACTATCTTGCGCATCCGGCGCTGTTTCGCGGCCAGCAGCCGAAGGTCATCAACCTGTCGAACAATTACGCCTACCAGAGCCGCGGCTATTATGCCTCTCTGCTCGCCGGTTCGCGCGGCCACAAGGTCATCCCGACGGTCGAGACGATGATCGACCTGTCCGAGCGCAAGCTCTACGAGCACGCGCTGCCGGAACTGGAGCTGGCGCTCAACAAATGCCGCAAGGATCTCGGAGGCGTTTTCCCGCAAAAAATCTGCATCTTCTTCGGCATCGGACCGTCGAAGGTCTGGGACCGCTTCGCCAAGCTGTTGTTCGACTGGTTCCGCGCTCCGGCGCTTGAGGTTCACATCAAGGACAGCGCCGAATGGGCTTCGATCCGCAAGATAGGCTTCCTGCCGCTGGCCAGGATGGCCGAGGAGGAAGAAGCCCTCTTCGTGCAGGCGCTCGAGACGTACACCAACCGCGAGTGGCGCGACACCAAGGGCCGCACGCCGGCACGCTACACCTTCGCCACGCTGGTCGATCCGCATGAGGAACTGCCGCCGTCGGAGATTTCCTCGCTGCGTTACTGGGCCAAGATCGCCGAAAAGATGGGCGTCGAAATCGAGCCGATCACCAGGAAGGACCTGGCCAAGCTCGCCAATTACGACGCGCTGTTCATCCGCGAGACCACCTCGATCTCAAACCACACCTACCGCTTCGCGCGCCGCGCCCAGCAGGAAGGCATGCCGGTGATCGACGACCCGCTGTCGATGATCCGCTGCACCAACAAGGTCTATCTCAACGAACTGATGGCCTACAACAAGGTGCCGGTGCCGCCGACGGTGATGATAGCCGGCACCTCGGACCTCGAACTGGCGGCGCAGACGCTGGGCTTTCCGCTGGTGCTGAAGATCCCGGATTCATCGTTCTCGCGCGGCGTCAAGAAATGCGGCAACTTCGAAGAACTGAAGACGCTCGCCACCGAGTGGCTGGAGGATTCCGATCTCCTGATCGCGCAGAAATTCATCCCGACCGAATATGACTGGCGCGTCGGCGTGCTCGGCGGGCAGCCGCTGTTTGCCGTGCATTATCTGATGGCGAAAAAACACTGGCAGATCGTCAACCACAAGGCCAGCGGCAAGCCCGACCAGGGCGGTATCAAGACCTTCACGCTGAAAGAGACGCCGCCGCATGTCGTCGACACCGCGGTGAAGGCGGCGCGCTGCATCGGCGACGGGCTTTACGGCGTCGATCTCAAGGAAACCAAGGATGGCGTCTTCGTCATCGAGGTCAACGACAACCCGAACCTCGACCATGGCTGGGAGGATTCCGGCGAAAAGGACGAAGTCTGGGTGCGGCTGACGCAATGGTTCCTGGAGCGGCTGGACCGTCCCGGGCGTTAGTTTGCCGTCCCGGGCGGTAATTCAACCGAGGGGGAAAAATGCAGTTCATCGTCATCGAGGATTTCACCGGCTGCGACCGCAAGGAGATCTACCGCCGTTTCGGCGAGCGCGGCCGATTGAAGCCGGACGCGCTTGTCGTGCACCACTCCTGGATCGCGGCTGATATGAGCCGCTGCTTCCTTTTGGTCGAAGCCGATGACGTCACGCTGCTGCAGCGCTGGGTCATCGAATGGTCTGACCTGGTGGAGTTCGAGATCATTCCCGTGGCGACGAACAAGGACATGGTCGCCGCACTGGCCGGCCATCTCTGAGCAGTTCGGTCCATCAGCCGAGCACCGGCGAACCCACCGACCGCCGGCATTCCTCAATCAGCCAATTGCGAAACGCCGCCACCAGGTCGCGCCTTGCACTGCGTTCCGGGATCGTCAGGCAATATGGCTGACGCAGCGCGATCGATAGGGCATTAGCCCGGACCAAACGGCCCTCTTCCAGCGCCCCGGCGCAATAAATGCCTTGCGCCAGCGCCACGCCCAGCCCTGAAATGGCAAGGTCGAGCGCTGCCCGCGACGAGTTCGCCGACAGGCCGCGCTGCACTGCGCGGCCGGGTTCTATGCCCGCCGCCTCGAACCAGGTGCGCCAAGACGGAAACGACGCGCCGGTCGGTCCCCAGTCGGTGTGAATCAGTGGCAGGCCGGCGAGGCTGTCGGTTTTGGCGGTGAGTTCTGGCGCGCAGACGGGGTAGACGGCGTCCCTGACGATCTCCTCGCTCGGGTGTTCACGATAGTGCGGGCCGAAGGACAGCCGGATGTCGATCAGTTCGCGGTCGAACGGCACCGGATCGTCATCGCCGCGCAGGGATATGTCGACGGCGCCGTGGCTGGCGACAAAGCCGGCGAGGCGTTCGGAAAGCCAGCCCATCGCCATGGACGGCGGCACCGATACGACAAGCCGCGGGCGGAAGGCATCGCTGCCACGCGCGATGCTGCCGATCTCCCGAAAAGCCAGGGTCAGCCGGGGCAGCATCTCGACACCGGCTTCCGTCAGCACCACGAGGAAGCGCGGTCATTGGGTGATCCGATAGGTAAGGTCAGCTTATCTGTGTCGCAGAAATCCTCGTCTTTTGAAAGCTTTCTTATTCGAGTAGCTTGGCGCCATGACCGTAGCCCAGTTTGAACCCAGAGACCATCGCGACGTCATCGCGTTCCTGACCAATGAGCAGCGCAGCCGCCTGACCGGCAAGTCGGACGGGCCGGGTCTGGTCCAACTCGCCTTCCATCTCGGCGCGATTGTGGCTATCGGCGGGCTGATTGCGGCCAAGGTGTCGTACTGGCCGCTGTTGATGTTGCCGCAAGGCATTCTTATCGTCTTCCTGTTCACGCTGCTGCATGAGACGGTGCACAGGACGGCGTTCGAGACGCAGTGGCTCAACGATGCCGCCGCAAGGGTCTGCAGCCTGGCGATCGCGCTGCCCGCCGACTGGTTTCGCTATTTCCACTTCGCCCATCACCGTTTCACCCAGGATCCCGAGAACGATCCGGAACTCGCCTTCCCGAAACCGGAGACGATGCGGCAATACATCGTCCACGTCTCGGGCCTGCCGGTGTGGTGGGGGCATTTGCAGACACTCTACACCAACGCGATTGGCGGCTGCCACGACAGCTACGTGCCGCCGAAAGGCCTGCCCAAGGTGCGCACTGAAGCCCGCGCCATGATCGCTTTCTATGTCGTGGTCGCCGCGCTAGCCCTGTGGTTCGAGGCAAGTGTACTGCTCTATGTCTGGATCGTGCCGGCGCTGCTCGGCCAGCCCTTCCTCAGGCTCTATCTGCTGGCCGAGCATGGCCGCTGCCCGCTTGTCGCCAACATGCTGGAAAACACCCGCACCACGCTGACCAACTGGCTGGTGCGCAAAGTCGCCTGGAACATGCCGTATCACGCCGAGCACCACGCCTATCCCGGCGTGCCCTTCCATCAGCTGCCGGCCTTCCACCAGCTGATCGAGCGCCATCTCAAAGTCGTCGAACCCGGCTATGTCAGCTTCCACGAGAAATACGTCGAGACCTTGCGCTGAGGCGCTCGGCCGTCAGCGTAGCGTCTGCTCAACGAGCGTGACGAAATAGCGGAGCACGGTGGGGACGATGGCGTCGTTGAAGACATAGCGATCGCCGTGCAGCCCTTCGCCCGGTCTGACCGCTCCTGCGCCGACCCAGGCATAGCAGCCGCCGGCTTCGCGGACCATGTAGGCAAAATCCTCGCAGCCGAGGCTCGGGTTGGATGCGGTCTCGACCTGCTCGCGGCCGACAACCGCGGTTGCCGCCTGGACGGCCCGGTCAGTGGCAGCCGACGTGTTGACCAGCGGCGGGTAGCCTTTCTTGTAGGCGAGCTTGGCGGTGAGTGCATGCGCCGAGGCAATGCCTTGCGCGATGTCGCCGATCAGCCTTTCGCAATGGTCCGACAAAGTGGGCTCGAAGAAGCGGCAGGTTCCCTGCAGCCAGACCTTGCCCGGCACGATGTTGCCGACATTGCCGCCATGGATCTGGGTGATCGAAACGACCAGCGCCATTTGCGGGTCGACCGAACGGCTGACGATGCGCTGCACGGCTTGAACGAAGGCGCCGGCCGCGAGCACGGGATCGTCGCCTAGCTGCGGCATGGCGGCATGCGCGCCGGTCCCCTCAAAGTTCAGTTCGAAAGTGTCGACGGCCGCCATCATCGACCCGGCACGGGCCGCGATCTTTCCGAGCGGCAGCCCCGGCCAGTTGTGGACGGCGTAGACGGCTTCCACGGGGAAGCGCTCGAACAGTCCGTCCTCGATCATCCGCATGGCGCCGCCTTCATTTTCTTCCGCCGGCTGGAAGATGAAACAGACGGTGCCGTCGAAGGCTCTGTTGTCGGCGAGCAGCTTGGCGGCGCCGAGCAGCATCGCGATGTGCCCGTCGTGGCCGCAGGCATGCATCACGCCGTCTTTCTTCGACGCATATGGCAATCCTGTCTTCTCCAGCACGGGCAAGGCATCGAGTTCGGCCCGAAGCCCGATGGCGCGCACGCCTGGTCGTCCTCTGAGGACGCCAACCACGCCGGTGCCGCCTTTGCCTTCATGAACCTCGTCGAGCCCGAAGGTGCGCAGCTTGTCGGCGACGAAGCGCGCGGTCTCATACTCTTGGAAACCGAGTTCGGGGTTGGCGTGGATGTGATGCCGCCATTCCACCACCTGCGGGGTGAGGGCGGCGATGGGGTCGTTGTGCAGCATTGCGCTCTCCTTGCCGGCTATCGTAAATTCGGCCTTGTCGATGCCAGCACGTAAAGGATTTGCGCCGGCAGCGTCTTGAACAGGATTGACCGTGTCTGGAATTCAACAGCCTCAGGAGACGACGCAGTTCTGGCGTCATCCGCGCTTTCGCGATCTTGGCATGCTCAAGGCGCGCTTCACGCGGCATCGCTACCAGCTGCACACGCACCCGACCTATGTCGTCGCCCTGATCACGCAAGGGTGCGAGCGGGTCCGCATCGGCAACGAGACTGTCCTCGCGCCGTCGGGCACGGTTCTGCTCGTCAATCCGGAGATATGGCATGACGGCGAGGCGGGTGCCGACCAGGGTTGGGCTTACTGCACCTTCTATCCGTCGGCCTCGCTCATGGGTGCGATCGCGGACGAACTCGGGCAGGATCGCCCGCCGTTGTTTTCGCAAGCGATCGTCGATGATGCCGATCTCGTCCAGGCAGTAGGCGTCGCGCACTTGGCTTCGACATCGGGTGATGCCACGAGCGCCGAAACATCCATGCTGATCGCCTTGCGCAAGCTCATCCTGCGCCATGGCGATTGGGGCGGCCGGCGGCGCGAGGCGGTCGAAAGCTTCGGATCGAAAAGCCGGCTCCGGGTCTATGAACAGGTCATCGAAGACCATCTGAACTCGGACCTCGATTTGCAGCGGCTCGCTGAAGCCGCAGGCGTGACGCGCTTTCAAGTTATCCGCGATTTCAGGAAAGTGCTGGGTCTCACCCCTGCTGCCTTCATCCGTGACCGCAGGCTGCGCCGTGCCGATCTGCTGATCCGGCAAGGTTCAGATCTCGCCGGTGCCGCCTTTGCGGCCGGCTTCTCCGACCAAAGCCATCTCTCGCGCACCTTCCGCGCCGCGCATGGAATGACGCCGGGGATGTTCAGGCGCGCCGGGACGCTGCCCTCGTCTTGAGAAGTCGAGCCATGTCGGCGGCCTTTGACGGCATGCCGATCAGAAAGCCCTGCGCCTCGACGCAGCCAGCCTTGCGCAATATGTCGAGCTGCGCTTCGGTCTCGACGCCTTCGGCGGTGACAGTGATGCCAAGTTCGGCACCAAGCCCGATGATCGTGCGCACGATCGCCGCCGTGTCCTTGTTGTCGATATCGTGGATGAAGGAGCGGTCGATCTTGATCTTGTCGACGGGAAAACGCCTGAGATAGCCGAGCGACGAATAGCCGGTGCCGAAATCGTCGAGCGCGATGCGGATACCGAGTTCGCGCAGCTGTCTCAGCGTCTTCAGCACCGTCTCGCTCTCATCCATCAGCACGGTCTCGGTGATTTCCAGTTCGAGCCGGCTGGCCGGCACGCCGGAAACGGCCAGCGCCGAAATCACGCTGCGGGCAAAGTCGGCGCTTCTGATCTGCACTGCCGAGACATTGACGGCGATGCGCATTCCAGGCGGCCAGCCGGCGGCCACGCTGCAGGCCTGTTTCAGCGCCCATTCGCCCAGCGGAACGATCAGCCCGCTGTCTTCGGCGGCTGCGATGAAATCATCGGGCGCCACCAGGCCGCGCGTCGGTGAATTCCACCGCATCAACGCTTCGGCGCCGACGATCTTGCCCGACGCGATGTTGGTGATCGGCTGGAACTCCAGCACGAACTCCCGCCGCTTCAGTGCCGTCTCGAGATCGGTTTCGAGCGCCAGGCGCGCCCGCACCAAGGCATCCATGCCGGGCTCGAAAAAGCGGTAGACGTTGCGGCCTTCGCTCTTGCCGCTGTAAAGCGCCATGTCAGCGTTCTTCAAAAGCGTGTCGGCGTCCTTGCCGTCACCGGGATACAGCGCGATGCCAAGGCTGATGCCGACATGCATGTCGCGGCCCTTGTCGCGAAACGGCTGGCTGACGACAGCGACGATGCGTTTTGCCAGTTGTTCCGCATCGGTGGCGCCTTTGGGATTGAACTGCAGGATGGCGAACTCGTCGCCACCGAGGCGGGCGACCACATCGGTGTCGCTGCGCAGGCTGTGCCGCAACCGCTCCGCCACGCATTTCAGCAGCCAGTCACCGGCCGGGTGTCCCCAGGTGTCGTTGACGGCCTTGAAGCGATCGAGGTCGAGCGAGAAGATCGCCAACGGTGTATCGCCGGCCATCGCCTGGTCGAGCCGTTCGCGAAACATCGAGCGGTTGGGCAGGTCGGTCAGCGTGTCGTAATGGGCAAGGTGGCTCATGCGCTCTTCGGCGCGCCGGCGCTCGGTGATGTCTTCGAAGGTCGCCACCCAGCCGCCACCGGCAAGCGGCCGGCGCGCAACCAGCAGCGTTCGGCCATCGGCAAGGCTGCGGTCTGTCGAACGCTCCTCACCGGCCTGCAGGCTGGCTCTGGTGTTGGCGATCTCGCCGTCGATGTCCATCGACGGATAGATGCGCAGTCGCACCATCTGTTCGAGCAGGGCGCGCTGGCTCATGCCGAGCGGGAAGTCGTCAGGCGTGACCTTGTAGAGGTCGAGGAAGCGCTGGTTGCGCACGATCAGCGTGCCTTCGGCGTCGTACATCAACAGGCCTTGCGACATGTTGGCGAGCGCCGCATCGAAGCGGCGGTGCTGCTCCTTCAGTTCCTGCTCGGCCCGCCTTTGCTCCGTAATGTCCTCATAGATCGACACCCAGCCGCCTGAGGCCAGCGGCCGGTGCGTGATGGAAACGATGCGTCCGTCCGACAGTATTTCCTCGTAGGTCGAGGCTTGCGCGCGCTCGATATAGGGCTTGCGGATGGCATACAGGTCTTCGGCGCTCTGTGAGGCGACACCGATGTCGACGCTGTGCTTTAGAATGTCCAGGAACGCGATGCCGGGCCGCACGATCTTCGCGTCGAGGGAGAAGATGCTGATATAGTTGCCGTTGCAGATGATCATCCGCTCGTCGGCGTCGAACATGCACAGCCCATGCGACATATTCTCGACGGCCGCGGAAAAGCGCTCGTTCTGGTGGCGCAGTTCGTCGGCGATCTGCCGTGGCGCGGCGACGCCTCCGGCTCCCCGTCTGCGGACGGGCGAACCACCCTTGACGTGCGCAACGGACATGAGGCGTGCCTGCTGACCGTGATCGAAACCCGGTACTGTGGTTACCGCTGGTTAATTTAGCGTATGTTCACTGCGCCGAATGCACGGCAACCGTTGCCTGGCGTTGCTTTTCAAGCGTTGCGTAGCGTTTGAGGAAGGCAGCTTGCGCCGAGGTCACCGAGTGCGGCTTAAAGTCGAAGCGGTCGGCATTGAACCCGCGCGGCCGGCCGAAGAACTCGGTTGCTTCCGCGGTCGAGAAACCGGCAAGCAGCGTTGCCTCGTAATAGGCGGCGATCTGGTCGGCGCGCTTGATCTCCTTGCGCAAGCCGACGCCGAGTTCGGGCGGCAGCGAAAAGCGCTGATGGATGGCGCGCTGGAGACGCAGCTCACACTCCTTGTAGGAGCCGCCCATTACCGATTTGAACGGCGAGATCATGTCGCCGATGACATATTCCGGCGCGTCATGCAGCAGTGCTGCCAACTGAGCATTGGCCGAGGCGTCCGGCTGCAACTCGCTGAACAGCGCCTCGACCAGCAGCGAATGCTGGGCGACCGAAAAGGCGTGATCGCCGCGGGTCTGCCCGTTCCAGCGGGCAACGCGGGCAAGCCCGTGGGCGATGTCGGAAATTTCGATGTCGAGCGGCGAGGGATCTAGCAGGTCGAGCCGCCGTCCCGACAGCATGCGCTGCCACGCGCGCGGTGGCGCTCCGACGCGATCGGCAGCCATCAGGCGTCCTCCGCGCCGATGGCTTCCCTGGGAAAGCTGAACTGCGCCCAGGCCGGGATGGCGAGCGAGACGGTGACATCACCGGCCAGTACCGGCTGGCCAGCGTCGAGCGCCGCCTTGGCCCGGTCGATGCGGGCAATGGCGAGTCCGGCCGTGCCCGCGGTCGAGCCGAGCGTGCCGACCGGCCGCCCCGCAACCGTCAGCTCCGTGCCGGGCGCGGGTAAGGCGCGGTCGGCCGAAACGATCAGCACGCGGCGCCTGGCGGTGCCGCGATGCTGCATGCGCGAGACCACTTCCTGGCCGACATAGCAGCCTTTCTTGAAGCCGACGCCGCCGGTCTCGTCGAGCAGCACGTCGTGAGGGAAGGCATCGCCGAGCTGATAATCGGAACCGCTTTCGGCAATGCCGTTGGCGATGCGGAGCGCCTGCCACGCAGCCGGGTCGCCACCTACGGATGCGCCGCCATAGGAGCGGCTCACAGCCACCTCGCGGAAGCGGGCATCGGCAAGTACCGTTGAATCAGACTGTGAAGCGCTTGAATCATCGCCCCACGCAACCGTCACAAGCACTTGATCCTGCCTGGCAATCTCGGCCTTGGCGCGCAGCTTGTAAAGCATCAGCCGGCGCAGGAAATCGTCTGCGATGTCGGCACGGCAATCCAGCCGGAATGCGTTCTCGCCGCTACGCGAGATCAGGAAATCGAACAGGATCTTGCCTTGCGGCGAAAGCAGCGCACCTGGCTTTGCCGCGTCGACGGCCAGCGTGTCGAGGTCGGTGGTGAGGATATTCTGCAAAAAATGCTCGGCATCCGGGCCTGACACGGAAATGAGGGCGCGGTCTTTGAACAGGGCAAAAGGCATGGGGGGCAAAGAACCTGATCTTGCAAAACAGTCGGCCTTTACGTAAGCCGACGATACTCCCCCCGCAAGAGACCGAACGCCCATGGCCACCACCTACGACCTCATCCTGACAGGCGGCACTGTGGTCAACCATGATGGCGAAGCCGCGCGCGATGTCGGCGTCAAGGGTGGTCGCATCGTCGCAATAGGCGATCTTCGCCAAGCTTCGGCCGGCGAAGCGATCGACTGTCGCGGGCTGCACGTCCTGCCCGGCGTCGTTGACAGCCAGGTGCATTTTCGCGAGCCGGGGCTGGAGCACAAGGAAGATCTCGAGAGTGGATCTCGCGCCGCTGTTCTGGGCGGGGTCACCGCCGTCTTCGAAATGCCCAACACCAATCCGCTGACCACCAGCGAGGCGGCGCTTGCCGACAAGGTGCGCCGCGCCACCAGCCGGATGCATTGCGACTTCGCCTTCTGGGTTGGCGGCACGCGCGAGAATGCCGATGATGTCGGTGAGCTCGAGCGGCTGCCGGGTGCTGCCGGGATAAAGGTGTTCATGGGCTCGTCCACCGGCGACCTGCTGGTCGAGGACGACGAGGGTGTCGCATCGATCCTGCGCAACACCCGCCGCCGTGCCGCCTTTCACTCGGAGGACGAGTTCCGGCTGCGCGAGCGCCTGGGCCTGCGCGTCGAGGGCGACCCGTCATCGCATCCCGTCTGGCGCGACGAGATCGCGGCGCTTCGCTGTACCGAGCGGCTGGTGCGCATCGCGCGAAACACCCGCGCCCGCATCCATGTGCTGCATATCTCCACTGCCGAGGAAATCATCTTCCTCCAGCAGCACAAGGATGTCGCCACCTGCGAGGCGACGCCGCACCATTTGACACTCGCCGCCGACGACTATGCGCGGCTGGGCACGCTGATCCAGATGAATCCCCCGGTTCGCGCGGCCCGCCATCGCGACGGCGTCTGGCACGGCATTGCGCAAGGCATCATTGACGTGCTCGGCTCCGATCACGCCCCGCACACGCCGGCCGAGAAGGCAAAGCCCTATCCGGCCTCGCCGTCTGGCATGACCGGGGTGCAGACGCTGGTGCCGATCATGCTCGACCATGTCAATTCAGGCCTGCTGACCCTGCAGCGCTTCGTCGACCTCTCCAGCCACGGCCCGCAGCGCATCTTCGGCATGGCCAGGAAAGGCCGCATCGCCGCCGGCTACGATGCCGATTTCACCATTGTCGACCTCCAGCGGCGCGAGACCATCACCAATGCGCAAGCCGGCTCCAGGGCCGGCTGGACGCCCTATGACGGCAAGGAAGTCACCGGCTGGCCGATCGGCACCATCGTGCGCGGCCGTCGCGTGATGTGGGAAGGCGAGATCGTCACGCCAGGACAGGGCAGGCCGGTGGAGTTTTCCGAGGCGCTGCCGGCTTAGGCGGCCGGATAACGAACCACCATACGTGTCCTCGGCTACGGATCCCCGTTCGACCGCCAGGCGGGACAGGCCAATACCGCGGCGTATTTACTAACCAAAGCGGTGCATTGTTCTGCCAAATCCGTCACTCTCTTTGTTTGGACGCAATTCGGACGGAAAGCCGTTTCACACTTTTCCTGGAATTACTCTGGAAAGCATCCGGCAAGACAGACTCTAATTCTCGTTTATTGGGGGGAATTATGCTCAGATATATCTCCGCTATCTTGATCATTCTGGGTATGACTGAAGTTTCGGCAAATGCCCTGGATACCCCGAAGCAGGGTGTGTCTGAATTGAGCGGATCGGAATTCAACTACTCTATAATCGACCTGGGTTCGAACAAGAGACGCATAGAGGTCATTCATAACAGAGAAAAGTATGATGGGCCGCTGGCGGAGATGTCGTTCCGAGATCGGCATCTGCAAGTTTTTGGAATGGTGGCGAGATTGATCAAGGGTAGTTGCCAAAATGGCGTCAGCGCCCTGGGGAGTATAGCCGTAAGCAGGGATCCTGAACAAGACGAGGATCCCGACGCTGAGCATCCTCAAATTTTCACTTGGGAATACAGTTGTAAATAAGCGCCTCAACCGCGCAGGAGAGACAGCTATTCGCCGGCCGTTCAATCCCCGGCGACGAAAAACGTCCACTGCCCGGTGGGCGTAATGCCGACGCGGTAGAAGATGTAGGCTCCGAACTGCTTCATGTCGTCATAGTCGCCGGCGGTGACGATCTTGAACAGTTCGACCCGCTGCCTGGCGTTGAGCTTGTCCAGCGGCAGGGCGAAGAAATACGGCCAGACATAGAGTTCCTGCGGTGTGCCGACGTCTACATGGACATAGCCGGCATTGAGCACCTCTTCCAGGATGGCGAGGATTTCCTGACCTTCCTTGTCGCCCGATAGCCCTTTCAGGAAGGCGATCGGGTCGCCCTCGATTTCGCCCAGCGACAATTGGGTCATGGTGTCGCCCTTGCCGATCAGCGGCCGCAGCTTCTCGATGTCGCCGCTGACGCAGGCCTCGACCATCAGATCGCGCATGCGCCTGACGGGCTCGGGCAATTTGGAAAGGTCATAGACGACTTCGGGCACCGGCGCTTCTGGATCGGCACGCGGGTTGGCCACGCCGCCATCGTTGGCGGGGGCTTCCGGTTGGCTTTGTCCGGGCTCCGTGGGCGATTTCGGCTGGCTGGCGGCCGGTGGCGCCGTGCCGGGCAGATCGGGCATTGGCACTGAATTTTCAGACGGCGCCGTCTCACCATTGGCTGGTGGCCCGGCAGGAGCTGGAAGCTCCTCGCGCTTGATCTCGCTCAGCGCATAGGCAGGGTTGCTGGTCAGGACAAGCGCCAGCGGAACCGCGGCGCAAGAGGCGGCAAGCCAGATGCTGAGGACCACGCCGCGAGGCCGGCCTGACATCGAAAAATTCACCGCTTGCCTCTCCTTGGGCCTAGGCTGTTCAGGCATGATGCCCAAACGGCGCGCCGTCGTCAAAGAACCGGTAAGCTGGCGATGCACCCTCTGAGACGCGCGACGCCTAGTGCCGAAACCGCTCCGGCTCGAAGGCGCCGGCGATCACCTTTTCACGCATGCGATCGAGCAGGGCAAGGGCCGAGGTTTCGCCATTGGCTCGCAGCATCTCGCCGAACGCGGTTTCAAGCGCTGCCTCGGCGATGATTTCAGGTTCTATGCCGGCCGACAGACCTTCCGCCCAGGCCTCGCTATGGCTTTCCACCGCGGTCAGGCGCTTTTCTTCCCTGACCAGCGCGTCGATGTCGTTGACGCCATGTTCCATTTGCGATGTCCACCTTTTCAAGCGGCGGTCCGACGGGTCGGATCCGGCTTGGGCTGCCCCTATCTCACGCAGGCTAAGTAAGTATCTGTAAATACGACATTTTTTTGATCGTCTTTACAAACTTCGTCGCCTGCGTTCGGTCCGATTCAAACTTAGCCGATTAGACCGGTGAGCGGGATGAAAACCTTCAGTTTGAGTTAATTCCGCATTCGCGCGCTAACGTTTCGTTAATACTGTTGCGCAAGTGCAACACCAAGATTGCATCAACGTGCCGTGGATACAAGGCGGGTGCTCGAAAAGGCGTTCGCTAAACGCCGTCTGGCGCTCGTCAGTTGCCGTAACGCGAGGCGATGTCGCGCGACAGCGTCTCGCCTTCCTTCATGTAGCGGCTGATGGCTTCGGTCGCTGACGGCGTGCATTGGGTATAGGTGCCGCCGAAGGAACGGTAACCGCGGTTGAAGCTGGCGATGAAGCGGGCACGCCGCTCCGGATCGGGATTTTCCGAATCGATCAGCTTTTCCATCTCGGTGCGCCACTGGTCGCCCTTTTCGCCGCACAGATTGCGCAGGAAATGCAGCGACCCCAGCACCTCGGCCAGTCGCATCAGCCCGGGCTCGAACGGCGACTCGGCGGCCAGCGCCGGCTGCACGGCAAAAGCCGTGGCGGTGGCGATGCATGCGGCAAGGAACAGCGAGGTGCGGGTCATAAGTCTATCTGACGAAACATTTTGTCGCCTGCAAGGCGATTCTCGGAGCGGCAGATATGGGCCTGCTTCAGGCCAAAAGCTCTTCAGCCACCTCCATGACGTCACCCGCGAGCGGCAGCGTCGCCATTTCATCAAGACTATAGAAGGCGGCGGTCTCGGCATCGTCGCTGGCCGTCGCTTCGCCGCCGGCATAAACGGCGCCGAACACGGTCAGCAGATAGTCGACCGGGTGATTCTCGCCGCTGCCGTCGATGTGGATGTCGCGAAGCGGACGATAGTCCTGCGCCCGCAGCCCGGTTTCCTCCAGCAATTCGCGCACTGCTGCTTCTTGCAGCGTCTCGTCGGGCTCGACCTTGCCGCCGGGAAAGGCATAAAGCCCCTGCGACGGCGGCCGCGCCCGTTTGACCAGCAGCACCGTCCTGCCGCGCACGACGGCGACCGAGACTGCGGGAAGTATCTTGCGCTGCTCGTTCATCGATATCGATTCGCTTATGTGAGGCCCACCCTGTGGACCGGCTGGCAGCGAGCAGCTTTAGCGGTTGCGCAGCGCCGGTTCCATCGCCACGTTCGCGATCGGATCAATTCATCGAGCTTGCCAATGTGCGGACGCTTTGCCCTGACCGCGACGCCCGACCAGACCGCCGCCTTGCTCGGCCTGGCGGAGCTGGAGGATTTTCCGGCCCGCTACAACATCGCGCCGACGCAGCCGGTGCTGATGGCGTTGTCGGGGCCGCCGCGCATGCCGGGCTCGAATTTCCCGGATCGCCAGGCGATGCTGGTGCGCTGGGGGCTGATCCCCACCTGGGTCAAGGACACCAGGGAATTTCCGCTGCTCATCAACGCGCGTTCGGAAGGCGCTATGGAAAAAGCCTCGTTCAAAGCCGCCATGCGCCATCGCCGTGCCTTGGTGCCGGCCTCCGGCTTCTATGAGTGGCAGCAATCCGGCAGCGGCAAGAAGGGCCAGCCCTACTGGATACGGCCGCGGTATGGCGGGTTGATCGCCTTTGCCGGGCTGATTGAAACCTATGCCGAGCCGGGCGGTTCGGAAATGGACACCGGCGCTATTCTTACCGTCAACGCCAATGCCGGCATCGCCCATATCCATGACCGGATGCCGGTGGTGATCGCGCCTGAAGATTTTGCCCGCTGGCTGGACTGCCGCACGCTCGAACCGCGCGATGTGGCCGACCTGCTCAAGCCCGCGCTGCCCGATTTCTTCGAGGCAATTCCGGTCTCCGACCTCGTCAACAAGGTCGCCAACACCGGGCCGGAGATACAGGACATGGGCATCGTCGAGCCCGGCAAGGTCAGGCGCCAGAAGCCCGGCGCGGACGACAGTCAGATGACGCTGTTTTAGAGCGCGCTCCCAAGAAGCCATGTCCGGTCTTCGGGAAGAACCTGCTCAATAGGAAGAGCTGCTGTTTTCAGGCGCGCTATGGGGCCTCAGCCCTCCGTTCCGGCGCACGCCTTGTCGGCGGCGGCACGATGCCTGTTCAGGCAGCGCGGGGCGAAGTGATTTTCGGCGCCGGCTTTTTATTCTTCGCGGTATGGAGAAGGGCGGCGACGATCGCGGCCGGGCCGATCGCACGGTAGTGGTTGGCGAGCGCCGGTTGCTTGGCGCGGCTCGATTCCTGCTTGGTTCGTGACATCGATCTCTTCCCTGGTAACATTTCCGTGTCTGCGTTTGCCGGCCGAATCTGACCGAATCGTGACCTATGGTGAACTAGCCGGCGAATGTTTCATGACTGTGCCGACATGTTTAATAAAATGTTTCAGCGGCTCCTGACCTATGAACCAGCCACGCTTTTGCCGGAAGTTGCGACTTGACGGCAACACCGGCCAAGGCGATAAAGCCGCCGATGAAAACGTTTTTCGCCATTTGTGGCATTTGCATTATTGGCTAGCTTCGCGCTGGTCCGGACGTTTTCGCCTCATCTTTCCCCAGAGTGGACAAACGCCCCGGCCAGCAGGCTGGAGCCCGATTTGTGCCTTGGCACAGGTAAGGCTCTCTCCAGAACTTAACGGACCGGAAGGGCACGCATGTCTGACGCATCGAAGGGTCTCAGCCTCTACAACACGCTAACGCGGACGAAGGACGTGTTCGTCCCCATCGACCCGTCGAATGTGCGCATGTATGTCTGCGGTCCGACCGTCTACGACTTTGCCCATATCGGCAATGCGCGTCCGGCGATCGTCTTCGACGTGCTGTTCCGTTTGCTGCGTCACCTCTACGGCGAGGCTGGTGTCACGTATGTGCGCAACATCACAGATGTCGACGACAAGATAAACGCCCGCGCGCTGCGCGATTTCGGCGCCGAGATCGCGTCGGGAAACCTGACGCTCAACGAGGCAATCCGCCGCGTCACCGAAAAAACCGCCGACCAGTACCACAAGGATGTCGCCGCACTCGGCTGCTTGCCGCCGACGGTCGAGCCGCGCGCCACCGAGTTCGTCGCGCGCCGCGCCGACGGCAAGGTTGACATGATCACCCTCATCGAACGTTTGATCGAACGCGGCCACGCCTATGTCGCCGCCGGCGAAGTGCTGTTCGACACCGCCTCGATGCCGGATTATGGCGAGCTGTCGAAGCGCAATCTCGACGAACAGCAGGCCGGTGCGCGAATTGCCGTCGACGCTCACAAGAAGAACCCGGGCGATTTCGTGCTGTGGAAATTGTCGTCACCGGAAGAGCCCGGCTGGGACAGCCCATGGGGCAGGGGCCGGCCGGGCTGGCACATCGAATGCTCGGCCATGTCGGCCGCCTATCTCGGCGATGTCTTCGACATCCATGGCGGCGGCCTCGATTTGATCTTCCCGCACCATGAGAACGAGATCGCCCAGTCGCGTTGCGCCCACGGCACCGACGTCATGGCCAATGTCTGGATGCACAACGGCTTCCTGCAGGTCGAGGGCCAGAAAATGTCGAAGAGCGTCGGCAATTTCTACGCGATCGCCGAACTGCTGGAGACCGAGACCTTCGGCGGCCGCAAATGGCCGGGCGAGGTGCTGCGTCTGGCGATGCTGATGACGCATTACCGCGAGCCGATCGATTTTTCCGTGCGCAAGCTGGAGGAAGCCGAGAACACGCTGCGCAAATGGAAACGCGCGGCTGACCTGGCGCCGTCGGCAGGGCAGGTGCCAGATGACGTTGTGGCGGCGCTATCCGACGATCTCGCCACCTACGCTGCCTTCCAGCGGTTGACGCAGCTCGCCGGCGAAGCAGCGGAGGTTACCGGCAGCGGTCAGAACGCCGCAGCCGCTTCGCTGAAAGCGGCGCTTTTCTTTCTCGGCTTCGATATCGGCGCGGCCAAGGTCGACGAGGCAGCGATCGCCAAGGCGATCGCCAAGCGCTTGGAACTCATCGCCGCCAAAAACTGGGCCGAGGCCGACCGCATCCGCGACGAGCTTCTGGAGCAAGGCGTGCAGCTGAAGGACGGCAAGGATCCTGTCACCAGCGAACGCGTGACGACGTGGGAGGTGAAGCGGTGAGGGTGGCGCGAGACACCGTTGTAAGATTGGCGAAGGCGGCAGCGACAGCCAATCTCCCCCTTTGCGGGGGAGATGTCCGGCAGGACAGAGGGGGGTGTGAAGGAACGCCAGCGTTCCTTCTTGCCCACTTTCATTTCGGCCACTTTCTGAGAACGCAATGGCTGCCGGTTGAGACGCTGGCGGGACAGCACCCCCCTCTGTCCTGCCGGACATCTCCCCCGCAAGGGGGGAGATCAGCCCTCGCCTCGGTTTTCGCTAATCGCCAGCGCGGAGTGGCCTGAGCATGGGTCACGACCTCGTTCCATCGCGTCAGCGCAAGAATGCAAAGTCCATGCGTCGCGTCATGACCGATGCCGAGCTGAAACTGTGGAATGAGTTGCGGGCTCACCGGCTGATGGGGATGAGCTTTCGCCGAAAGGTACCGATTGGACCCTACATTGTCGACTTCGCCTGTTCGGCCCACCACCTCGTAGTCGAGGTTGATGGCAGTCAGCATGCCGACGTAGAAGATGCAGAACGCGACAAGGCACGCAGCGCTCAATTGAGTGCCAGTGGCTGGACCATCCTGCGCTTCTGGAACGACGACGTCATCCGCGATATCGACAATGCCTGCCAGCACATCGTCATCGGGGCCGGCTTGGCCGGCGCCGACGTGCCGGCGCCAGCAAGGGAGGAGCTTGTTTCATGATCGACCATCTCGGCATCAATGTCGCCGACTTCGACGCGTCGAAAGCCTTTTATGACCAGGCGATAGCGCCGCTTGGCGCCTCGCTGATCTACATGGTGCCACTGGAATATACCGGCGGCGCCAAGGTCGGTGGCTATGGCCGCGACCGGCCGGTGTTCTGGCTGCAGGCCAGCGATGACAGGCCGAGGACCCATCAGCACGTCGCCTTCACCGCGCGCAGCCGCGCCGAGGTCGACGCCTTCCATGCCGCTGCGCTCGCCGCCGGCGGCAAGGACAATGGCGGGCCGGGGCTGCGCCCGCATTATCACCCGGACTATTACGGCGCCTTCGTCTTGGATCCCGACGGCAACAATGTCGAGGCCGTCTGCCATGCGCCCGAATGACTATGAAACGGAGTGAGACGCCATGAGCCTCGACAACCGGCCGATCTACACCGGTGGCTGCCAGTGCGGCGCGGTGCGCTTTCGCGTCGAGGGTGCGCTGGGTGACGCCTCGATCTGCCATTGCCGCATGTGCCAGAAGGCGTTCGGCTCATTTTACGCGCCCCTGGTCTCGGTGCGTGGCGCCAAACTCGACTGGACGCGCGGCGAACCGAAATATTTCGCCTCGTCCAGCCATGTCGATCGTGGCTTTTGCGCCAATTGCGGCACGCCGCTGACCTTTACCGCGCCCGACGGCGTCGGCCTTGCCATTGGCGCCTTCGACAATCCGGCCGAAATCGTGCCGCTGATCCAGTGGGGCACCGAGGCAAAACTGCCTTATGTCGACACCCTTCCGCAATTGCCGGGCGAGGACACGATGGCCGACATGTCGTCGGCGCCTTATCTTGCCGAGCTTGTCTCCTACCAGCATCCCGATCATGACACCGAACAATGGCCGCCAGAGGAAAAGTTATGACCGATGAAGTTCGAACCGGCGGCTGCCAGTGCGGCGCCGTCCGTTTCCGCATCAAGGGCAAGCTTGGCCGGGCGTCCATCTGCCATTGCCGCATGTGCCAGAAACAGTTCGGGTCGTTTTTCGGCGCCCTGGTGACAGTGCCCAAGGATGGCGTCGAATGGGTGCGCGAGGAGCCGACCTACTTCCAGTCGTCGGTCAACATCGATCGCGGCTTCTGTGCCCGCTGCGGTACACCGCTGACCTATCGCCAACCTGGCGCACTGGAGATCGCCATCGGCGCCTTCGACGACCGCTCCGATCTGGCGCCGCAGATCCAGGTCAACTACGCGGTCCGATTGCCTTGGGTGGAAACGATCTTTGACCAGCCCGTGCATCAGGATCCGGATTTCTACTCCCGCCAGGAGCAGATCATCTCGTTCCAGCATCCCGACCACGAAACCACGGACTGGCCCGCGCACGGCCTGAAGATATGAGCAATGAAATGAACAGTGAACTTCGTACTCTTTATCCAGAGATCGATGCGTTCGAGTCCGGCATGCTCGATGTCGGCGACGGCCATCATATCTACTGGGAGCGCTCCGGAACCAGGGGCGCCAAGCCGGCCGTTTTCCTGCATGGCGGTCCCGGCGGCGGCTTCTCGCCAAAACATCGGCAATTGTTCGACCCGAAGCTTTACGACGTCATCCTGTTCGACCAGCGCGGCTGCGGGAAATCGACACCCAACGCCTCGCTCGAGGCCAACACCACCTGGCACCTGGTTGCCGACATCGAGCGGCTGCGTGAGATGTGCGGCTTCGAAAAATGGCTGGTGTTCGGCGGCTCGTGGGGCTCGACGCTGGCGCTGGCCTATGCCGAGACGCATCCTAATCGCGTCAGCGAGCTTGTCGTGCGCGGCATCTACACGCTGACCCGCGCCGAACTCGAATGGTACTATCAGTTCGGCGTCTCCGAGATGTTCCCCGACAAATGGGAGCGTTTCCTGGCGCCAATTCCTGAAGCCGAGCGCGGCGACATGATGGCCGCTTACCGCAGGCGGTTGGTCGGCGCCGATGGCAAGGCGCAGCTGGAAGCCGCCCTTGCCTGGAGCCTGTGGGAAGGTGAGACGATCACGCTGCTACCGGAGCCGGAGACCAGCGACAAGTTCGGCGAAGACGACTTCGCCATCGCCTTTGCCCGCATCGAGAACCACTATTTCGTCCACGCCGGCTGGCTGGAGGAGGGGCAGCTTCTGCGCGATGCCCATAAGCTCGCGGATATTCCCGGCACAATCGTCCACGGCCGCTACGACATGCCGTGCCCGGCGCGCTATGCCTGGGCCCTGCACAAGGCCTGGCCGAAGGCGGATTTCCACCTCATCGAAGGCGCCGGCCATTCCTATTCGGAGCCGGGGATTCTGGATCGGCTGATACGCGCGACGGATGGGTTTGCGGGGAAATGACAGCGCGTGGCACCCCCCTCTGTCCTGCCGGACATCTCCCCCTCAAGGGGGGAGATTGCCTGTCATCGGGCCTTTCGCAAATCTCCGTCGCTGCGGGAAAAGATCCGACGCTAAAGCTGCCGATCTCCCCCCTTGAGGGGGAGATGGCCGGCAGGCCAGAGGGGGGTGCTCGCGCGCCAACAGAACAATGACCAAACAACGCCTCTATCTCTTCGACACAACCCTCCGCGATGGCCAGCAGACGCCGGGCATCGACTTTTCCGTCGAGGACAAGATCGCGATTGCCAAGCTGCTCGATGAGTTCGGCATGGACTATGTCGAAGGCGGCTATCCCGGCGCCAATCCGACCGACACCGCCTTCTTCCAGCAGAAGCGCACGGCGAAGGCAAAGTTCGTCGCCTTCGGCATGACCAAGCGGGCAGGCGTGTCGGCGTCCAACGACCCGGGCCTGGCAGCGCTCGTGCAGTCCAAGTCCGACGCCATCTGCTTCGTCGCCAAGAGCTGGGACTATCATGTCCGCGTCGCGCTCGGCTGCACCAATGAGGAAAACCTCGACTCGATCAACGCGTCGGTCGAAGCAGCTGTTGCCGCCGGCAAGGAAGCGATGGTCGATTGCGAGCATTTCTTCGACGGCTTCAAGGCCAATCCGGACTACGCACTGGCCTGCGCCAGGACCGCCTATGATGCCGGCGCGCGCTGGGTGGTGTTGTGCGACACCAATGGTGGCACGCAGCCCTCGGAAGTGCGCGCCATCGTCGACAAGGTCATTGTTTCAGGTATTCCGGGCGGCCATCTCGGCATCCATGCCCATGACGACACCGGCCAAGCGGTGGCCAATTCGCTCGCCGCCGTCGAGGCCGGCGTGCGCCAGATCCAAGGCACGCTGAACGGCATCGGCGAGCGCTGCGGCAACGCCAATCTGGTCTCGATCGTACCGACGCTGGCGCTGAAGCCGGCCTTCGCCGATCGGTTTGAAACCGGCATCTCGGCCGAGGCGCTGACCGGGATATCCCGGCTTTCCCGCGCCTTCGACGAATTGCTGAACCGTGCTCCGGAAGCGCAGGCGCCCTATGTCGGCGCCTCAGCCTTCGCCACCAAGGCCGGCATCCATGCCTCCGCACTGGCCAAGGAGCCGGCGACCTATGAACATGTGCCGCCCGAGGCGGTAGGCAACCGCCGCCGCGTTATGGTTTCGGACCAGGGCGGCAAGGCCAATTTCCTCGCCGAGCTGAAGCGGCGCGGCATCGATGTGCCCAGAGACGACCATCGTCTCGATGCGCTGATCTCGGTGGTCAAGGAGCGCGAGGCCGAGGGCTACGCCTATGAGGGCGCCGATGCCTCCTTCGAGCTGTTGGCGCGCAAAATGCTGCACGGCCTGCCGGAGTTCTTCAACGTCACTTCGTTCCGCTGCATGGTCGAGCGCCGCTTCGATGCCAACGGCCAGTTGAAGACGGTCTCCGAAGCCATCGTCAAGGTGATGGTCGAGGGCGAGGAGAAGATGTCGGTGGCCGAAGGCCACGGCCCGGTCAACGCGCTCGACATCGCGTTGCGCAAGGACCTCGGCAAATTCCAGAGCGAGATCGCCGACATGGAGCTCGCCGATTTCAAGGTGCGTATCCTCAATGGCGGCACCGAGGCGATCACTCGCGTCCTGATCGAATCGCATGACGGCACCGGCGCACGCTGGTGGACGGTCGGCGTGTCGGAAAACATCATCGACGCCTCCTTCCAGGCGCTGATGGATTCGATCGTCTACAAGCTGATGAAGAACCGCGACATGGCGGGATTGGTGGCGGCGGAGTAGGGTTGCAAGACGTGGGTTTCTCGCCCCCCCGAAGTGGGGCGAGGAACTGGCGCCGCCCCTTGAACCATCAGCGGAAGTCCATTGATCCATCATAATTTTGCGATGGTTTTGGATGGCCCACTGGGCCATAGCGTTTGCCATGGCCAGCGACACGATCCAGCCCGACGCCGACTCCAAAGCCCGCAACGGCTTTCTCCTCGCGCTCGGCGCTTATCTGCTATGGGGGCTGTTGCCCTTCTACATGAAGGCGGTTGCGCATCTGCCGCTGATCGAGGTGATCGCCCACCGCATCGTCTGGTCGGTGCCGATTGCTGCTGCAGTGCTGGTCTGGGCCGGTCGGACCGCCGATTTCAAGGGGGCAATCCGCTCACCACGCAGCATCGCCATGGCGGCGTTGACGGCGACCCTGATCTCCGTCAATTGGGCCATCTATGTCTGGGCGATCTCGGTCGACCGCACCGTCGAGACGGCGCTCGGCTATTACATCAACCCACTGGTCAGCATCGTCGTCGGCGCGGCTCTTCTCGGCGAGAAGCTCGACCGGCTGCAGATCGCGGCCGTGGCACTGGCGGCGATCGCCGTTGCCGTGCTCACCGTTGACGCCGGCAAATTGCCCTGGGTGTCGCTGGCGCTGGCGTTTTCCTTCGCTGCCTATGGGTTCTTCCGCAAGACGCTGCCGATCGGCCCGAGCCAGGGCTTTCTGCTCGAAGTGCTTTTGCTGTCGGTGCCGGCGCTTGCCTACATCGTCTTCCTGGTCGTCAACGGCCAGGACCATTTCATCTCCAGCAACGGCACCGATATGGCTTTGCTCATCGGCTGCGGGCCAGTCACCTCGGTGCCGCTGCTTCTGTTCGCCTTCGGCGCCAAGCTTCTGCGCCTCTCCACCATCGGCATCATGCAGTACATCGCACCGACCATGGTGTTCCTGATCGCCGTGCTGATTTTCGACGAGCCGTTCGGCACCACGCAAGCAATTGCCTTTGCGCTGATCTGGGCGGCATTGGCGATGTATTCCTGGTCGATGTTTCGTGGCCGTGAAATCCGCCCGGTGGCGTTGGCCCCGAAGTAGGGAGCCTTTCGATGTACGTGCTGCATATCGCCAACAAGAACTATTCGTCATGGTCGCTGCGGCCATGGGTGCTGATGCGCACCCTCGACATTCCGTTCGAGGAGCAATTGACGCCGTTTCCGACCGGGCCCAGTTTCGATCTCTACCGGGCGTTCTCGCCCAGCGGGCGCGTGCCTTGCCTGGTGGATGACGGCTGGGCTGTCTGGGATTCGCTGGCTATTGCCGAGTATCTCGCCGAGCGCCACCATGGCGTGTGGCCTGCCGAGGCCAAGGCGCGAGCCTGGGCGCGCTCGGCCGCCGCCGAAATGCATTCTGGTTTCACGGCCTTGCGCGGCGCATGCCCGATGAATTGCGGCTTGCGGGTAAAACCGTTGCCGATGTCGGACGCGCTTAAGCAGGATCTGTTCCGTTTGGGCGATCTCTGGAACGATGGCCTTGCCCGGTTCGGCGGGCCGTTCCTTGCCGGCGGCCATTTTACCGCCGTCGACGCCTTCTTTGCTCCGGTGGCGTTCCGTGTGCTATCCTATGGGCTGTCTTTCGAAGGGGCAGCTGCAGCCTATCCGCCGCAATTGCTTGGCCTGCCGGCCATGCAGGAATGGTATGGGGCGGGTCTCGCCGAGACCTGGCGGGAGCCGGACCATGAGGCGGAGGTCGCTGCCGCCGGCACCATCGTCGAGGATCTTCGCGCTACGGCGTGATGGGCAGCGGGGCCTCTCTCACTAGTCACTATCACATCTTATCAATCACCGACTGCACGCCTTCCGTCGGCGCATCGACCGACGACCCCGCCACCATGATGGCGGCGACGATGGCCTCGGGGTCTTCGACCACCAGCGGCATGACCCGTTGCGCGGTGTGGATGAAGCCTTCGCTGGCCATATGGTCGAGCAGCGCCAGCATCGGATCCCAGAATCCTTGAACGTTGGCGAAGACGATCGGCTTGCGGTGATGGCCGAGCTGGCCCCAGGTCATGATCTCGACGATTTCCTCGACCGTGCCGATGCCGCCGGGCAGCGCCACAAAGGCGTCGGATTTCTCGAACATCTTGTGCTTGCGCTCGTGCATGTTGTCGGTGATCAGCAACTCGTCGAGCCGGTCAAGCGCGGTTTCGGTCGCCTCCTTGTTGATGAGGAAGCGCGGAATGATGCCCGTTACCTTGCCGCCGGCCTTGAGCGCGCCTTCGGCGACTGCGCCCATAATGCCTTTGGTGCCGCCGCCATAGACCAGCCGCAGGCCGGCTTTGGCGAGCGAGCGGCCAAGCAGGTGCCCGGCCTTGGCATAGATTTCATCGCGGCCCGGAGACGAGCCGCAATAGACGCAGACGGATCGAATCGTGTTCATTCGTGATTGGTGATTGGGTCTGAATGCGGGGTCAAGCCCCAAGGGCTGACAAGCCCGGGCTTTTTCTTGTCGGTGCCGGCAAAACACGCTAGACCGGCTTCAGGTGGCTAAGGGGTAGGGGAAATATGGCTGTTAATCCATTGAAGGCGTTTCTGTTCGCGGCGGGTGGGACCGTCGCGATCGTCGGAACCGCCTATGTATCGGGCGCACTCGACCCGTATCTCAACCCCAAGCCGCCAGCGGAGATTGCAGCGCTGACGCCGCCGGCTGAGAAGCCGGCCGATTCCGGGACCGAGGGAAGGCTGCCGCCGGCGCCTGCCGCGCCCGCCGATGTCAAGGCTCCGGCTGCACCTGCGGACGCAACCGCTCCCGCGACCGAAGCTGCGGCTCCGGCGGCACCTGCCGCGCCGGCTGCAGCCCCAGCAACTCCCGCGCCGGCCACGGCCGGCCCGGTTGCGCCGAGCTTCGACGTCGTGCGCGTCGAAGGCAATGGCTCGATCGTCATTGCCGGCAATGCGGCCCCGAATGCGAAGGTGGAGATTCTCAACGGCTCGACGGTGCTCGGCTCGACGGTCGCCGGTCCGGACGGCGCCTTCGTCATCGTCCTCGACGATCCACTGAAGCCCGGCGACTATACGATTGCGCTGCGCTCGACGACCGGCGAAGTGGTTACGCCTTCGGTGCAGACCGCCGTCGTTTCGGTTCCCAAGGACGCCGCCGGCCAGGTGCTGGCGATGGTCGAGGAACCCGGCAAGCCGGCCGAGCTGCTTAGCGTCCCGGCGCCTGAGACCAAGCCCGCGGCACCGGCCGCCGGCGATCAGGCTGCTGCCCCAGCCGCTGAGGCGCCTGCTACGGCAGCGCCTGCCGTGGCCGCGGCAGCGCCTGCCGCTCCCGCTGAAACAGCACCTGCTGCTCCGGCTGTGGAAGCCGCAACTGCCCCTGCAGCGCCAGCATTACCTGCAACGCCGCCGGCTGCCGCCGTGGCTGAACCCAAGATCGTCGTCGAAGCGGTCGAGATCGACGGCAACAAGATCTTCGTTGCCGGTCTGGCTGACGCCGGCCGCAAGGTGCGCGCCTATGCCAACGATATCCTGCTTGGCGATGCGGTGACCTCGCCCGACGGTCATTTCCTGGTCGAGGCAACGCGCGATATCCCGGTCGGCAACTACACCATCCATGTCGACGGTCTCGATGCCGACGGCGTGAAGGTGGTAGCGCGTGCCGCCGTGCCGTTCGAGCGCGAACCCGGCGAGGCGATCGCCGCTGTAGCGCCCGCGGAGGCCAAGCCCGCGGAGGCCAAGCCCGCCGAGACCAAGCCCGCCGAAGCAAAGCCTGCTGAGCCGGCCGCACCGGCTGCTGCCGAAGCACCGGCCGCTCCGGAGCCTGCGGCGCCAGCCACTGTCGCGGCTGCCCCTGCGAAGCCCGCACCGGCTGCTGCCGCATCCGCACCAGCCGCACCGGCGGCTGAAGCGCCGGCTCCGGCTGCCCCGGCGGTTGCCGGGGCACCTGCGGCACCGGCAGCGCCCGCCGCTGAGGCTCCAGCCGTCGTCGCGGCGGCAACGCCCGACGTTCCCGAGACGGTGGCGCCAAAGCTCGAACATGCAGACGGCGCGGTCATCATCCGCAGGCACGACACGCTGTGGCGGATCTCACGGCGCGTCTACGGTCACGGCGTGCGCTTCTCGACCATCTATCTCGCCAACCAGGACCAGATCAGCGATCCCGACCGCATCTGGCCGGGGCAGGTGTTCAAGGTTCCGGAAAAGTCCAAGGAAGGCGAAGCCGCCGACCTCAAGGCGATGGGCGAGCAGGTGACAACGGCGCCGGTGAAGACGCAGTAGCGGCCGAGCGCTTGATCTCCCCCCTTGAGGGGGAGATGGCCGGCAGGCCAGAGGGGGTCGCCGCGCATAGAACGCCGACCTTCTCTTTGCTGCAAACGACGTTGCGTCAGGACGTACCGACCCCCTCTGTCGACTTCGGCGACATCTCCCCCTCGAGGGGGGAGATTAGGTCGCTCTACCCATCGGGTTAGCTTGCCACGCACCCGTTCATCGTCTATCGCCGATGAACGATGGCAGACTCGCTCGCTGAACCAGACCACGCAAACTGCGCACCGCCCCAAAGCCGCGCCGTTGCCGCTCGCTTCGCCGCACTCTCGCACCCGGCGCGCATCGAGATCCTTAGACATCTGTCGGCCAGCCGCTCCTGCTGCTGCCGTGAGGTTGTCGACCATCTCGACCTCGCGCAGTCGACGGTCTCCCAGCATCTGAAAATCCTGGTCGAAGCAGGCTTGGTCCGCTTCGAGCCCGACCGCCAGCGCTCGCGCTATCAACTCGACCGCGCCGCGCTCGCCGACGTTTCCGCATCGCTGACCGCACTCGTCAATTCCTGCTGCTCCGGCCGCTGATCTCTCACCAAAAGGCAAGAAAAGTGGCAGAAAAAACCGTTTCCGATAGCTCGACCTTCGGCACCTTGCGCAATCTGTGGCCCTATATGTGGCCGGCCGACCGCGCCGATCTCAGGGCACGCGTCACCTGGGCAACGCTGCTTCTGGTCGTTGCCAAGCTGACACTGGTTGCCGGGCCGTACTTCTTCAAATGGGCGACCGATTCTCTGGCCGGTGACGCCAAATCGCCGCCGCCGCTGCCGTCCTTCCTGCTGGCGCCGGTGATGCTGGTCGTCGCCTACAATGTCGTGCGGCTGGTGCAACTCGGCTTCAACCAGCTGCGCGATGCGCTGTTTGCCCGCGTTGGCCAGTATGCGGTGCGCCAGCTTGCGTTCCGCACCTTCGTTCACATGCACCAGCTGTCGCTGCGCTTTCACCTCGAGCGCCGCACCGGCGGCCTGTCGCGCATCATCGAGCGCGGCACCAAGGGCATCGAGACGATCGTGCGCTTCATCATGCTGAACACGGCGCCGACCATCCTCGAATTCGCGCTGACCACCGGCATCTTCGCCTACACTTATGGCTGGAAATATGTGGTCGTGGTGGCGGCCACGGTGTGGCTCTACGTCTGGTTCACGGTGCGCGCCAGCGACTGGCGCATCTCGATCCGCCGCGACATGAACGACAGCGACACCGACGCCAACACCAAGGCGATCGACTCGCTGCTCAACTACGAGACCGTCAAATACTTCAACAACGAGGGTATGGAGGCTGAGCGCTTCGACCGTTCGATGGCGCGCTATGAAATGGCGGCGACCAGGATATGGACCTCGCTCGGCTGGCTGAATTTCGGCCAGGGCATCATCTTCGGTCTCGGCACCGTCATCGTCATGTGCATGTCGGCGCTGGAGGTGCAGGCCGGCACGCAGACGGTCGGCGACTTCGTCTTCATCAACGCTATGCTGATGCAGCTTTCGGTGCCGCTCAATTTCATCGGCTTCATCTACCGCGAAATCCGCCAGGGGCTGACCGACATCGAGCAGATGTTCGACCTGCTCGATGTGCCGCAGGAGATCACCGACAAGCCCGATGCCAAGCCACTCGCCGTTACAGCCGGCAAGGTCGAGTTCCGCGACGTGCATTTTGCCTATGATCCGAACCGCAAGATCCTGAAAGGTGTCTCCTTCGAGGTGCCGGCCGGCAAGACGGTCGCCATTGTCGGACCGTCCGGCGCCGGCAAGTCGACGATTTCGCGGCTGCTATTCCGCTTCTACGACGTCCAGGGCGGTCAGGTGCTGATCGACGGCCAGGATGTCAGGGATGTGACCCAGCAGAGCCTGCGCGGCGCGATCGGCATGGTGCCGCAGGACACCGTGCTGTTCAACGACACCATCGCCTACAACATCCGTTACGGCCGCATCGGTGCCAGCGAAAAGGATATGCAGAAAGCCGCCGAGCTTGCCCAGATCGGCCCGTTTATCGAACGGCTGCCGGAAGGTTATCGCTCGATGGTCGGTGAGCGCGGGCTAAAGCTGTCGGGCGGCGAAAAGCAGCGCGTGGCGATTGCCCGCACGATTTTGAAGGCGCCGCCGATCCTGATGCTCGACGAGGCGACCTCGGCGCTGGACAGCCACACCGAACAGGAAATCCAGGCCGCCCTCGACCTGGTCAGCAAGGGCCGCACCACCATCGTCATTGCGCATAGGTTGTCGACGGTGATCACCGCCGACGAGATCATCGTGCTCAAGGACGGCGAGATCGCCGAGCGCGGCACCCATGCCGAGCTGATGCAAAAGCATGGCCTCTACGCGTCGATGTGGGACCGCCAGCGCGAAGCGACAGAAGCCGAAGAGAGGCTTCGAGTTGCACGCGAGAGCGATGAGCTGGGTGTGATTGTGCGCAGGCGGACTTCGGAGGTGAGCTAGGCGGCGGAGCGCCAATCTCCCCCCTTGAGGGGGAGATGTCGCCGAAGGCGACAGAGGGGGTCGCCGCGCGTGGAGCGCTAACCTTCATCGGTCGCAAGGGGCGCGCATCCAGTCGAACCGACCCCCTCTGGCCTGCCGGCCATCTCCCCCTCAAGGGGGGAGATATGCAGCGTCGTCGCCATCATCACCACCGAAAATTTCCCCTTGACCTCAACCTAAGTTGAGATCGCAAACCGTTCCTGAGCCACCGAACCCAAGTCGTTCAAGAACGGAGACAGATTGAAATGGATCAACTCAATCAACAGTTTACCAGTGAAGCCGTGTTCAGGGTCGACAAATTCGTCGTTCCTGCCGAGGCCCGTGAAGAAATCCTTCGCAAGGTCAGGGCGACTCATGAATTGCTGCGTCTGCAGCAAGGCTTCGTCCAGGATTTCGTGCTCGAGCAATTTTCGGGTCCGGGTGAGTTCAACCTGGTCACCATTGTCGAATGGGAAAACCAGGCGGCCGTCGACAATGTCGTGCCGATCGTCAAGGCGGCCCACGAGCGGGCGGGCTTCAACCCGCAGGAGACCATTGCCCGGCTGGGTGTGAAGGCCGATATCGCCAACTATCAGCGTCTGCCTGAGATGTAGGAGGGCCAGCCCGTGCCAGGTGCTGGCGCCTCGACGCTCAGCACCTGGCCGGTGCGGACATCGCTGATCATGTTCTCGAAACCACGCCATTCGGCGGCGACGATGAACAGTGTCGTGCCATCCGGCCCGCCCAGCATGCAGGCAAAGCAGCCGCGATCGGCATCGACTGTCTGCAACACCTCGCCACCTTCGCGCACCCGCACACAGCGTTTGTTGGGAACATCCGCATACCAGGCAGTTCCTTCGGCATCGAGGCAGACGCCGTCGGGAAAGCCATCGAGATCGGCCCAGACCCGGCGGTGGAAAGCCCCTCATCCTCCGCGATATCGAAGGCGGTCAGCCGGTTGGCATGCGACTCCGCCACGATCAGTGTCCTGTTGTCCGGCGTCACCGCCATGCCGTTGGCGAAAGCGATGTTCTCGGCCACTTGTCGAACCGAGCCGTCGGGCGTGATCAGCACGATGGTGCCGGGCCCGAAATGCTCGCCCGGTGCAGGCGCCGACCCGCCGCCATTGACATAGATGTTGCCGCGCCCGTCGACGACGATCTCGTTCCACGGGCTGTTTGACAGCGACCGAAGATCGGCATGGGTGGCCAGCGTTCCATCCGCCTCCTGCCGCAGCAACAAGCCATCCCGACCCGAGACGATCAGCAATCGGCCATCCGGCAACCAGTCGATCGAATAGGGCAGGATGGCCGGCACGGTGAGCATCACCTGGTTCCCGCCGTCCTCATCCACCGCGACGATCTCTCCGGTTCCCCAGTTGCAGAGCCACAGGCGTCCGTCGTGCCAGCGGGGAGACTCTCCGAAAGCGAGGCCTTCTGTAATGACCTTGGCGTTCAGGGCGACTGATTTCGAGGATGGCATCTCTGACCCTGGTTTGTCGACTCGCCGCAATTCGGCATTGTCGCGAAGCGCTTTCCTGCCAAGGACGTATGAATCTGTGGCGCCCCGACACCGTCGACAATTTCGGCAAACCATCGTGCGGATGCCTCTGGATCAGAGTGCCTTTAATCCTTGAGGGCAGCTGATATTGTCGCGTCGGAAATAACCCGTTCGCGCAAGTTTTGCGACCAAGAGAGTATTTTCGATGTTCGGTTTCTTTTCCCGCAAATCCAAGAAAACGCCCGAGAAGTCGGCATCAGATTCTGGAAAGCAGTTGGAATTCGGCCTGCCGTTGCCAGTCGTCGTACTGCGTTCGAACGTCGAGGATCCTGATGAAAAGCCGTTTTTTCTCGTCTTCGCTGTCATGCAATTCGTCACAGCGATGGTTTCCAAAGGACTCTATCGTTATCCCGAAATCGACACCAAGGCGATGCAGGTCCTTCATGCCGACTCGTACTCTTCGGAGGTAAAGAACGGCGGCCATAGTCAATTCATCCACAATGCCGGGCAGGAAATCGGCGCCATGATTGCCAACGCACGAGCTGGACTCACTGCTTGTGGCGCAAAGGGCCAGCTTGCGACTTTGGAAAAGATGTCCAGCTGGATTGCAGACCATCCCAACGAAGCCGCCCAGCAGACGGGCTTCGAGGGCGGGCGGGATGATTTTCTCGATACACTTGATCATGCGTTCTACGTTGCGGATGAGGCCGCGCCCATGGAAAACCTTTTGGCGCGCTGGATCGCGTCATGGCCTGATCTGCAAGTTGTCGATAGTGACGATTACGACGACGTCATACACCGGCTGGTGATGGCCAATCCGAAGCGCGAAGGCAGGCTTCTTCATAAGTCCGTTGGCAGCTTGGCAGGCCAGATGATCTTGAGCTGGCGCGATGTCGGGGCCGGCCTTGCCTGCGCCAAGATCGCGCCGCCCGAGATCAAAATCGCGTTCGGCATGGCAAGGATGCTGAACATAGAAGGAGAGAAACAGCTGGTTTTTCAACTTCAGACCAGCGCGAAGAAGACCCGACTATGCAGTGCGACGGAGACACACGTCACGGTCTACGAGTACATCGCTCCAGAAGAGTTGCTTGTCATACCGCCAGGCGAGAGCCCGCTAGCGGCTAACGCCCGGAAAGTTGGCGCCAAGCTTGGCATTGCTGAAGAGCCCGAGATCACAGCGGTCATTGAGCTGGCGGAACGTTACCATGCTCCCGCCGCCGTCGACCTCCTGCTCCGCAAGGCAGGCTTCGACCCGACGGATGCCATCGTTTCTGCGAATTCGGTGGTGCAGAAGCAGGAAGGAGCAATCGTGAATTGGGTGGTGCTGCATCAGGCCAAGTCTTCCTTTTCCAATCGTTGCGGAACGGCGGTGTGCTCTTGCGCGGCAAGGATGATGAAAGCCTCGCTGAGGCCGCTATGGCCGAGCTCAATGCCCACTTTGATCTCTCCGCTGCGGCGGGTTAGCGACAGCAAGCCTACTTTTTCTCCGTCAGGAAGAACGTGCCATCGGCATGGCCGTTGGCACCGCATGACAGGGGCTCCGATTTTGCCATCCTTGCCGGCGCCGCTCTGCTCAACGACAAGCGCATCGCCGTCGCGGCGAAAGGTGAAGACGAATCCAGTCGGTTTGTCGTTGTCGTCGGTGTCCTCAAGTCGAAGCGTATTGCGGTTTGCGACCGTGCCGTCGATCTCGCATGACCCACTTCCTGAGACTGGATTGGAAACGACATCTTCCGAGATCTCGACCTTGCCTCCGCCAACAGCCTTGATGTCGACGCTGCCGCGCACGCTGCTCCATGTGCCGATCAAACCTGCATCGGGGGGCTTGCGTATGCCGGACAGGAAGGTTGCGCGGTCGCGCAGGAATTCGCCGAGATCGGTTGGTTCTTGGGCGAACTTTCGTTGAAACCGGCGATCTGATCGCGATAGGCGATGAAATCGCTTTGGTCGTCCCGCAGCGCCTTCCCGGCATGAGCATCGAGCCTCTTCAGCAGCGCGGTATAATTCTTCGCGACGTCGGCATCGGCTTGCGCCAGGACCGGATCGGCGCAAATGGCCTTTTCCGCCAAGCTGGCGGCCTTGGCGCAGTCGAAGGATGGCTTGCCTTGCGCAACTGCGTGGTCGCTCGCTGCCACAAGTACGGTCAAAACGGCACCCACGGCTGACGATCGTATGGCAACAAGATACGTTTTGCCTGAATTGGCGCCATGGCAGTCGGCCTTTTCGCCGCGCGTTCAGCCGGCGTTGGCCCGAATTCTGGCGGCAAAGCAGCCGACAGGCAAGCACGTCACCGTTCCTGCCGGCTGCGGACGATGCGGCCTTGCCCAATGTTGCGTTGCGGCAGCGGAGCCTTTCCGGTATTGAGGCCGGACCTGAAACAGGGACCGCCCCCATCCCATGAGCCCCATCCGATGAGCCTTGTCGATTCGATCAAGAATGCCTTCGTTCCGATCCATCGCGAGGGCTATCCGTTCATTGCCGCCTTTGGTGCGGGCACGCTGTTCCTCGGCTATTTCTCCTCGGTGCTGTTCTGGATCGGCCTGATCCTGACCGCCTGGTGCGTCTATTTCTTCCGTGACCCCGAGCGTGTCACCCCGGTCGATGACAGGCTGGTGGTCAGTCCCGCCGACGGCGTCATCTCGGCGGTCGGCCCGGCCGTGCCACCGCGCGAGCTCGGCCTCGGCAACACCGAAATGACCCGCATCTCGGTGTTCATGAATGTCTTCTCCTGCCATGTGAACCGTGCTCCCGTGCGCGGCCGCATCACCAAAATCGAGCACCGGCCGGGCAAGTTCCTGAATGCCGAACTCGACAAGGCAAGCTCGGAGAACGAGCGCAACGGGCTGGTCATAGACAGTCCCAACGGCATCGTTGTCGCCGTGCAGATTGCCGGCCTGGTGGCGCGCCGCATCGTCTGCTGGGCCGAGACCGGCGGCTCCATTGCCGTCGGCGAACGCTTTGGCCTGATCCGCTTCGGCTCGCGCGTCGATGTCTTCCTGCCGTCGACCGCGGTGCCGCGCGTCGCCGTCGGCCAGACGGCGGTCGGCGGCGAAACCGTGCTCGCCGAATTCGGCGGCGTCGCCGCAACCCCGCTCGTCAGGATTTCGTAAGCGGTGGGCGCGCCGTTCAAAAAGTTCGAGGCCCATGGCAGCGGCGGCCCGCGCATCCGCGAAATTCCGATGCGCATGGTGCTGCCTAATCTGGTCACCGTGCTTGCCATCTGCGCCGGCCTGTCCGGCATCCGCTTCGGCTTCGAGGGCCGTTTCGAGCCGGCCGTGGTGATGGTGCTGCTAGCCGCCTTCCTGGACGGCATAGACGGGCGCCTGGCGCGCATGTTGAAGGCGACATCCAAATTCGGCGCGCAGATGGATTCGCTGGCCGACATCGTCAATTTCGGCGTCGCGCCGGCACTGGTGCTCTACGCCTTCCTGCTCGACCGCGCCGGCTCCTTCGGCTGGATCGCAGCTCTTCTGTTCACCATCGCCTGTGGCCTGCGGCTGGCGCGCTTCAACGTGCTCGACGAAGACCATGACCGGCCGATCTGGCAGAGCGAATACTTCGTCGGCGTGCCGGCGCCGGCCGGCGCCGTGCTGGTTATGCTGCCGCTCTATCTGTCCTTCCTGCGGCTCGGTCTCGAGCCGGACCGCCTGACGGCATTCGTCGCCACCGGCTTCACTGTGCTGGTCGCTTTCCTGCTGGTCAGCCGGCTGCCGGTCTATTCCGGCAAAAGCCTGAAAGTGCCGGGCGACAAGGTGCTGCCGATCATCCTGGCGGTCGTTCTATACGTCCTGCTGTTGATGACCTATCCCTGGTACACGCTGACCGCCTCTGTCGCAGGCTATCTCATCTTCCTGCCTTTCAGCGTGCGGGCGTATTCGAAGCGCGCCAAGCGCGAGGGCGAAAAAGTGCCGCCGTCGGATATTGGGTAGTTGTTATCTCCCCCCTTGAGGGGGAGATGTCGCCGAAAGCGACAGAGGGGGTCGGTACGCCCCGGACGCGACCTCGTTTGAGCGAAGAGGACGTCGGCGCTTCACGCGAGGCGACCCCCTCTGGCCTGCCGGCCATCTCCCCCTCAAGGAGGGAGATACGCTAAGCCGCCAGGCCCAGCCCCAGCTTCTCGATCGCCAGGTTCCGCGTCGAGACATAATCCGTCTTACCGGAACCCAGCACCGGGATCTCGTCGACCTTGACGATGTCGTTGGGCACCATCAGTTCGGCCGCACCTGCCTTCTTGCCGAAGGCGCGCAGTTCTTCCGGATCGGCGTCGTCGGCGGTGGTGACCAGCACGATGCGCTCGCCGCGCCTCTTGTCCGGCACCGCCACCGCGGCGTGGCGCTCTTCCGGCCACAGCGACTGCACCAGCATCTCGACGGCGCCCAACGACACCATCTCGCCAGCGATCTTGGCGAAGCGTTTTGCCCGCCCGCGAATGGTGATGAAGCCTTCGCGGTCGACCGAGACGATGTCGCCGGTGTCGTGCCAGCCGTCCAGCGGCTGCAATTCGCCGGGCCGGTCAGCGGTCATGTAGCCCATCATCAAATTCGGCCCGTCGAGCCACAGGCGGCCGGCACCCTCGATACCCTCGACCGGTTCGAGCTTCATGCGCATCGCCGGCAACAGCCGTCCGACCGTGCCGTCGCGACCATGGATGGCGGTGTTGACGGCGACGACGGGAGCGGCCTCCGTCAGCCCGAACCCCTCGATGATCGAGGCATCGAAGCGCTCGCGATAAACGCGCCGCGTCTCCGGCTTCACCGCTTCCGCGCCGGCGACGACGAAGCGCAGGCTTGAGAAATCGCCATCCTTGGCGGTGCGGGCATAGTTGGCAAGGAAAGTGTCGGTGCCGAACATGATGGTCGGCTTCACCTTGCGGGCGATCTCCGGGATGATCTTGTAGTGCAGCGGTGACGGGTAGAGGAACAGTTTCACCCCGGTCACCAGCGGCAGGATGGTACCGCCGGTCAGGCCGAAAGAGTGAAAAACCGGCAGCACGTTGAGCAGGATGTCGGACGGCGAAATGGTAATGCGCGCCTCGGCCTGCATGGCGTTGGCGTGGAGATTGCGGTGCGACAGCACCACGGCCTTGGGCGTGCCTTCCGAGCCTGAGGTGAACAGGATTGCGGCGGGCTTGGCCGCATCCTGCCGCTGCAGCGGGAACCGCCACAGCACCGCTGCTGCGAGCTTTTCCAGCGTCGTGACGCTTGCGCGCACATCCTCCAGCCACAGCATTTTGGCGCCGCCGGCCTCGATCGCGGCGATGATGTCGGCAAGCGCCGCCTTCTCGACGAACGCGCGCGAGGAAACCACCGTTCGGATGACTGCCGCGCGCACCGCGGCGGTTACGCTGGCCGGCCCTGCCGTGTAGTTGATCATCGCCGCTACCCGGCCGGCCGAGAGCAGGCCGACGAAGGACAGCACCACGCCATTGGCGTTGGGCAGCAAAACCCCGACCGCTTCGCCGGGCGCCGCCACCGCCTGGAAACGGCGGCCGAGCACGCGCGCGCCGATGAACATTTTTCGATAGCTGAGCGAGCCGCTGATCACATCCTCGATGATCGGATGCGAGGCGCCGGTGCGATCCGCGGCATCGCGCATGGCCAGGAACAGGCCGCGATCGAGGTTGCTGCCATAAAGCCGCGCCTCGGCGATGCGGTCGAACAACGCATTGGTGTTGGAAGCCTGGTCGGGGTTGCGCGCCACCAGTTCGGCAATCGTCATTGGCTCCAGCACGCTGATCGAGAGTTTTGGGAACCAGTGGCGCGGCGCCCGGTTCTTTGGCGTCAAGGAAACCGGCAGGTCGCGCGAGCCGGTGACGAAGATCGGCACGATGCGGGCGTCGGCCTGCATGGCGATGCGGGTGACGGCGCGGAACAGGCGAAACGTCTTCACATCGGGCTCGACGTCATCGGGCAGATAGACGGCAAGCCGGCCTTTACCCTTCAGCACCCTGACCAGCCGCCGGCTGACGAAGAGATGCTCGGCGTTGAAGGCGATGGTGCGGCCAAGCTCGCGCCAAGGCTCCATCCAGGGCGAGCGCGCCGAGGCCTCGTCGAGAATGTGCAGCGTGTCGTCGGGCAGCAGCGACAGCATCAGCGCCGGCTCGAAGCGTGACTGGTGCGAGACCACATAGATCACCGGCGTCGGCGCGTTGCGGGCAATGCGGATGCGCCGGTCATCGATCCGGTAGGCGAGCTTGAACGGCACATAGAGTAGCGCCTGGGTAAAGCGCAGGTCGAGACGAAACGTCTCGATCGCGCCAATCAGCAGCCAGGCCAGCACGAGGCCTGCAAGCAGCGCCAGTGTCAGGATCATGCCGCGTCTCTCCCAACGTTCCGGTATCGCGGCTCTTCGTCCGCTTCGCAGGAGAGGGTAACGCAATGGGGGGCAAGGTCAATGTAGAGCCTCTTCCTTCTCCCCGTTCACGGGAAGAAGGTGCCCCGAAGGGCGGATGAGGGGCGGCGCTGCGCTTTCACGTTGGCTCAAGCCGCCTTGATCCGCCCGCTGATGAACCGGAACTCCTGGCTCTTGCCGCCATACCCATAAGCTGCGGCCGGAACCTCGTGCACGAAGGCATAGCTCTCCTCATGCACGCCACCGAGCAGCTTACCAAAGGTGTCGAAGATCGCCTTCAGATAAGCCTCCAGCTCCAGCTTGGTGTTGGTGCCGTCGACCACCTTGATGTCGAGCCAGAAAGTATTGGCGCCATGCTCTGCCAGCGACTTGCCGCCGGCGAACCAGTGCTGCGGGTCGATATAGGTGACAGCGACGGCGGTGATCGTCGGGTCCTTGCGCAGATGGGTTGCGGTCAGGCCGGTGATTTCCTTGGCGATTGTGGCGGACAGCTTGGCGTCGGGCTTACCGGTGACGCTGATGTTGATGATGGGCATTTTTCTCTCCTTCGTTTGAGCGGCGTTGGAGAGACAATGCCACCATCTTTGGGTCAAAAAAAATCGAATTGTCTCGAACATAAGGTTCTGTATTATCAAAGTATGCAAGCTCTCGATCCCGATCTGCTCAAAACCTTCCTTGCCTTTGTCGATGGCGGCTCGCTGGCTCAGGCTGCGTCTGTTGTCGGCCGCTCGCCCTCGGCGGTGACCGCGCAGATGCAGCGCCTGGAGGAGATCGTCGGCGAACCGCTGCTGGTGGCGCAGGGGCGCGGGCGCGGGCTGACGCCGGCCGGCGAGGATCTTGTCGGTCATGCCCGCCGCATTCTTGCCGTGCACAGCGAGGCCTGGCTGGCGCTCAAGGGCGCGCGTGCCGCTGGTCGCGTCGCCATCGGCACGACACAGGATTTCGCCGATAGCGGCCTGCCGGAGCTGCTGCGTGCCTTCGCGACCAGCCATCCGCGCGTCAGGGCCGAACTCCGCGTCGGCCGTTCGGCCGAGCTTGGCGAGGCGCTGCAGGCCGGGCAGCTCGATCTGGCCGTTGTCATGCGCAAGACGCCGGCCAATGACGAAGTCGGGCTGTTCAGCGAGCCGATGCTGTGGCTGTGCTCGCAAAAGGGGCTTGCCGTGCGGGAAGAGGAATTGCCGCTGGCGCTGCTCGACCCCTATTGCGGCTTTCGCGAAGCAGCACTCGCGGCCCTCGATGCTGCCGGCCGCCGCTACCGCATCGCCGCCGGCAGCGCCAGCCTTGCCGGCTTGCGTACGGCGGTCAATGCCGGCATCGCGCTGACCTTGCGCACCGCCCGCTTTGCCCATTCAGGCATTGCCGAAGCACCGCGCGAATTCGCCCTGCCGCCGGTGCCGACAGCGCAATTCGCGATAAAACTCGGCCAGGGCGCTGAGCGGCCGGCGCGCGATCTTGCCATCCTGCTCAGCGACAACCTCGCCTTGCCCGGCTTTGCCGGCTGATGTCCAAAGAAAAAGCCGACCTTTACGGTCGGCTTTGAGGAGGACGGGTCGAGGGGTTTGGGGGGACTTGGGGGGTGACCCGTCGCACATAAAACTGCCTGATCCGCATGATGGTTCCATGACATGGAAAATAATTATTGGGTTGCCGCACTTTTTCTCGCAGCCAGCCAGTCGCGCCCCGCATGGGCGAAAACCGCGCAGAGTACTATGGCGCCGCCGATCAGGCTGGCGGCCGGCGCGATCTCGCCGAGGAACAGGAAGGCGAACAGGATCGCAAACGGCACTTCGGCGGCACCGAGAAGGCCGGACTCAGGCGCCGGGATCAGCCGCGAGCCTTCCGTCCACAGGATCGACGCCGCTGCGAACGATCCTCCGAAGGCGACGAGCAGCACGGCGTCGCGAGCAGAAATCGCCAGGGGGTCGGTGACGAACCAGCCGAGCACGAACAGCAGAAGCGCCGAGACTGCGCCCGCCCACACCACCGGCGTGTCGCGGAAGGCGCGCACCATGATCATGTAGAGCGCACTGCCGGCGGTCATCAGCAGCGCGAGCCCATCGCCAAACAGATGACCGCTGCCGAAGCCGGAGCCGACCATGATCGCTACGCCGCACAGCGAAACGGCGGCGGCGGCAAGCGTCTGCGCCCGGAACGGCTCGCGCACCAGCACGAAGGCGAGCAGCGCGGTGATGAAAGGCGCGGTGGCGTAGATGACCGCGACATTGGCGACATAGGTGAATTTGAACGCCGAGATGAAGGCGATGCTGGCCGCGGCGCCCTCGAGGGCCAGCAGCCAGCCGCGCCAGCCAAGCCGCAAGCTTTCCGGCCCGCCGGAGCGGCGCCGGCGCCACAGCACATAGAAGGTGATCAGGATCGCGCCGACAAAGCCGCGCCAGCAGGTGATGGTCAGCGGGTCGGCGTGGATCGATTTGGTCAGCACGCCGGTGAGGGCGAAGAAAGCCGCCGAGGCCGCCACCAGCATAATGCCGAGCGTACGCTCGGCAGCGGTATCTGTGGTGCCTGGGCCGTCGAGCGCTTCCGTCATCTCAGCAGCCTATCCGTCTTCTCCTGCCACCATGCTGTCAGTACGGGGGTACTCATAGCCGCTTGCGGAAATGCTCGTTGCCGATGATCAGCAGGCCGGCGCCGACGATCAACGCCGCCCCCAGAAACACCTCGCGACGCGGCACGTCGCCCCAGATCGCAAAGCCGAGCCCGAAGGCCCAGACCAATGAGGTGTATTCGAACGGCGCCACGATCGACACCGGCGCCCGCTTCATGCCTTCGAACAGCATAAATTGCGCCACGCCGCCGAGCGCGCCGACGCTGATCAAAAGCAGCAACTGGCGCCAGTCCGGCATCTGCCAGACCAACAGCGCCGGCACCGCGGAAAACACCAGGAAGTAGAAATTGTTGAGCACAAGCTGGATCAGCGTGCGCTCGGCCAGCGCCGTCTTGCGCAACAGCACCACGGCAATGCCCCACAGCACTGCCGCAGCCAGTACCAAGAGCATCGGCACGGACAAGCCGAGACGAGTGGGATCACAGGCGATGAAGACGCCGACGAAGCCGATGAACACCGCCAGCCAGCGCAACAGCGGCACCTTTTCGCCAAGCATCACCACCGACAGCACGGTGACGATGATCGGGGCGGCGTAATAGATGGTGGTGAGTTCGGCCAGCTGCAGGGAGCGGGCCGCGTTGTAGTAGCAGAGCCAGGCGCCGAGCGTGAAGGCGCTGCGCACCAGCATCGGCCGCACGATGGGCGAGCGCATTGTGTCGGCAAAGATGGGCGGTCCGCCGATTGCAGCACAGCCGACAAGCACAGCGATCGAGCGGAAGAACATGATCTGCCAGACGCTGATGCCGACGACCAGAAGCTTGATCGCGGCGTCCTGCGTCGAAAACAGAAAATAGGCGCAGCCGGTGAACAGGATGCCGGCAAGCACCCTTTCGCGGGTTTCCAGAATGGCAATATCGGCCATGCGGCGTGTCCGGCGCTGTCAAGAGGACGAAGAAGAAGCCTGCCCCAACAGGCTCCCATTGCAGGCTATACGGGCGAAAGCCTGCGGGGCGCTACGCCAGTGGCAAGCTTGCGTTGGCGCAGCCTGGCCGACAGCGTGGGCACGCCGTTCACTGTGTTGCCTGGTAGAGCTCCGAAGCGGCCTCCTTCAGGGCGCGCCGGCCGCCCGGCCTGAGATACATCATGTGGCCGCCCTCGATGACGTCGAGACGGATAGGTTTTGCCCCGCCGAGCGTCGGGATTTGGCTCACCAGATAGCGTGAGGCCAGATAGGGAGTGACCAGATCGGTGTCGCCGTTGACGATCACCACGCCGAGCGCCGGGTTGAGCGAGCGCGCCCGCTGCAGATCGTCCATCACCCCGGCATAGCCTTGCCGCGAGCCGCCATAGTCCCAGGCGTGGGTCACATCGCCATTGAGCAACCTGTAGCTGACATCGGTGCGAAAATTCAGCTCGTCGCGCGCATAACCGACAAAGGCCGAGGTCAGCGCCGGCACGCTGCGGTCGAGCACCGGATCCGGGCCGGCGCTGCGGGCGCTCTCCGGGGCCATGTCGCTGGTGGCGATGGTGCCGTCATACGGGCTGAGCACTTTGCCACTGGCGCGCTGGAATTCGCGCGCGAACAGGCCGGTCGGGATGCGGGCGGAATTGCGCTGCACGAGGTCGAGCGGCAGGCCGGTGATCTCGGCCACGCGCTGGCTGGCCAGCCGCCCGCCCTGTTCCAGCCCGCCGGTCAGAGCCGTGAGGTAGTCGCCCAGCGCATACTTTTCGACCTCGGCGACCTTTTCGCGCAGTGCTTCGCCGCTGAGGCCTTCGCTGCGCAGGCGCACCGCCGCCATCGAGGGCAGTTCCAGCGCCCAATGCAGCGGCTGGAATTCGTCGGGCAACACCAGCGTGAACTCCAGTGCAGGCGAGATCAGCACGATGCCGTTGGGGCTCAGGCCGACATCTTCCTGCAGGGTCCTGGCGAGAAGTGCCGCGCGGAACCCGCCATAGCTTTCGCCGGCAAGGAAGAGCGGCGATCCGGTGCGGCCGTTCTGGGCGAGATAGAGCCGGATGAAAGCGCCGATCGAACTGGCGTCCTGGCTGACGCCCCAAAAATCTTTTGTGTCCTGGCCGGGGGCCTCGCGGCTGTAGCCGGTGCCGACCGGATCGACGAAGACGAGGTCGGTCATGTCGAGCCAGCTGTCGGGATTGTCGATCAGCTTTTGCGGCGGCGGCAGGAATTGGCCATCGGCGCCGGTCGCGACGACACGCGGGCCGAGTGCGCCGAGATGCAGATAGGCGGATGCCGCGCCCGGGCCGCCATTGAAGACGAAGGTGATGGGGCGAGCCTTCTCCGCGCCCGCCAGTGGCGGCAGCGTATAGGCGACATAGAAGATTTCCGCGGTGACCTCGCCCTTGCCGGATAGCAGTGACAGCGTGCCGGCCTTAGCCTGATAGTCCAGCTTGCGCCCGGCAATGGTGATTGAATGGCTGGTCGTCTGCGGTGCCGGCAGCAGCGACAGCACGCCGCCTGCCGGTGCGGGGCGCTCGGGCGTTTCGGCGACGACTGGCTGCGCGAAGGCTGCAAGCACCAACAGGGTAAGCGAGATCAGTTTCAGCTTGAACGGCATGATGCCTCCGCGGGAATGACTCTGCTTAGGTATGGCTCGGGCGGTCGAAGTCAAAGTAACTCTTCGCGAGCTAGCGTTCCTTCACGCCCCCTCTGTCCTGCCGGACATCCCCCACAGGGATGGAGATTGGATGTCGCGACCGCCTTCGCTAATCGCCGGCGTAGAAAGCGCCATCGGCGAAGCTGCAGATCTCCCCCCTGTGGGGAGGTGGCCGGCAGGCAGAGGGGGGCGCTGTCTCGCCAGCATATCAGTGCTATCAAAGCGCGACGGACTCGAAAAGGAATGCAACATGGACGCCACCGCACTCAAGGCCATGCAGGCACCGATCAAGGAGGCTTATCGCGACGATTCCTCGCGAGCGCTGATCACGCTTCGCGCCAAAGGCTCCATCGACGACCAGTCGATTGCCTGCAAGGTCGAGACGGGCAGGGCGCTGGCGGTCGCCGGCCTGCATCCGGCGACCGGCGGTTCCGGGCTCGAATTGTGTTCGGGCGACATGCTGCTCGAGGCGCTGGTGGCGTGCGCCGGGGTGACGCTGAAGGCGGTGGCCACCGCACTAGAGTTCAAACTCGGCGCAGCCACCGTCGAGGCCGAAGGCGATCTCGACTTTCGCGGCACGCTGGGCGTGGCCAAGGACGCCCCCGTGGGCTTTCGCGCCATCCGGCTGAATTTCAACCTCGACACGGATGAGCCGCAGGCGCGCATCGATTCGCTCATCAAGCTGACCGAACGCTATTGCGTGGTGTTCCAGACCATCAACAGCAAGCCGGAGCTGACGGTGAGTGCGCGCGCCTGATCTCCCCCCTTGAGGGGGAGATGTCGCCGAAGGCGACAGAGGGGGTCGGGCCGACTGGACGCGACGCCCTTTGTGCGGAAGGAGGTTGGCACTCTACGCGAGGCGACCCCCTCTGGCCTGCCGGCCATCTCCCCTCGAGGGGGGAGATTGCGCTACTGCGCCGCCGGCTCTTCCGCATCACCCTCATCGGTGAAGGGCGAGGCGCTCGGCACGCAGTTGACCGCCCAGCCGGCCGGCGTCGGCTGCTTCTGATATTCGGTGATGGCGTTGGTGCACTGTTCGCGGGTGTCGAAGGTGCTGGGCAGCACCACCATGCCGCCTTGCGGGCCGGCGATCACCAGGTACCAGACCAATGCTACGCTGGGAGCAGCCATGGGAATTCCTCGCTTTGCTGGGTGTCGGAGTCGGTTGACCCTAGCAACTCCCGGCTGATGGCGAAAGCAGGGCGATGGGGGAGCGGCTCGCCGGACCATCACAGACCCGTGAACGAACCGCTCCCGAGCCCGCTTAGTTCGCGGCAAAGCAGTAGAACAGGCCGTCGCCGCCGGTGCCTTTCAGCGCCTCCTGGCTGCAGCCGCCGCGCGAGGCATGCGAGGAGTTCCAGGATTTCGCCGCCGCCGACTCGTCAAGGCCGGTGCGGTCGTGGTGGCCCATCATCGCCGCGCCCTCCGCCCCGCTCAAGGTCCAGTCGCCGCAGGTCTGGTCGGCGATCTTGGTGCCGTCGGGCTTCGAGCCGGTCAATATGTCGTGCCGGTTCGGCTTGTCGCCGCGGCCGTTGACCACCTCGCCCTTTTCGTTGAGCGCCGTCTGCTTGGTGATGGCGTTGGCGTCGCTGTGCAGCGAGGCGACGTCATCGGCAATCTTCTCGCCCTTGGCGTTGACCCAGGGACCCTTGCCGATACGGTCGCGCGCATCGACATTGGCGCTCGAGAGATAGGCGTGCCATTCCTTGCCGGTAACCCCAGCCGCTTCCGCCAGCGAGGCGCAATGCGCGTCGGCACCCTTGAGACCGCCGAGATCGGCGCCCTTGCCGGAACCGACGCTGGTGACGAAGAAACTCATCTTGGCGTCTTGCGCCAGCGCCACGCCGGCTGTGGCGGCAATCGCGGCGGCGGCAACGAGAAGAAGTCTACGCATGTCGGTCCTCCGGTTTCGAATGTCCTACATTCGAAGAAACGTAACTGGAGGCCTGTTTAATCCCGCTACAACCCGGTTTATTCCGGCTGCCGGTAGGCGACGAAGCGGTTGTTCTTGACCTGGAAGATCAGCCCCGTCTCTTTCATCTCGGGGCTCGCCAGCGGCACGATGCGTTTTGCCACCTCTGACGGGTGCGGCAGCGTTTCCGGATCCTCGCCGGGCGCGGCCTGCGCACGCATGGCGGTGCGGGTGGCGCCGGGGTCGACCGCATTGATGCGGAGCGCCAGGCTCTGCGTCTCATGCGCCCAGGAACGCGTCATGGCTTCCACAGCCGCCTTCGAGGCCGCATAGGGCGCCCAGAAGGCGCGCGCCGAATGCGCGGCCCCGGACGACATGAGTATGGCGCGGCCGGCGTCGGACAGCCTGAGCAGCGGGTCGACCGAGCGGATCAGCCGCCAGGTCGAGGTGACATTGATGGTCATAACCTTCTCGAAGGTTTTGGCCTCGACATGGCCGATCGGCGAGATGACGCCGAGCACACCGGCATTGGCCACCAGAATGTCGAGCTTGCCCCAGCGCTCGTGAATGGCGCCGCCCAGCCGGTCGATGCCGGCCATGTCTGAGAGGTCGAGAGGCACCAACGTCGCTTCGCCCTTGCCGGTTTTCGCGCGCTCGGCCTTGATCTGGTCGTCGAGTTCTTCCAGCCCGCCGACGGTCCGGGCTACCGCAATGACATGGGCCCCAGCGGCGGCAAGTTCCTTGGCGATGAAGTAGCCGATGCCGCGCGAGGCGCCGGTAACGACCGCGACGCGGCCGGAGAGGTCGAGGGTCATGCGAGCGCTTTCAAGGATAGCAGTTGGGCTTTACGCCCCGTTGTTCGCCAGCAGCGACAGCGTGCGCACATTGTCGTGACCTTCGAAGTCGAGCAGGCGGGTCGGGTACTGGCCGGTGAAACAGGCGTCGCAGAATTGCGGCTGCTCATTGTCGCGGCTGGCTTCGCCGACGGCGCGGTAGAGCCCGTCAATGGTGAGGAAGCCGAGCGAATCGACACGGATGAACTCGGCCATTTCCTCGATCGACATGCGCGATGCCAAAAGCTTCGACTTCTCCGGCGTGTCGACGCCGTAGAAGCACGACGCGCTGGTCGGCGGCGAGGCGATGCGCATATGCACTTCCTTGGCGCCGGCGTCGCGCACCATCTGCACGATTTTCTGGCTGGTGGTGCCGCGCACGATCGAATCGTCGACCAACACCACGCGCTTGCCCTCGATCATCCGGCGGTTGGCGTTGTGCTTGAGCTTGACGCCCATATGGCGGATCGAATCGCCGGGCTGGATGAAGGTTCGGCCGACATAGTGGTTGCGGATGATACCGAGTTCGAAGGGGATGCCTGCCGCCTGGGAGAAGCCGATTGCCGCCGGCGTGCCGGAATCCGGCACCGGCACGACGATATCGGCCTCGACCGGGCTTTCCTGCGCCAATTCGGCGCCGATACGCTTGCGCACTTCGTAGACATTGCGGCCTTCGACCGAGGAGTCCGGGCGGGCGAAATAGACATATTCGAAGATGCAGAAGCGGGTCTTCTGCGGCTCGAAGGGGAACAGGCTCTCGATGCCCTTCGAGGTCACCACGACCATTTCGCCGGGCTTCAGGTCGCGCACGAAGCGGGCGCCGATAATGTCGAGCGCGCAGGTTTCGGAGGCCAGGATCCAGGCGCCGTCCAGGTCGCCGAGCACCAGCGGGCGGATGCCGAGCGGATCGCGGCAGCCGATCATCTTCTTGGAGGTCATCGCGACCAGCGAGAAAGCGCCTTCGACCTGACGCACGGCGTCGATGAAGCGCGAATTCAAATCGCGTTCCTTACTGGTGGCAACGAGATGCAGCAGCGTCTCGGTGTCGGAGGTCGACGAGAAGATCGCGCCCTGCTTCTGCAGCGCGCGCTGCACGGTCATGGCGTTGGTGAGATTGCCGTTATGGGCGACGGCAAAGCCGCCATCGGCGAGTTCGGCGAAGAAGGGCTGGATGTTGCGCATGCCGGCGCCGCCGGTCGTGGCATAGCGCGTGTGGCCGATGGCACGGTTGCCTTGCAGGCTGTCGATGACGTGCTGCTTGGTGAAGGTGTCGCCGATCAGGCCGACATGGCGTTCGACATGGAACTGCGTGCCGTCATAGGAGACGATGCCGGCCGCTTCCTGGCCGCGATGCTGCAGCGCATGCAGGCCTAGCGTTACGATGGCCGCAGCGTCCTGCCGGCCGAAAATGCCGAACACCCCGCATTCGTCGTGGAAATGATCGTCTGCTTCGGCGGAAAGCACGTCGTCCGCGTCTGCCTTCGAAACTGCCATGGGGCTCAAGCTCCGCTAAAATGGCCATATAGTGCGATAGCGCCGCGAAAGCAACGTAGTCAGGCCGGAACTGCCGGGATGGCGCCTGTCCGGCACCATCCGTCCGTATCAGTTTGCCGGCGCGGCCGGAGCCGGAGCAGCGGGCGCGGGTGCGTTATCGGCCGGAGCGTCGGTCTCGTCGTCGGGCGCCGGCGTATCGTCACCGGTTGCCGGAGCATCCGCCGCCGGTGCATCGGCCGCCGGAGGCGTCTCGGCTGCCGGCTGATTCGGATTGAGCTTCTTCAGGATGGCGTTTTCCGGATCTTCGGGCAGCAGGCTTTCCAGCTTGGCGCCGATGGTCTCGAGCAGCGGCTTCGACTTGGCGTTGGCGATCCAGGCAGGGGCCTTGGCGCCGGCCAGCCAGTTGAAGAACAGTAGCGCCACGGCGACTACGAGGACGCCCCGCGCGGCGCCATAGAGGAAGCCCAGCGTACGGTCGAGCGCGCCGATCCTGGAATCGATGATCCAGTCGGCAAGCTTCATGGTGATGACGGAAACGACGATCAGCGCGATGAGGAAGACGATGCCGGCGGATGCCGCCATGGCGATCTTGTCGCTTTCGACATAGGGCTGAACGTAAGGCAGCACCGGCTTGTAGAAGAAGAATGCCGCCGCGGCGGCAGCCGCCCAGGACACGACGGACAGGATTTCGCGTGACAGGCCGCGAACCATGGCGAGCATCGCCGAGACCAGGGTGAAGCCGACGAGAATTCCGTCCAGCAGCGTAATCGGCATGTCTTTCGCCCCACTCAGATTGTCTTTTCACGGCTCGGGCGAGCCGCGTCAATCTTCCACGTCGACACGGCTGCGCCGTGAGCCGGCTATGCGTGCGACGAGATCGGCAAGTTCGGTCGGCTGGAAAGCGCCGGCCCCGATCCCCCCGACAACCTCCTCGCTGCCCAAGGGCAGAACCGCACTTCCAAAACCCAGCTTTTCGGCCTCTTTAAGGCGCTGCTGCGCATGCGCAACCGGCCTCACTGCGCCCGACAGGCTGATTTCGCCGAAATAGACGCAATCGGCGGGAAGGGCAAGACCGGTGAGCGACGAAACCAGTGCAGCGGCAACCGCCAGATCGGCCGCCGGCTCGGAAATCCGGTAGCCGCCGGCGACGTTGAGGTAGACATCGTGGGTGCCGAAGCGCACGCCGCAATGGGCTTCGAGTACGGCAAGGATCATCGACAGCCGTGCGCCGTCCCAGCCGACGACGGCACGGCGCGGCGTGCCCAATGTGGACGGCGCCACCAGTGCCTGGATCTCGACCAGCACCGGACGTGTCCCTTCCATGCCGGCAAATACCGCGGCACCCGGCGATTTTGCGTGGCGTTCGCCGAGGAACAGCTCCGACGGATTGGCGACCTCGCGCAAGCCCTTGTCCGACATCTCGAAGACGCCGATCTCGTCGGTCGGCCCAAAACGGTTCTTCACCGTGCGCAGGATGCGGTAGTGATGGCCGCCTTCGCCTTCGAAATAGAGAACGGCGTCGACCATGTGCTCGACGACGCGCGGACCGGCGATCTGGCCTTCCTTGGTGACATGGCCGACCAGCACGATGGCAGCACCGGTGGATTTGGCGTAGCGGATCATCGCTTGCGCCGAGGCGCGCACCTGGGTGACGGTGCCGGGCGCCGAGTCGGCCATGTCGGTCCACAGCGTCTGGATGGAATCGAGGATGACGAGGTCCGGCCTTCTGCCGTCGGCTATTGTTGCCAGGATATCCTCGACATTGGTCTCCGCGGCAAGTTCGACCGGCGTGTCGGCGACGCCAAGCCGCTGCGCCCGCAGCCGGATCTGCGCGACAGCCTCTTCGCCCGAGACATAGACGATGCGGTGGCCTTTTGACGCCAATGCTGCTGCGGCCTGGGTAAGCAGCGTCGACTTGCCGATGCCGGGATCGCCGCCGACCAGCAGCGCCGAGCCGCGCACGAAACCGCCGCCGGTGGCGCGGTCGAGTTCGCCAATGCCGGAGATGATCCGCGGCGCATCCTCGATGTCACCGGACAGGCTGGTCAGCACCACGGCGCGGCCCTTGCGCGCATTGCGCGTGTTGGCCGGTCCCGAGCCGATGCCGCCGGACGTGCCTTCCTCGACGAGTGTGTTCCACTCGCCGCAGGCATCGCATTTGCCGGCCCAGCGCTGATGCACCGACCCGCAATTCTGGCAGATGAACTGGACGCGCGATTTAGCCATGGAGTGATGCTGCCTGCAAATGACCGAAGGAGGGTGATCTTGCACACCCCCCTCTGTCCTGCCGGACATCTCCCCCGCAAGGGGGGAGATTGGCTATCGTCGCTGCTTTCGCCAATCCCCAACGTCGCAAGATGAGCGCCATTCGCAAAGCTGCTGATCTCCCCCCTTGCGGGGGAGATGGCCGGCAGGCCAGAGGGGGGTGTGACGGAGCGCTGCGGTAGGCCAAAAAGCTACTCGAACCTCTCCGCAATATGATGCTCTTCGGCGAGGTCGGAAAACCGTGTGAACTCGCCATGGAAGGCGAGGCTCACCGAACCTGTCGGGCCGTGGCGCTGCTTGGCGACGATGACTTCGGCCTTGCCGCGCATCTCGTTCATCTCGTGTTCCCACTTGATGTATTCGTCGGTGCCGGGCTTCGGTTCGCGGTTCTTCAGATAATATTCCTCGCGGTAGACGAACATCACCACGTCGGCGTCCTGCTCGATCGAGCCGGATTCGCGAAGATCGGACAGCTGCGGGCGTTTGTCTTCGCGGCTTTCGACCTGACGCGACAGCTGCGACAGCGCGATGATCGGAACGGAGAGTTCCTTGGCCAGCGCCTTGAGGCCGGTGGTGATCTCGGTGATTTCCTGCACCCGGTTCTGTGACGATTTCGCGCTCGACCCCTGCATCAGCTGGATATAGTCGATGACGATGAGGTCGAGGCCGCGCTGACGCTTCAGCCGCCGCGCCCGCGCCGACAGCTGCGCGATCGAGATACCGCCGGTCTGGTCGATGAACAGCGGGATCTTCTGCATGGTCTGCGAGCAGGCGACCAGCTTTTCGAAATCCATCTCCGAAATCTCGCCGCGGCGGATTTTTGACGACGAAATTTCCGTCTGTTCGGAAATGATGCGGGTGGCGAGCTGCTCGGACGACATTTCCAGCGAGAAGAAGCCGACGACGCCGCCATTGGCTGCCTTGAACGAGCCGTCGGCCTGCTGCGCCGGCTCATACATCTCGGCAATGTTGAAGGCGATGTTGGTGGCGAGCGACGTCTTGCCCATGCCCGGACGGCCGGCAATGATGATCAGATCCGACGCCTGCAGGCCACCCATGCGGCGGTCGAGATCGCGCATGCCGGTGGCGAGGCCCGACAAATGGCCGTCGCGCATATAGGCGGCGTTGGCCATGTCGACGGCGGTCTTGACCGCGTCGGTGAAGCTCTCGAAGCCGCCATCATAGCGGCCGGTTTCGGCCAGTTCGAACAGCCGCCGCTCGGCATCCTCGATCTGTTCGGACGGCGCCATGTCGACCGGCGCGTCATAGGCGATGTTGACCATGTCCTCGCCGACGGTAATCAGTGCCCGGCGCGTGGCCAGATCGTAGATGGCGCGGCCATAATCGGTGGCATTGACGACGGTGACGGCTTCGACCGCCAGACGAACCACATATTGCGCCACCGTCATGTCGCCGACCTTCTCGTCGGCCGGCAGGAAGGTTTTCAGCGTGATCGGCGTCGCCACCTTGCCCATGCGGATTAGCTCGGCCGCGACCTCGAAGATTTTCCGGTGCAGCGGCTCGTAGAAATGGCCGGCCTTGAGGAAGTCGGAGACGCGGTAGAAGGCATCGTTGTTGACGAGGATGGCGCCGAGCAGCGCCTGCTCGGCCTCGATGTTGTTCGGCGCTTCACGATAAAGCGGTTGCTGCTCCGCCACGCCGAATTTTCGCGCTGCCTCTGCCATGATGTCCCCGATTTTGATCCCGGCTTCTCGATATCAGAACGAGATAAATCGGTGCTGACCTTTCTGCATCACCGCACGACCAATCAACCTCGATGCCCCGTTGTTCACAGGGGCGGCAAACCGTCCACAGAAGAGTGTTTCCGCGCCCCGATTCCGGTTGACTCAGAAAGGCGCTGACTTCTATCCGAGTCGTTGGAACAGAGCAAGAACAATCTCGGTGATTACCCGCTTCTTCCGTCCAATGTATCGCCCCAGTCCAGCCGCCGCGCTGCCTTGAACAGCTCGCCCTCGCGCTTGGTGAAAAGTGTCTCGCCGGCGCCGCCATCCGGCTGGCACAGTTTGAGCAGCACCTTGCCGGAGCCCGATTTCGGCGGCGCAATCACGCGCGGCTGACGTACAGGCGCGGCTTGCCGCGACGCCGCGACGTAGATGAATTTCTCGTCCTCCCACGGCACGTCGGCGTCCTTGGCCAGGCGGTGCCGGCGCGAGCGGGCGACGCGGCGCGAAAAATGGCACCAGTCGGGCGGCTCAAGCGGGCAGGGCGCCTCATGCGGACAAGGCGCCAGCACGTGCGCCCCGGCCTCCAGCAATTGCCTGCGCACTGCCAGGATGCGCTGCCAGCCGGCCGGTGTGCCGGGCTCGACGATCAGCAGTGTGTCGCCGGTCAACTGCCAGAGCCGGCCGACAAGCTTCGGCAGCGATGCCGGCGCGATCTCGTCCAGCACATAGGCGCAGGTGACCAGATCGGCAGGCTTGAGATCGGCAAGGTCGATGGTCACGTCGCCGGCGCGCCAGTCCATCCTGGTGGCGATGGTATCAAGGGCGAGCGACTGGCCAACCTTGCGCACCGCGGCGCTTGCTTCAACCAGAACCGCCTCTTCGAGGTCGGGCCACAGGTCTGTAGTGGCCCAAAGCACCGTGCCAGGACCGGCGCCGACATCGAGCAAGCTCGTTGGCTGGAAATCGGGCCGCGCATAGGCGAGTTCGTCGAGACCGGCCCGTACCGCCGCGTAGGTCGCCGGCAGCCGCGTCGCCAGATAGGCTTTTACCGCCATCTCTTCGGCCATGTGCAGGCGGCCGTCGCGCAATTCGGCGCGGTAGCGGTCAGACAGCGTCTTCGCCGCCTGGCGCAGCACCGCCAGCGGTATCGTTTCGAGCAGGCGCTCGACGCCTTGTCGCAGCGAGGCGGGGAGTTCCACGCTCAGGCTCCGCGTGGCGCGAGCACCGAGGCGCGGGCGAACTCGACAAGGGTGGTGGCGATGGTGGGCAGGCAGGTCATTAAAAAAGGTCTCGCGAGAACGAGACCTTTTTCAGTGTCAGAGCCGTCAATGGCAAGCGGCAATCGCAATCGAGGCGTTATTCGCGATCCGCCACCTTGCGACGGCGCGCTGGCTTGGCCGCAACGGACCTGACAGCAACGGACCTGGCAGGCACAGACCTGGCGACAGCAGGCTCGGCGGCCGCCGCCTCCTGACGATGCCCCATTTCGCGCATTTCGAGCGCCTTTTCACATTTGGCCATGTAGTCGCGCGTCATCGGCAGCGTGTCGTTCTTCTTGGCGATCTGGATCTGGAAGATCACCAGATCCTGCCAGCGGAAGGCGGCTTCCGAAGCCGCCAGATAGAACTCCCACATCCTGCAGAAGCGCTCGTCATAGATGGCCTTGGCCTTGTCCCGGTTGGCGGCAAAGCGCTGGCCCCAATGCTTCAGCGTATCGGCATAGTGCAGCCGCAGAATCTCGATGTCGGTGACTACAAGGCCCGACTTCTCGATCGCCGGCATCACCTCCGACAGCGAAGGAATGTAGCCGCCCGGAAAAATGTACTTGCGGATGAAGGCGCTGGTCGCCCACGGCACGCCGGAGCGGCCGATCGTGTGCAAGAGCATGACGCCGTCCGGCTTCAACAGCGTCGCCGACTTGTCGAAGAAAGTGCGGAAGTGGTTGACGCCGACATGCTCGAACATGCCGACCGAGACGATGCGGTCGAAGCGTTCGTTGAGTTCGCGGTAGTCCTTGAGGTCGAAATGCACGCGGTCCTGCAAGCCTTGCGCATGCGCCCGGTCGGTGGCGACGCCGTGCTGCTCGGTCGACAGCGTCACGCCTTGCACGTCGACATCGAAAGCCTTGGCGAGATAGAGGCCGAGCCCACCCCAGCCGGAGCCGATATCGAGCACGGTCTGGCCGGCCTTTAGCCTGAGCTTGGCGGCGATATGGCGTTTCTTGGCCATCTGCGCCTCGTCGAGCGTCATGTCCGGCTGTTCGAAATAGGCGCAGGAATACTGCATGTCGTCGTCTAGGAAGAGCCGGTAGAGGTCACCCGACAAATCATAGTGGCGCTGCACGTTGCGGCGCGCCCGTGATGCGGTGTTGATCTGCTGCAGGCGGCGAAAGGCGTGGCGCAGACCCTCGATGGCCTTCGACCAGGTGGCGTCGATACCGCCGCTGCCCATGTTCTGGAAGGCGATGCGCATCATACCCAGTACGCCGCCCTCGATGATGTCGAGTTCGCCGTCCATATAGGCTTCCGGCACGGCCAGCATCGGATCGAAGGTAATGGCGCGCTCGGCATGCGCGGTCTTGATGTGCATATGCACCGGCTCGCCGCTGCCGTCGCCGAAAACCACTGTCGAGCCCTTCGGCCCGGTGACTTTCAGATTGCCCGTACGCACCAGGCGGTCGAGAACGCGCTTCAACAGAATATTCATCACCAAATGTCCCCTCACGGTCAGACTGGCGGACCAATTCTGCAACAATATATAGGGGTTCGAAAAGTTCCATTTGGCACAAAAATGCCCGGGCGAGAGGCCCGGGCATTGGTCCAGAAAGGCTGGATGACGAGGAAGTGATTGGAGCGCTGCTCCCCTCGCTTCCCGATCAGGCCCCGTGCGGGATCAGGCGTTGTCTTCTTCGCCGCCTTCGAACTCGGTGTTCGGGTCGAAGAAGTTCTCCGGCCGTGCGTTGTCGTTGATGTCATCGCCATAGATGGCTTCGGCGGTGGTCAGCGTCTCGCCCTTGGCCTGGCGCTCGGCTTCGTCGGCCGTGCGGGCGATGTTGAGGCTGATGGTGACCTCGACTTCCGGATGCAGCGCAATCGCCACATTGGTGACGCCGATAGTCTTGATCGGCTGGTTGAGCTGGATCTGGTTGCGGTTGACCGAGAACCCTTCGGCGGTCAGCAGGTCGGCGATGTCGCGGGTCGACACCGAACCGTAGAGCTGGCCTGTCTCGCCGGCCGAACGCACGGCGATGAAGCTCTTGCCGTCGAGCTTTTCGGCAACCTGGCTGGCTTCCGACTTGCGCTCGAGGTTGCGCGCTTCGAGCTGCGCGCGCTGCCCTTCGAACTTCCTCTTGTTGGCTTCGTTGGCGCGCAGCGCCTTGCCCTGCGGCAAGAGGAAGTTGCGGGCAAAGCCGTCCTTGACCTTGACGGTATCGCCCATCTGGCCGAGGCGGGAAACGCGTTCGAGAAGAATCACTTGCATGGTCTTATTCCTTCGTCTGGGCACCGACCGCGGGATCGGCGCCGAATTGAATGGAACAGGTCAGGAAGCTCTGAGCGCCTTGGCGCCGGTGTCGCTGTCCTGCCTGTCGCGGCAGTTAGAGGCTTTTCACCTCAACTCGGGATTTCAATGCACGTCGCCAAGAGTGGGCCCGGTTTTGGGACAACGACATGCATCATCAAATTACCCCTGCGGCGCCCGTCGCCGTGGGAGAAGGAAGCAGGCGGCGAACCGCCTGCTTCGGAGATCTTAGCGAACCACGTAGGGCAGCAGGCCGAGGAAGCGGGCGCGCTTGATCGCCTTGGCGAGTTCGCGCTGCTTCTTCTGGCTGACGGCGGTGATGCGCGACGGCACGATTTTGCCGCGCTCGGAAATGTAGCGCTGCAGAAGACGCACGTCCTTGTAGTCGATCTTGGGCGCATTGGCGCCGGAGAACGGGCAGGTCTTGCGGCGGCGATGGAACGGGCGCCGGGTCGGGATCTGATTGATGTCGACCATTATTCTGCACCTCCTTCAACGCCTTCGCGCGGACGGCGCGGACCACGATCGCCACCGGCATCGCCAAATGAGCGCGGCGGACGATCGCCACGGTCGCCGCGATCACGGTCGCCGAACGAGCGCGGACCACGATCGCCACGGTCGCGGTCGCCGAAGCCGCCGCGTTCCGAGCGCTCTTCGCGCTTCTGCATCATGGCCGACGGGCCTTCCTCATGCGCCTCGACCTTGACGGTCAGGAAACGCAGCACGTCCTCGGACAGGCCCATCTGGCGCTCCATCTCGTTGAGCGCTGCCGGCGGGCAGTTGAGGTCCATAAGCGTGTAGTAAGCCTTCCGGTTCTTGTTGACCCGGTAGGTGAGGGACTTCAGTCCCCAGTTCTCGACCCGGCCGACGGACCCGCCATTTGCGGAGATGACGCCCTTGTACTGTTCGACAAGCGCATCGACCTGCTGCTGCGAGAGGTCCTGCCGGGCAAGGAACACATGTTCGTATAGAGCCATAGTGGTTCAGTGCCTTTCTTCGTTTCTCTCCCGGATCCTCGCGGCAAAAGCCTCTGCAACTTCTCTGACCCGCTGATCCCGAGGGGGCGGGGAAGAAAGGAGCATTTCGAGACGGTCGAGAGCGGAGACACGGGAGGCGGAAGCGCTTCTGGCTTCACACGAAGGTTTTGGGTAAAACCTCCGGCCCTCCGTTCAGCCCCCAGCAAGGACCGGCAGATTGCGGGCGTCTATAAAGCAAATTGGCTGGAAGGCAAGGGTAACGCATGCTCCGGACAGCGTCCTGGCGTCGCAGGGTTGGAAAAATACCAGGCATCAACTCGTATGCGGGGTACCACCGTTGATCGTTTCGGGGAAGAAGTCCGGAGCCGCCTTACGCTTGCCGAACATCATGTCGTATTGCAGCAGGCGGAAGTCGTTGATCGCCGGATCAACGTCCTTCTGCCGCGCCCAGTCCGGCGTGGCCTCACCTGACGGTGTCAAAAGCAGATTGCGGTCGACGACGCGATAGCGTTCGCGCAGCGCGCCCAGGAAGCCGGTGTAGTAGGGGTGCGTGATCCCGGCCGTTGTCAGGATGTGGTAGGGCAGGAAGGCCGGGCTCACCGCGCCCATATCCTGCGCCGGACCGGTGCGGTTAGACCAGATGACCAGCGGCGTCTGATGATGCTCCAGTGCCGCCTCCGGCGTCGGTTCCTTGCGCGGCGCGACATTGTCCTTCAGGTAACCGGTTTCGACATAGACGGGGCCGAGCGGCGGCAGATGGTCGCCGAAGAAGGCGATGACCGTCGGCCGCTCGCGCTTCTTCGCCCATTCGATCAATCGTTCGAGGCCACGGTCGGCATCGGCGGAGCCTTCGGCGTAGCTGAGCAGCGATTCCCGCGCCCATGTGCTGATCGGTGCCGCGACCTTGTGGGTCGGATTGTAATAGCGGTACGGCTCGTAGGGACCGTGGTTCTGCAGGCTGACGGCGAAGAAGAACACCGGCCGCTCGCTGGCGTCGGCCTCTGCGATGATCTCGTCGGTCATCGACGCATCGGAAGCCAGCGGCCCGCGCTTTTCCAGTGGCGGCAGCGTCTCTTCCGAGCGGAAATCGTTGAAGCCGAAATCGGCATAGACGGCGCCCCTGTTCCAGAACCAGTTGGTGCCCGGATGGATGGCGCGCGCCCGGTATCCCTCGCTTTTCAGGAAGGTCGCCAGCGACGGCGTCGGTGTGCGCACATATTGCTGGTAGGGGATCGAGCCCGCCGGCAGGAAGGCATTGGAAAAGCCGGTCAGCGCCTCGAATTCGATGTTGGCGGTCATGCCGCCGAATTCCGGCGAAAACATATAGCCGGAACGCAGCGCCCGCACATTGGGGATCGGGTCAGGCGTGATTGTGACGCCGGGCAGCTTGGTCGGATCCCAGAAAGATTCGCTCATCACCACGATGATGTCGGGTTTCTCATCCGGTACCGAGGCCGCCACAGCAGGCCTGTCGATCGCGTCGATCGCCTTGTCGGAATAGCCCGCCGGCGCCGAGACATGCGCCATCGGCACGTTGAGCGCGAAGGCCAGCGCAAACCCGTTGGAGGCGTAGTTCTCCTTCTGGTCCCACATGATCGGGATGATCTGCAGCCGGTCGCGGGTCCACGAGAAGGTGGCGTAGTCCATGATTGAGACGAAGAAGGCGAGCAGCGGCACTGCCAGCGTCAGCCGCGCCAGCCGCCCTTTGCGGCTGAGGATCGGAACCTTGCGGCGCCACAACCGCCAGCCATAGATCAGCAGCGACAGGCCGGCGACGATGCCGACCGCCATGGCGAGCGCCGTCCAAGGCCGTTCGCGCACCAGGAGCGGCATCAGTGCCATGATCTGGCGCGAATAAAGAAAATCGGTTGGGTAGAGCGGATCGCCGAGATAATGCGACTTCTGATGCCCGACAAAGGCCAGCGCCAGCGTCAGCGGCGCCACGATCATCAGGCTCTGGTGACTGCGGCCAAGCACGGCGTCCAGTCCCATCAGCACCAATGCAAAGACAATGATGGTGGTCCAGCCCGGCTTGAATGGCTGCAGGAAGAAGTCGACCGTGCCGAAGAAGTCGCCGCGCACGATCCATTCGATGGCGAACACCAGGATGGCGGAGGCAAGCAGCGTGACCAGACCGTAGCGGATGACCGGCCATCTGCGCCCCGGCAGGTAGCCGGTGGACGGATCGTCTTCCAAGAACTGTGGCGCGGGTACGGCCGCGCCCTTCCTGATCCTAGCCACGTCTCTTCCCCCGGCCCAAGCAACGCGTATTTCCACTCGCGCCACCGTTCTGTCATAGAACTGTCATGCAAAAGCTAGCGCCTGTGGCGAAAATAAGAAGAGCCAGCAAACGATTCGTGAGCGGTTTTCATCAGGTGTGATCGGCAAAAAGCCTTTGGGAACAGGGACTCGAGGTCAGCTCCGGTTCAAGCGAGAGCCGAAATGCCCCCTCCGGGCTTGACTTGGCGGTCCGCCTTGCGTCACAGGCAGTAAAAATCAGCCGCTGGAGAGCGCCCAAATGGCCGTCGCATTCACCTTTCCGGGACAGGGCAGCCAGGCTGTCGGCATGGGCAAGGACCTCGCCGACGCCTTCCCCGAGGCACGCAGGGTGTTCGAGGAAGTCGATGATGCGCTGGGCGAAAAGCTGTCGAAACTGATCTGGGAAGGCCCGGAAGAGGCGCTGACCCTGACTGCCAATGCCCAGCCGGCGCTGATGGCGGTCTCGCTGGCGGGAATCCGCTCGCTGGAAGCGCGCGGCTTTTCGCTGAAGGACAAGGTTGCCTACGTTGCCGGTCATTCGCTCGGCGAATATTCCGCCCTTGCCGCGGCCGGTTTCGTTTCGGTCGCCGATGCTGCCCGGCTGCTGCGCATCCGCGGCAACGCCATGCAGGCGGCGGTGCCGGCCGGCGAGGGCGCCATGGCGGCGATCATCGGACTGGAACAGCCCGACGTCGAAGCCGCTTGCACCGAGGCCGCAACGGGATCCGGCAAGGTCTGCCAGATCGCCAACGACAATGGCGGCGGCCAGCTGGTGATCTCCGGCGCCAGGGCGGCGGTGGAACTCGCCGCGAAACTGTGCACCGAAAAGGGCGCCAAGCGGGCGCTGATGCTGCAGGTCTCCGCACCCTTCCATTCGGCGCTGATGGCGCCGGCGGCCGATGTCATGCGCGAGGCGCTGGCCGGCGTGACCAAGAATGCACCGGTCGTGCCCGTCGTCTCCAACGTCACTGTAGCCCCGACCAGCGACCCCGACGAGATCGCGCGCCGCCTGGTCGAGCAGATCACCGGCCGCGTGCGCTGGCGCGAAACGGTGGAGTGGTTCGGCGCCAATGGCGTCGCCACGCTCTATGAGATCGGCGCCGGCAAGGTGCTTTCCGGCCTGGCGCGGCGGATCAACCGCGACATCGCCACATCGGCCGTCGGCACGCCGGCCGATGTCGAGGCGGCGCTGGCCGCGCTTGCATAATACACTGGCGATTCAACCCCTCCCGTGGGAAGGGTGTTCTCTTAAGATCAGGAGACGAAAATGTTCGAACTGACCGGCCGCAAGGCGCTCGTCACCGGCGCATCGGGCGGCATTGGCGAGGCGATTGCCCGGGTGCTGCATGCGCAAGGCGCCATTGTCGGCCTGCACGGCACCCGCATCGAGAAACTGGAGACCCTGGCCGGCGAACTCGGCGACCGGGTAAAGCTGTTCCCGGCCAATCTTGCCGACCGTGACGAGGTCAAGGCGCTTGGCCAGAAGGCCGAAGCCGAACTCGAAGGCGTCGACATACTGGTCAACAATGCCGGCATCACCAAGGACGGCCTGTTCGTGCGCATGGCGGACGCGGATTGGGACAGCGTGCTGGAGGTGAACCTCACCGCCGTGTTCCGGCTCACCCGCGAGCTGACCCATCCTATGATGCGCCGCCGCCATGGCCGCATCATCAACATCACCTCGGTGGTCGGCGTCACCGGCAATCCTGGCCAGACCAATTATTGCGCCTCCAAGGCCGGCATGATCGGCTTTTCGAAGTCGCTGGCGCAGGAGATCGCCACCCGCAACATCACCGTCAACTGCGTCGCCCCGGGCTTTATCGAATCGGCCATGACCGACAAGCTCAACGACAAGCAGAAAGACGCGATAATGGCCGCGATCCCGACGCGCCGCATGGGCACGAGTGTTGAAGTGGCGTCGGCCGTCGCCTATCTCGCCTCCAACGAGGCAGCCTACGTCACCGGCCAGACCATCCACGTCAACGGCGGCATGGCCATGATCTGACGGGATATTGCCGGGTGATAAGAAGACATGGCCGGCTTGTGAAAAGAGACCATTTCGCCTTGGACCTCAGCCATTTTTCGTGTAATGCGGCCCGCAACCCGGCGGTTCGGGCAAAAACCGGTCCGGCATCGTTGCGTTTCCGGCAGGACCATCTTTCAGCTTGATTAGCGGCATTCTGCCCGCTAACGAAGACAGACAAACAAAAGACGAGGATGCCCCAAATGAGTGACACCGCAGAGCGCGTCAAGAAGATCGTCATCGAACATCTTGGCGTCGATGCCGACAAGGTGACGGAGCAGGCGAGCTTCATCGATGATCTGGGCGCGGACAGCCTCGACACGGTCGAACTCGTCATGGCCTTCGAAGAAGAGTTCGGCGTCGAGATTCCGGACGATGCGGCCGAGACCATCCTGACCGTCGGCGATGCCGTGAAGTACATCGACAAGGCTTCGGCCTGACACTATCCGCAGTCATCACCGGGGAGGACCTGCGATGAGGCGTGTCGTCGTCACGGGCCTTGGCCTGGTTTCGCCGTTCGGCATGGGCTTCGAGCACAGCTGGAAGGAACTTCTGACCGGCCACAGCGCCGCCAAGCGCGTCACCGAGTTCGAAGTGGAAGATCTTGCCTGCAAGATCGCCCACGTCATTCCGCGCGGTGACGGCACCAACGGCACGCTCAATCCCGAAGCCGTGCTCGAGCCCAAGGAACTGCGCAAGATCGGCGACTTCATCCTTTACGGGATTGCGGCCGCCGACGAAGCGCTGAAGGATTCCGGGTGGGAGCCCAGCACCGAAGCCGAGCGCTGCGCCACCGGCGTCATGATCGGCTCCGGCATTGGCGGCCTCGAGGGCATCGCCGAGAACGCTATCATCCTGAAAGAGCGCGGACCGCGCCGTATCAGTCCATTCTTCATTCCCGGCAACATTATCAACCTGGTATCTGGCCAGGTATCGATCCGGCATGGGCTGAAAGGCCCCAACCACGCCGTCGTCACCGCTTGCTCGACCGGCGCGCACGCCATTGGCGATGCCGCCCGGCTGATCATCTTCGGCGATGCCGACGTGATGCTGGCCGGCGGCGCGGAATCGCCGGTGACCAGACTATCGCTTGCCGGCTTCGCTGCTTGCCGGGCACTGTCCACCGACCGCAACGACACGCCTGAGAAGGCCTCGCGTCCCTATGACCGCGACCGTGACGGCTTCGTCATGGGCGAGGGCGCCGGGGTCGTCGTGCTGGAAGAACTCGAACACGCCAAGGCGCGCGGCGCCAAGATCTATGCCGAGGTCACCGGCTACGGCCTGACCGGCGATGCCTATCACATCACTGCACCGGCCGAAGACGGCGACGGCGCCTTCCGCTGCATGACGGCGGCGCTGAACCGGGCCAAGCTGACGCCCGCCGACGTCGACTACATCAACGCGCACGGCACCTCGACCATGGCCGACACGATCGAACTCGGCGCCGTCGAGCGGCTGGTCGGCAACGCCGCCTCGAAAATCTCGATGTCGTCGACCAAGTCGTCGATCGGCCATCTCCTGGGTGCCGCAGGTGCCGCCGAGGCGATCTTTTCGATCCTCGCTATCAGAGACAACATCGCGCCAGCCACCATCAATCTTGACAACCCGGAACGCGAAACCGCGATCGATCTTGTTCCGAACACGCCACGGCATCGCCAGGTCGACGTGGCGCTGTCCAACTCCTTCGGCTTCGGCGGCACTAACGCTTCGCTGGTATTCCAGCGTTATACAGGCTGATTGCGGTATCGACCGGCGCGCCAGCGGTCTGTCGTCAATTTTGCCATATTCAAGCCTACTCTGCCGCTGGGGATTCGTCGCATCGGCCTGAAACCGAAGGCGCTTTTTTAAAAGCACGATGCGTAGGCTTGAAATGTTAGGGCACGCTGTGCGTCCAATCGGGCGCATGGTCGCTCTAAGAGATCAGATGGTAGGGCGCTAATGAACACCAATCCGGGCGGCAGCGGACAATTCGGACAAAACCAGCAGACCGGCCCGATCGTGCCGAAGACCGCAGCCGAAGCTTTGCGCCCGGAAGCCGGCACACCACCACCAAAGCGCTCGCGCGCCTCGCGCAGCCAAGTCGTCGTGTTCATGAACTTCGTCATCTCCGCGGTGATGTTGATGATCCTCGCCGCCGGCGTTTCGCTCTATTTCGGCAAGCAGGCATTCAACGAACCGGGCCCGTCGGTGGCCGGCGACACCTTCCTGGTCAAGCCGAGCACCGGCGTCCAGGATATTGCCGACCAGCTCGAACGGCGTGGGCTGATCAGCGATGCCCGCATCTTCCGCATCGCCGTGCGGGTCTATGGCAATGATTCAGCGCTGAAGGCAGGCGAATACGAGATAAAGCCGCGCGCCTCCATGCGCGACATCATGGAGCTTCTGAAGAGCGGCAAGTCGGTGATGTATTCGCTGACCATTCCCGAGGGCCTGACGGTCGAACAGGCGCTGCAGCGCATCGCCGAGCAGGATGCGCTGACCGGCGACATGCCGGCCGCCAAGCCGGCTGAGGGCAGCCTCGCCACCGACACGCTGCGCTTTACCCGCGGCGCCACGCGCCAACAGATGGTCGACAAGCTGCTCGCCGACCAGAAGAAGTTGGTCGACGAGGTCTGGCAGCGGCGCGCGCCCGACCTGCCTCTGGCCAATGTCGACGACTTCGTCACCTTGGCCTCGATCGTCGAAAAGGAAACCGGCCGGGGCGACGAGCGCTCGCGCGTTGCCGCCGTCTTCCTCAACCGTCTGGCCAAGGGCATGCGGCTGCAATCCGATCCGACCATCATTTACGGCCTGTTCGGCGGCAAGGGCAAACCCGCCGACCGGCCGATTTATCAATCTGACATCCAGAAACAGACGCCTTACAACACCTATCTGATCAACGGCCTGCCGCCGACGCCGATCGCCAATCCCGGCCGCGCCGCGCTCGAAGCCGTCGCCAACCCGTCGAAGACCGATGATCTCTATTTCGTCGCCGACGGCACCGGCGGCCACGTCTTTGCCACCACGCTTGCCGAGCACAATGAGAACGTTGCCCGCTACCGGGCACTGCAGAAGAAGCAGGCTGAAGACGCCGCCAAGGGCGCCAAGACTCCGGGCCAGACCGATGCGCCGGCGGATGGCGACGACAACGGTGACGCAAGTGGCGATGCCGCCGGTGACAGCGGTGATGCCGGCGGCGATACGGGTGCCGCCCAGTAGCAGGTCGGCGCTTTCAGACGGATCGACCTTAAGCAACGCGGACAGAGGCGGACGCGCTGCTGCTTTGAACGAACAGCGCGGTTCGAAGCGTTTTCGGTCTTGCTCTGGTGCCTCTGCTTCTCGATTTCAGCCCTGCGAGATCGAAAACGACAGCGGAAATCAACATCTTGCCGGTATTGCGATTCTGACATTCGCGCCGCCCGTGATATCGAACGCATGCGCAATTTGTAGAATCGGACCATCAGGGAGACACGAGCCGCATCATGAATTTGCAGAGCATGACCGGATTTGCACGCACTGTTGCCGAACATGACGGCGCCTCGATCGCCTGGGAGGTCAAGTCGGTCAACGGCAAGAGCGTCGAGGTCAGGTTGCGGTTGCCGCAAGGTTTCGAGCGGCTCGAACCGACTGTGCGGCAGACGCTGCAGAAGCGCTTTTCGCGTGGCAATTTCCAAGCGACGCTGACCGTCGGCCGCGCCGCCGGCCAGCAGGCGCAGCCGGTAGTCAACGAAGCCTTCCTCAGGGATCTGGCGGGCTTGGCCAAGCGGCTGCAGGACCAGTTCGGTGTTGGTCCGGCAACTGCCGACGGTCTGCTTTCCCTGCGCGGCGTGCTCGATATCCCTGAAACCAGCGAAACCGAGGAGGTGCGGGCAGCACTCGACGCGTCAATCCTGTCCGCGCTGGAAACGGCGCTTACAGGTCTCGAGCAGGCACGCCAGAACGAGGGCGAAGCGCTGCGTTCGCTGCTTTCCGGCCATATCGACGCCATTGAGGCGCTGACGCTTCAAGCCGAGGCCGACCCGTCGCGCGAACCGGCGGCGATCCGCGAGCGGATCGCCGAACAGGTGCGGCTGCTGATGGATGCGTCGGCCAATCTCGATGCCGGCCGGCTGCACATGGAAGCGGCGTTCCTGGCCACCAAGGCCGATATCCGTGAAGAGATCGATCGGCTGAAGACGCATGTGGCGTCGGGCAGAGCGCTGCTGGCAAATGGCGGCGCCATCGGCCGCAAGCTCGATTTTCTGGCGCAGGAATTCAACCGCGAATCGAATACGCTGTGTTCCAAGTCGAACGCCGCCACTGTCACCGCCATCGGGCTGGAACTGAAGGCGGTGGTCGACCAGTTTCGCGAACAGGTCCAGAATCTGGAGTAAACCCGAATGGGTGGCAAGGAGCCGATGGTTGCCAGGGATCTCGGATCCCGCATTCGCCGCCGCGGGCTGATGCTGGTCCTGTCGTCGCCGTCGGGCGCCGGCAAGTCGACGATCGCGCGCAACCTGCTGGAAAGCGACGGCAGCCTGGAATTATCGGTCTCGGTCACCACCAGGCCACGCCGCGGCTCGGAGATCGAGGGCGTCCACTATCACTTCCGCACCACGCGCGAGTTCGAGCGGCTGCGCGATTCCGACGCATTGCTCGAATGGGCCGAGGTGCACGGCAATTGCTACGCGACGCCGCGCGAGCCGGCCGAACTGGCGCTGGCGCAGGGCCGTGACATGCTCTTCGACATCGACTGGCAAGGCGCCCAGCAGCTCAAGGAGAAGATGCGCGCCGACATCGTCTCGATCTTCATCCTGCCGCCGTCGATGAAGGAATTGAAGTCGCGCCTCAAGCGCCGCGCCGAGGACCAGGAGCACGTGATCGAGACCAGGCTGAAGAACGCCCGCAACGAGATCGAGCACTGGAAGGAATATGACTTTGTCATCGTCAACGACGATCTCGACCGCGCCTTCGCCGAAGTGCGTGGCATCGTGACGGCGGAAAGGCTGCGGCGCGACCGCCGGCCCGGGCTGTTCGATTTCGTCTCGGGGTTGCTGGACGAGAAGACGGAATAGCTCGTCCACCGCTGGCAATCTAAATTAGCCGCATCAGCTGCCTGGCAGATCGTCCGGCCAACGCTGCGCTCCGTGAAGCACGCGCAGGATTCGAATCGTGCTGTTGGTCAGCTGATAGGCCGCGACATATGGCGTGCCGACGATGACGATCTCTCGTGTCCCTGCAAGCCTGCCGATCCGGCCGCTTTGGGGAAGGTCCCGAAGACGGTTGATTGCGGCGACGATCCGCTCATCGGTGGCGATCGCGGCCGCAGGATTGTCGGCCTCGATATGCGCGAAGATGCCGTCGCGATCTGAAAGCGCGAATGGCGACCAGACGATCTTCAAGATTTAGGTTCACCCGAACGCCGCGCCGCGGCGCGTCTCTCGGCAAAATGCGCCTCGACTTGATCATCAGGAATGTCTTGTCGGGTGTCGTCGAGCGCTTCGCGAACCTTGGCGCGAAACCATAAATCATACGCCTCGTTGTTTGTGACGAGATCGATGGGCAGCGCACCCTCGTTGGCGGTTCGGGTGAGCAATATCCGCACCGCATCCGAGACCGTCAGCCCCATGCTTTCGAGCACCGCCGAAGCTCGATCCCGGATGTCGGCGTCGATACGCGTCTGGACCAGTGCATTTGCTGGCATGGCAATCTCCTTCGACGTCAATGTAATGCGTTTGAATGACGATTGCTAGGCGGCGCTAGCGCCGCCGGTCAAACCGCGTTTGTCAGCCGCACGAATTCCTCGACGCTGAGCGTCTCCGCACGCCGGGTCGGATCGATGCCGGCGCGCGTCAGCAGTGCCTCGCCACCCAGGCTCTTCACGCTCTGCCGCAGCATTTTCCGGCGCTGGCCGAAAGCGGCTTCGGTGACGCGACCGAGTTTTTTCACGTCGGTTGACAAAGGGCTGGCGCGCGGCACCAGATGCACCACCGAGGACGTTACCTTGGGTGGCGGCGTGAACGCTTGCGGCGGCACGTCGAAGGCGATCCTCGCCTCGGTCCGCCAGCCCGCCAGCACGCCGAGCCGGCCATAAGCATCGCTGCCGGCACCGGCGACAATGCGCTCGGCCACCTCGCGCTGGAACATCAGCGTCATCGATTGATAGAAGGGTGGCCAGTCCGCCACGGTCAGCCAACGGATCAACAGCTCGGTGCCGATATTGTAGGGCAGGTTGGCGGCAATCCTCACCGGGCCGTCTTGTGACGCGGTCTTGGCAAGAGCGGCAAAATCCGTCTTCAGCGCATCGCCGCTGATCACCTCGAGCCGGCCCGGATAGTGGTTGGAGACCTCGGCCAAGGCCGCAAGGCAGCGTTCGTCGCGCTCGATGGCGACGACGCGGCCGGCACCGGCAGCGAGCAGCGCCCTGGTCAGCCCGCCGGGGCCGGGGCCGACCTCGATCACCGTGCTGTCGCTGAGGTCGCCGGCGACCCGCGCGATCTTGCCGGTCAAATTGAGGTCGAGCAGGAAATTCTGGCCAAGCGCCTTCTTTGCCTGCAGTCCATGGCGCTCGATCACCTCGCGCAGCGGCGGCAGCCCGTCAATGCTCATGATTTTGGGCTCATGATTTTGGGCTCATGCAGCTGCGGGCTTTGCGCCGGTATCGGCCAGCCGGCGGGCCAGCTTCAGCGCCGCGATCAGGCTGTCGGGACGTGCGATGCCCTTGCCGGCGATGTCGAAGGCTGTGCCGTGATCGGGCGAGGTGCGGATGAACGGCAGGCCAAGCGTGACGTTGACGGCCTCGTCGAAGGCCAGCGCCTTGGCCGGGATCAACGCCTGGTCATGATACATGCAGACCGCCACGTCGTAGCCGGCGCGAGCGCGCGCATGAAACATCGTATCGGCCGGCAGCGGTCCGAAGGCATCGATGCCTTGCGCCCGCAACATGTCGACCGCAGGACGAATGATGCGCTCGTCCTCTGTCCCCATGGCGCCGCTTTCGCCGGCATGCGGATTGAGGCCGGCAAGCGCGAGCCTCGGCCTGGCGATGCCGAAACGGCGTGCAAGATCGCCGGCGGTGATGCGCGCGATGGCAACGATCAGCTCCGTCGTCAGCGTCTTCGGCACCTCGGCCAGCCCGATGTGGATGGTGACCGGAACGGTGCGCAATTCGGGGCCGGCGAGCAGCATCACCGGCGTCACCGTGCCGCCGGTGTGGAGCGAGGCCAGATGCGCCAGATATTCGGTGTGACCGGGAAAGCCGAAGCCGGCATCGTAAAGCGGCTTCTTCGCGATCGGACAGGTGACGACCGCGGCCGCGTGACCGGCAAGGCAGTCGGCGACGGCGCGATCGATGGCCTCGATGATGCCGGCGGCATTGGCCGGGTCGGGCCGGCCGGGATCATCGGTGAAGTGGGCCGCCAGCGGCACCACGGGCAAGGCGTGTTGAAAGACACCAGCCGCTTGGGCCGGCACCGTCTCGGCGATTGCCACCGCCGCGCCGAGCCGGCGCGCCCGCGCGGCAATCAGCGCCGGATCGGCGAGAAGATAGAAGGGCGCGGCACCGGAACCGCGGGCGCTCTGCCACGCGGCAATGGCGATTTCCGGACCGACGCCGGATGGATCGCCGACGCTCAGCGCCAGCGGAAGCTCTGTCTCACGCACGGCTCGGCCGGTTCAGCGCGTAACGATCTTGGCTTTCGCCTTCAGCTCTTCGACATATTTGGCCGAGAGCTCGTCGGCGTTCTTGTCGCCGCTGCCTTCGCTCTGGAACACCATCTGGGCCGCCTTGTCGTCGGAAACCTCGCGCGACGAGCAGATGCCGATGAATTCAATGCCGCGATCGGTCTCGCGCACGGCCGTGGCGCCGCCCAGCTTGGTGGCCTTGATCTGCTCGGCCCAGTCCGGCGGCAGTTGCGGCGCCAGCAATCGGGGGAGGTCGCGAACGGTGACGTCGATCAGGCCCTTGGCGAATTCACGCGTGGTGTTGCAGCCATTGAAGCGGGCGCGCATGGCTTCAGCCTCGCGCTTGCGTTTGGCGAGTGTGGCACTGCGCTCGGCCTTCGGCACCACGAAGATCACCTGCTGCAGCATGTACTCGGTGGCGCTTGGCTTGGCGCCGCCTTTTTCGAGCATGCGCTTGACCAGATCCTGTTCGCTCACCTCCCCGCCGCCGCCGCTGTAGCGTGCGCTCAGCGCCTGGTTCCACGCCATCTGGGAGCGGATGAATTCCTTGAAATGCTCCTTGGTCACGCCGGACTGCGCCATGACACCGTCGAGCTGCTTGAGCTGCATCTTGTTGCTCGAGGCAAAGCGCTGATAGGCAGCCTCTACCTGGGCGTCGGAGATGCGGATGCCGAGACGCCTGGCCTCCGCCATACGCAGCGTCTGGTCGATCATTTCCTGACCCGCGTCACCCTTCTTGCGCTGCAGTTTCAGGAAGGCAGCCCGGTGCGCGATGTCGCCGGTGGTGATCGGCATGTTGTTGACGACATACTTGATTTCACTGGCGAAGGCCGGCGGTACCATCGTGGTGACAGAGACCGAGGTCGCCGCGAACAGGAGCGCGAATCCTGCCGAAAACAGGTATTTCCTCATCGAAAGCATCCCAATTCTAGCCCGGTTTTGGCCGATTCCAGCCCGATATTGGCGAAATCCGTGCCCGCTTTATGCGGCAAAACGATGTCGTCAGCCGGCTCTACTGGATGGAGTCGATCGAGCTTTGGGACGAGCCGAAATCGCCGAGCGTGCGGAACGACAGGTTGAAGCCGACATTCTGCGACACTTCCTTGGTGTTGATGTCGCGTGATTCCGAGTACGTCATCAGGTAGGTGAAGCAGGAATCATTGTAGGCAAAGCCGACGCCGTCCTTGACCAGCACGCTTTGTTGCAGGTCGTAGGTGCCGGTGCCGAAGACGCGCCAGTTTTCGGCCAGGTGCGTCGAGGCGCCGAGCGTGACTTCGTGGCGATCGGTGGTGAAACCATAGAGCGGCTGCGCCTGGATGAAGGCGTATTTGGCGCTCAGCGAAACCGGCAGCCCGGAATAGGCGGCCTTCACCTCGGCACGGCGAACTTCGAAGGTCTGCTCGTCGAAGCGGCCGCTGAGCGAACCGGAGAAGCCGCTCGGGCTGCTGAAGCCGACAAGGCCGACATAGTCGGAGGTCGAAGTCTCCAGGCCCGAATTAGCAGCCCCATCGACATTGGCGCCGACATTGACCAGATCCGGCGAATTGAAGGAGTTGCGGCCGCCCAGCTGGTAGGATTGGCCGAAGATGGCATTGGTGCCCCAGCCATTGTCATAGGCGCCGGAATAGCGGAATCCGACATTGGCGCGGCTGCCGCCTTCGACGCGGTCGTAGCCGGAGAACTTGTCGCGCTCGAACAGCGTCGTGGCATCGAAGACGAAGCTCTGTGCATCCTCGTTGGGAACGGCGAGCCCGCCGACATACTGCTCGTTCGGGCGCATGAAGACCTGCGCCATCGGCTCGACGATATGGCTGGAGCCGGCCATCGAAAACAGCACCGGCCAGCGCATCTCAAGGCCGGCGGTCGCCATGTAACGGGCGAAGGAAGACCGCATGTCGTCGGCGGCACCGACATTCGTTGCCATCTGGTTTACCGCAGTCAGCGAAGCCGAAGAAGCGTTGAGATAGTCGACGTCGCCCTGCAGAGCCAGAAGGGGCGTCAACTGCAATCCGCCGTCCGTGGTGAAGGTACGCTTCCATTCGGCTTCGGCGGTGAGGCGACCGGATTCGCCCTCGATGCCGCGCACGCGCTGGACGCCGGAGCCCGGCACGTAGGGGGTAAAATAGGCCTGATCGAGATCGTCGCGGCGAATGACTCGTGCATTGACGTTGAACGACAGCTGGCCGCCGGCCACCGACATGTCGGGGATGTAGGCATAGTCGAGCGACGGCAACACCCAGGGCTGCTTGTCGCTGCGCGATGCGACGTTGCCGTCCGGTGTGTTTTCCTGAACCTGGAAGCGCATGGCGCGCACATCGAAATAATTGCGGTCGTTTAGGCCGGTCAGGTAGACCGACGATTGATGCACGGCGTCGTTGTAGCCTTCGATCGTGTAGGTACGCGAAAAATTCTTGTCGGTCTGAAGCAGGATATCCCAGCCGAAGTCCCAGCGCGGATTGATGGCGAACTGGCCTTTGGTGCCCATCATCCCGCGGAATTTGTTCGGATCGCCTGCTGGCCCCGAATTGACATTGTAGCCGCCGGGGAAAGCCGCGAAATCACGGAAAGCGCCAGGGTCCTGCTGGTTGATTCCGGCAAGCTTCAGCGTGTATTGGCCATTGTTGAAGCGCTGGCGCCACTCGGCCTCGCCGAGGAAACCCTGCTTGGTGTAGCCGCTGCCGGTAACGGTGAGGTCATAGGTCGGCGACAGGGCAAAATAGTAGGGGACTTTGACGCCGACGCCGAGACGGTTGTTGTAGCCGATGCTGGGGATCAGGAAGCCGCTTTTGCGCTTGACTGTAGGGTCGGCGATCTCGAACGCCGGCAGATAAGCCAGCGGGAAGCCGAAGAATTCGAAATTCGCGTTCTCGAAGCGAACCGTCTTCTTTTCGCCGTTCCAAATGATCTTCCTGGCTTTGATCCGCCAGGTCGGCGCCTTGTCCGGCTTGTCTTCGCAAGGCTCGCAGGCCGTATAGACGCCGTTGTGGAACGTTGTCAGCACGCCGCCCATGCGCTCGGCGCTTTCGGCGGCGAAATAGGCTTTTTCGGGCGTTTCGACGCGCAGCGCATTGACGAAACCGTCAGCGAAATCGTCGGTAATATCGATATGCTGCGAGTTGATCTTGGTGCCGTCGCTGTTGACGATCTCGACATTGCCGCTGGCAACCAGCCGCTTGGTGTTTCGATCATAGACGACGCGCTGGGCGACGAGCTTGTTGCCGCCATAGTCGATCTGGACGCCGCCGATGGCGGTGACCGTCTGGTTGTCGTTGTTATAGACGAGCGTGTCTGCCGCCAGCAGCATCTGGGAGCCGGAAGGAACCTTCGTTGCCACGTCGGTGACGTCCTGCGCCAGCGCAGGAGCCGTCAGCACGCCGCAGGCGAGCAGGCATGCCAAGGCGCTCGCCGAATAGAGGCGCGCCAAACCGGCCTGCCTATGGCTGCGCAAAGCCGCCTCCCTCACTAGCCGTCTTCCTTGTATAGCAGGAATGTCACCCCAAAGAACATAGCCACGACAACCGGAACCCATGCAGCCACGGCTGTGGGCACGAATCCCGCAACGCCGAATGCCTTGACCAATACCGAAACGACATAAAGCAGAAAGCCGGCGAGGACGCCACCCAGAATCATCGTTGCCGACTGCCCCATCCTCGCAAATCGCATTGAAACTGTTGCCGCAATCAGCGTCATGGCCACAAGCAGGAACGGTAACGCCACCAGCGAATCGAACTGCATGGCGAAGGCATTTGCCTTGAGGCCGAAGGAGCGGGCAACCTCAATCTTGCCGGGAAGGTCGTAAAACGGGATGGTTTCGGGGCGCGCCAGCCGTTCCTGCACGAATTCCGGCTTGAGGTTGGTCGGCAACTGGTCGGTCGTTTCGGAACGGATGTTGCCGTCCTTGAACACCTTGACGTCCTGCAATTCCCAGTAGCCGTCGCGCAGAAAGGCCCGCGCCGCGTCCTTGCGCTCGACGATATTGCCCTGCGGATCGAGGACGAAGAACACGGTGTCGGCCATTTCCAGGCCCTGGTTCAGGATGGCGCGGGCGCCGATGATGGTGTCGCCGGAGTTGGTTTTCTGGCGGATCCACGGCGTGGCATCGGCCGCCACCGCGTTCGAATTGCCGGATCGCAGCTGGTTTTCCATCTGCTCCGACCATGAGAAGCCATGCGCGGCGATCGGATTGAGCACGCCGACCGACAAAATGCCGAATAACAGCGCACCGATGCAGCAGGGCAACAGAAACTGCCAGGCCGACACTCCGGCCGAGCGCGCAATCACCAGCTCGTATTTGCGGTTGAGCGACACCAGCGTCGCCATCGCCGAGAACAGGCCGACGAACGGCACCGTCTGCAGCATGATCATCGGCATCCTCAGCGCCGAGATCGCGACCGCCGTGCCGTAGGTGAAGCCCGGCAGGCCGGTGATGCGGCCGGACAGCTCGGTGAAGTCGATCAGGAACACCAGCGCCAGAAGGCCGATGAAGAACCAGATCGTGATCGACACGTAGCGAAAGAAGAAGTAGCGGCCCAGGGTCCAGCCCATCGTCAGGCTCCCTGGCCGGATGTGTAGCGCCGATTGAGGCGCAGCTTGAGCGCCGTCCAGCCATCGCTGACGCGGCCGGCGAAATTCGTCATCCAGTCGGCCCAGCTGCCGGGCAGTTCCATGCTTCGCGAGGTGACGATGAACCAGATGGCGACCGCCGAGGCGATGACCGGCACGCCATAGACCATATAGGCGTATTGCGGGATCTTGTCCGCCTTGCCGGCGGCAAAGAAGCCCAGCCAGCGCACGAACAGCGCAATGGCGATGGCTGTGATCAGCGGGTGGATGCGCGCCTCGCGGTGTGAGCGCGCATCGCCTGCGACCGCCAGCGCGATCAGCGCGAACACCAGCGAATAGGACCATTCGGAAAAGCGCTGGTCGAGCTCGGCCTTGTAGGCGCCGGGCCTGCGCTGGAAGATCTTGTCGTTCGGATCCGGGTTGAGCAGGTATTGCGTCGTTCGGTCCTTGGGCAGGAGCATGATATCGTTCGCCGCCGACATGAAGGCGGAAAGGTCGAAGGCGTAGGACGTGAAGCGGATGACCGACAGATCGCCGGTCAGCGTCTTGCGATGAATGACGCCGTCATTCATCATCAGCACCTTCTCATCACCCTTTTCGACGACGCTGCCGCTCTTGGCATAATAGATCAGATTGGCGCCTTCCTCGCGCGAATCGGCCACGAAGATGCCGCCAAGCCGGTTGTCCGGCAGCCGCTCGCCGATCTGCAGGAACAGTCCGTCGTCGATCTTGCGGAACGTGCCTTCCTGGATGATCAGCGACAAGAGATCGGCGCGCGAGGATGCGATCAGCTGGCGGTTCTTCTGCCTGGCATAGGGTTCGACGCCATTGTCGACCGCGAAGGAAAAGACGCTGGCCGCCAGCGCGATCAGCAGGACCGGCCGCACAATCGTCCAGCGCGAGGCGCCGGCGGCGTTGATGACGGCCAATTCCGAATCGGAGTTCATGACGCTGAGCGTCTGGGCCACCGCCACCACCAGGGCGAATGGCACCACGATCGGGATGATGGTGGGGATGATGAGGCCCGCGACCTCGAAAAAAGTCAGCGCCGATTGGCCACTATCGGTGACCAGGTCGATGCGGGCAAGCACCTGCGTCGTCCAGACAATGGCCAGCGTCCAGATCAGCGCAGCGAGAAACACCGCCAGTGCGCGACGCATGATGTAGCGTTCAACGACCTTCATGTAAGGCTTTTCTCGATTTGCCGAACGGCATCATGCCCGCGGACAAGGTAGTCGTCCGGCTGCGGCTGTACAACTGGGTGCGTTTGGCCATTTCTTTCAGGCGGTTCGATCCGATTCTCCGTCCCACATCGCCCGTCCCGCAGGCCGGAGTGTCGGCGGCAATGGATAAGAAAGGGAGAACATCAATGGTTAACAACAGGTTGCGGCAGGAAAGCGGAGCCGTGCCGCGACGAATCGTTATCGATTCCGCTGCGCATATGAGCCCTGATTCCGGCAAAGTCTTGCCAAATCAAGGAAAACGACCAAATGTCGCGCATCTTCCCTGAGAATGCATTTTTCCTGAAAATCTGAGCCGTTTCCCGAAAGCAGGACCTGATGACTTTGAGACCATTGATCGCCTTCGCCAAATTTGCCGCACCCAAAAAGGGCAGCATCTTCGTGCTGGCGGCCGACGATGGTGGTCTTGGCGAACCGGCAAAGGCCTGCGACCCCTCAGGAACGCTGGCGCGGGCGTTTCCGGTGGCGGAGTTTTCCGGAAAATTCGCCGGTGTCGTCGAAGTGCTGGCGCCGCAGGGAACATCGCTCGACCGACTGGTGGCGGTCGGCGCCGGCAAGGTCGCCGGCCTCGATGACTTTGCCTGGCTGAAGCTTGGCGGCACCGTCGCCGCGTCCCTGCGCAAGGCAGCGGAGGTGGCCGTCATCCTCGATGTGCCGGGCGCAAAGATTGGCGGCAGGCAAGCGGCGAACCTTGCCGCCGGCATCATTCTGCGCAGCTACTCCTTCGACAAATACAAGACCAGGAAAGACAAGGACGATGCCGAGCCGAAGAAACCGGTCAAGGTGACCATCCACACCGCCGATCCTGCCGCGGCGAAAAAGGCCTTCGCCGACGAGGTTGCGGTCATCGACGGCGTGCTTCTGGCGCGCGACCTTGTCAACGAACCGGCCAATACGCTCGGCCCGATCGAATTCGCCGCCCGCGCCAAGGAACTGGAAGCGCTCGGCGTCGAGGTCGAGATCCTCACCGAGAAGGAAATGAAGAAGCTCGGCATGGGCTCGCTCCTCGGTGTCGCGCAAGGCTCGCCACGCGGCGCCCGGATGGCTGTCATGCAATGGAAGGGCGGCAAGGCCAAGGACGCACCGGTCGCCTTCGTCGGCAAGGGCGTCACCTTCGACACCGGCGGCAATTCGATGAAACCGGCCTCCGGCATGGAAGACATGAAGGGCGACATGGGCGGCGCCGCGGCCGTCATCGGGCTCATTCAGGCGCTAGCCGCGCGCAAGGCCAAGGCCAATGTCGTCGGCATCGTCGGGCTGGTGGAAAATGCCGTCGACGGCCATGCCCAGCGCCCTGGCGACATCGTCACCTCGATGTCGGGTCAGACCATCGAGGTGCTCAACACCGACGCCGAAGGACGCCTCGTTCTGGCCGACGCGCTGTGGTATTGCAACGACCGCTTCCAGCCGAAATTCATGGTCAATCTGGCGACGCTGACCGGCGCCATCATGGTCGCGCTCGGCCAGCACTATGCCGGCCTGTTCTCCAACAATGACGAACTGTCGGACAGGTTGACGGCGGCCGGCCAGGCGACGCAGGAGCGGCTGTGGCGCATGCCGCTTGGGCCCGAATACGACAAGCTGATCGATTCCAAGAACGCCGACATGAAGAACATCGGCGGCCGCTATGGTGGCGCCATCATCGCCGCGCAGTTCCTGCAGCGCTTCGTCAAGGAAACGCCGTGGGCGCATCTCGACATCGCCGGCACCGCGATGGGCTCTCCGCCGAGCGAGATCAACCAATCCTGGGGTTCGGGCTTTGGCGTCAGGCTGCTCGACCGGCTGGTGCGCGACAATTACGAGGTATAAGGCAGGGCATGGCCGATGTCCTGTTCTACCACCTGACCGAATCGACGCTGGAGGATGCGCTGCCCGGCCTGCTCGAGCGCAGCGTCGATCGCGGCTGGCGCGCCGTGGTGCAGACCGGGACCGAGGAGCGGCGCGACGCCCTCGACCTGCATCTGTGGACATTCAGGGACGATTCGTTCCTCGCGCACGCGACCGACCGTGAAGCCCATCCGGCCGAACAGCCAATCCTGCTCACCACAAGCGACGCCAACCCCAACCAGGCGCAGATACGCTTCCTCGTCGATGGCGCCGCACCCGCCGATCTCGCCGGCTACGAACGCGCCGTGTTCCTGTTCGACGGCCATGACGCGGCCCAGGTAGAAGGTGCGCGGATGCATTGGAAGGTGCTGAAGGAGGCTGGCCACGCGGTCACCTACTGGCAGCAGACGCCGGACCGGCGCTGGGAGCGCAAGGCGTAAGCGCTTTGCCGGCGCGTCTTGAAAACGACGCTGTTATCGCCGAACCATCCGATCTAAGGATTGCGAAAAGCGCAACTCAAGCGGCGGGCTGAGAATGCGGATCAGGATCATCGGAACGGGGCGGGCCGTGCCGGCTCGATGCGTGACGTCGCGCGCCCTCGATGCGCGGCTGGGGTTTGGCGATGGACATTTCGAGGCCGCGACCGGCGTCATCGAACGCTATGTCTGCGAGGCCGAATCGCAGGTCGACCTTGCTTGTGCCGCAGCCCGTCTGGCGCTTGCCGATGCCGAACTTGAGGCAGGCAGTGTCGATCTGGTCATCGGCGGTTGCGGCGTGCCTTACCAGCCGTTGCCGTCGACGGCGCCGCTGGTCATGCAGCGCCTCGGCCTTGCCGATGGGTCGGCGGCCGCTTTCGACGTCAACAGCACCTGCCTCGGCTTCCTCACAGCCTTCGAGACCGCGTCGCGCCTGATCGAGGCCGGGCAATGCCGGACGGCGCTGGTGTTCTCGTCTGAAATCGCCTCGCGCGCCCTGCCGTGGCAGGACCAGCCGGAAATTGCGGCCCTCTTCGGCGATGGCGCGGCGGCCGCCGTGCTGCAACAGGCCCCAAGCGAGGGTCGGGTCGCGGCCAACCTGATGCGCACCTACCCTTCCGCCTATGAGGCCTGCAGCATCGGCTCCGGTGGCACCCGGTTCGACTTTCATCGTGAGCCCGAGGAATTCGCCCGCCACAGCCTGTTCCACATGGAGGGTAAGGAACTGTTTCGCGTCACGTCACGCCATTTCAACGGCTTTGTAGCGGAGTTGCTCGATCGCGCCGGCTGGCGGCACGACGATGTCGACCTCGTCGTGCCGCATCAGGCAAGCCCTTTCGCGCTCGCCCACATGGCGCGCCAGACCGGCTTCGCCAGGGAAAAGCTCGTCGACATCGCGGCGCGCTACGGCAATCAGATCGCCGCTTCCATCCCCTTTGCGCTCGACGTCGCGCGCCGCGAACAACGCATTGTGCCCGGCGCCAAAGTGCTGTTCCTCGGCACCTCGGCCGGCGTGTCGTTCGGCGGCATGGCGCTGGAAGCATGACCGTGGGACGCGTCCTCGTCACCGGCGCCAGCGGCTTCCTCGGCGCGCATGTCATGGCGCGGCTGGCTGCACTGGGTACACCGGCGCTGGGTCTTGGCAGGGACGCCAAACGCTGCGCGGCGCTCGAAGCCGCTGGTCATCGGGTCGTTCGGCTCGATTTGTCTCAACCGTTCGATGCAGCTGCCGCGCGCGCTCTCTACGGAGTCGATGCGATCATCCACTGCGCGGCACTTTCCGCGCCCTTCGGCAGGTTGGCGGATTTCCAGACGGCAAATGTCACAGCTACCCGCAACCTCAGCGATTTCGCGCGCGGGCAAGGCGTGCGCCGCTTCGTCCATATCTCCAGCCCGACGGTCTGTTTCGCCTATCGCGACCAGCTCGGAGTTTCCGAGAATGCGGCCTTGCCCCCTCCGGTCAATCACTATGCCCGCACCAAGCGGCAGGCCGAGGAGATCGTGCTGGCGGCGCCTGAGATCAGCCCGGTGGTGCTGCGGCCGCGCGGCCTCTACGGTCCCGGCGATCGCACGCTGCTGCCGCGTCTGCTGCAGGTGGCACGGCAGCGCCCGCTGCCGCTGTTTCGCGACGGCAAGGCGCGCATCGATCTCACTTATATAGAGGATGTCGTCGATGCGGTGCTTGCCGCGCTGTCCGCCGGGAGCGCTGCCGAGGGACAGATATTCAACATCTCCGGCGGCGAAGTGGTGCCGGTCCGCCGCATTGCCGAGGCGGCCTGCGCCCGCGCCGGCGTGCAGCCGCGCTGGCGCAGAATGCCGCTCTGGCCCGCCATGCTGGCGGCCGGGATAGCGGAGGCGGTAGCGAATATATTGCCCGGCCGCCCGGAACCGCCGGTGACGCGCTACGGTCTTGGCCTGTTCGCCTATGCGCAGAGCCTCGATCTTTCCAAGGCCGGCCGCATCCTCGGCTGGGCGCCGAAAGTGTCGTTCGAGGAAGGGCTCGATCGCACATTCGGCAAGGCGATGGAAAGCAGGAGGGCAGCGTGAAGATCGTCTTCGCCAACAGCGCCTCTGTCAGCGCAGCCGAGCGCCTGATCCTGCGCGGCGGCAGCTGGGCGAAGGTCAGGCTACGTGTCCGCTACGGCCTGATCATGCATCCGCGAGCCGGCCCCGTCCTGATCGATACCGGCTACACGCCGCATGTGACACAAGGCAGTGGGCGCAGCACGGCGCTGCGTCTTTACAGTGCGATCCTCCGGCCCCAGCTCAACGAAGCCGAGCAGCCGCTCGCGGTACTGGCGCGCTTCGGCCTCTCGCCGCAGGACGTGCGCACCGTCATTGTCACGCATTTCCATGCCGACCACATGTCGGGCCTGTCGCTGTTTCCCAACGCTCGGCTTATCGCCAATGACACCGCCTGGGCGCGGGCGAAGGCCAAGACTTCCCGGCAGAATCTGCGCCATGGCGTCTTCAAGGAACTGTTCCCGTCTGACTTCGAGGCCCGACTCGACGGGCTGTCGTCGAAGCGGCAGGTCGAACCTCGCTGCGGCGTGCCAGGCGGCGCCGATCTGTTCGGCGACGGCAGCGTCGTCGCAGTCGATCTGCCCGGCCATGCCGATGGCCAGTGCGGCCTTTTGTTCCCCAATCTGGAGCGGCCGCTGCTCTACGCCGTCGATGCGCAATGGCTGATCAGAGCATTGGTGGAAAACCGAACTCCCGGTCTGCCTGCAACCCTGCTGGCCGAGGATGCCGCCGCGATCGAGCCGACCAGCGTAATGTTGCGTCGGTTTCTGGCGACCGGCGGCGAGGTTGTTCTTTGTCATGATCCGGCGGTGACGGCCTACGATGTGGCCGGAGAGAGCGCGTGAACGGGCCGGCCGAAGCGATCCGCTCGTTTGCGCTGACGCAATGGGTTTCGCGCAAAAGCCGCGAGAGTTTCGAGCGCTGGCAGGCGCAAGCCTTGCGCCGCTTTCTCGACCGCGACCTGCCGCGCGCGCCGTTCTACGGCAAGGCGCCGCGTCTTCTCGGCGACCTGCCGGTGACCGACAAGGCGACGGTGATGGGCAATTTCGAGCGCTTCAACATTCATGGCGTCTCGGCCGCCGAGGCCTGGAAGGCGCAGGCCGGCGATAGCCGCATTGGCGAGCTGACTGTCGGCTCCAGCACCGGCACGTCGGGCAATCGTGGCCTGTTCGTCATTTCCGAGGCGGAAAAATACCGCTGGCTGGGCACCATCCTGGCCAAAGCCGTGCCCGATCTGCTCTGGCGCCGGCAGCGCGTTGCGGTGATCCTGCCGCAAAACACCGGGCTCTACGATAGCGCGCGCAAATCGCGGCGTATCGACCTGCGCTTCTTCGATCTGACGCGCGGTCCGGAGAGCTGGCGCGGCGCTCTCGAAGATTTCGCGCCGACGGTGATCATCGCGCCGCCGAAGATGCTGCGGCACTTCGCGGCCGAGGGCTTTAGGCTCAAGCCGCAGCGTGTCTTCAGCGCCGCCGAAACGCTCGACCCGGTTGACCGGCCGGTCATCCAGGCATTCTTTGGTCGTCAGCTCGACCAGATCTACATGGCGACGGAAGGGCTGTTCGCCGTCACCTGCCGCCAGGGCGGGCTGCATCTGGCCGAGGATTCGGTGTTCTTCGAGTTCGAACCGGCCGGCGACGGCCTGGTCATGCCGCTGATCACCGCCTTTCGCCGCCGGACCCAGATCATGGCGCGCTACCGGATGAACGACTTGCTGCGGCTGTCCGAAAAGCCATGCCGCTGCGGCTCGCCGCTGCGCACGCTGAACGAGATCGTCGGCCGCATGGACGACGCTTTCCGGCTCGCCTCGCCGCACGGGCAGCTCCTCGTCACGCCCGACATACTACGCAATGCGGTGCTCAAGGCCGACCGGCGCATCGACGATTTCCGCCTGGTCCAGACCGCTGAAGATGCAATCGAACTCAGCCTGGCCCCCGGGCTTGCCGACGAAGCCGCCACCGCCGCCCATCAGTCCGTGCGCAATTTGCTGGCGGCGCGCCAGGCGACAGCTTCGGTCAGCCTTGTTCGCAGGGACCTGCCGTTGGAGACCGGCCGCAAACTGCGTCGGGTCGAATGCCACCTGGGAGCGGCATCATGAACCGGCTCGCTATGTTGCCACTCGATCAGACGAACCGGGTAGAAAACAACCCGCGTGAGGTCGAAGCCTTCGTTCAGCTTTTCAACGAGGTGCCGGTGCGCGACCTCGTGCGTAATCTGACAGTGGCTGTCGAAACCTTCGAGATCGCCGGCCGCTCCTTTCCGCTGACGCTGAACGACAGAAGCGAAGCGCCGAACTGCTACATCTGCTGCCCGTCCAGCGCCTATATCGACTATGCCATCGACGAGACCCGCAATTTCGTCTCCTCGCCCTTGCTGCAAAAAACGATGCGGATGCTGATCGGCCTGTGCGCGCCGCTGGTCAGGATGAGCGGCCTTGACCATCAGGTTCAGGTCAACAACTGGCTCTATTCGACCAATCCGGTGCCGCTGCTCGATCGCAACGCGGTCGCGGCGATGCGCGACGATCTCACCGCGCGTTTTCCCGATCGCGCTGTTCTCATCCGCTCCCTGAACGAGATCGCCGATCCCTCGACAATCGCAGCGCTGAAGGCGGAGGGTTTTCGAATGCTGGCGGCGCGGCAGATCTACATCTTCGCAGGCGACGGTTCGGCCATGACCAACGACATGAAGCGCGACCGCAAGCGGCTGCCCACGACGCCTTTCGAGCAGGTCGGCAATGGCGACTTCACCGAGGCCGACTATGCGCGCGCCGAAGCGCTCTACCGGATGCTCTATCTCGACAAATACACGCCGCTCAACCCGCACTACACGGCCCGCTATATCGGCGAGACGCACCGTCGCGGCATCCTGCAACTGGCAGGCCTGCGTCGTCCCGGCGGTGAACTGGTCGCCGTCGCCGCTTTGTCTCAGAACGGCAGGACACTGACGCAGCCCATCGTCGGCTACGACACCGGCCTCCCGGTGAGCGAAGGCCTTTACCGCATGATGATGGCGCTGGCGCAGGATCATGCGATGGCGCACAGCCTGTTCTTCAACATGAGCGCCGGTGCCGCCGCCTTCAAACGCTTGCGCGGCGCCGTGGCGACGGTGGAATACAACGCCGTCTATGCTGCCCATCTGCCGCGCCGCCAACGCATGGCGGTGCGGATCATGGAATTTGTGCTCGCGAAGATTGGCATTCCCCTGCTCAGGAGATTTGAACTTTGAGCGACACCCGGCAGCAGAAAGACAAAGACTATTGGCAGGCGGTGATGCGGTCTGCCGACATCAAAGCCAAGCCGAAGCGCATCCTGTTCGACGGCGCGCCACTGGTGCTGTTCCGCTCGGCGAAAGGCATTGCCGCCCTCTTCGACCGCTGCGCTCACCGCCTGGTCGAACTCTCGACCGGCAAGGTCGTCGGTGGCGAGATCGAATGTCCCTATCATGGCTGGCGCTACAATGGGGAAGGGCGCTGCACCGCCATTCCCGGCCATGTCGGCGACGTCCCGCATTACCGTATCCGCCGCTACAGCGCGATCGAGCGCGACGGCGTCGTCTTCGTCTCGGCAGGCACGCCTGAGGGCGAGCCCTATCTCCATTGCATGCAAGGCAAGGATGTCGTCGTGAAGCGGGTGCGAAGCTCGGCGCGATCGACGGTGCTCGACGCCGCCGAGAACATTCTCGACGCCACTCACACCCACTTCACCCACAAGGGTGTGCTGCGCGGCCTGACCGCAAAGCGCCATCTCGTGCGCGTCGAGGTGACCGGCGGCAAGGGCTGGGTCGAAAGCTGCTACACCGGCGAGGACCGCCAACAGGGGCTGGTCAGCCGGCTGCTGGAAGGCGAGCGCGCCAGGACCATCGGCCGCTACCGACATCCCGGCATCGTCGAACTCGAATATTGGGGCAAGGGCGGCTTGGCGCTGGCGACCACTTTCCATTTGCGTCAGGCGGACGAACGGACCGTCGAAGGCGTCGGCTGGCTGATCGGCCCGCGACAGGGCCTGTTCGGCGAACTCAAGGCGCTTGCTTTCCGGCCGCTCTTTGCCTTTGCCCTGCAGCAGGATCGCCGTGTGCTGAAATCGGCCAGCGACAACGCCCGTATATCGCCGCAGGTTCAGCCGGCGATCGGCCCGCTGGATTTCCTGCGCCGCGACATAGCGGCGATCATCGACGGCAAGATGCCACCGGCGGCGGCAGAGCCGCGGGTGCACCAAATCGAGCTGTAATCTAAAGTTCACGGCACTTGATTCCAGTTCTGCTGTAAATTATAGTTCACGGATGATCGAAGTTCGATCCACTGACGAATTCCGAAAATGGCTCAGAGGGCTCACGGACATTCGCGCCGTAAAGAAGATCACCCAACGGATTGTCCGCGTTCAGGCTGGGCTGGCGGGAGACGCCAAGTTCTTCGATGGCATAGGAGAATTGCGCGTAGATTACGGTCCGGGATACCGCGTGTACTTCGTCCGGCGCGGCAACACGGTCATTATCCTGCTCTGCGGCGGTGACAAAGGCTCGCAGGACAGGGACATCGGAAAAGCCAGGAAAATGGCAAAGGAAGTTTGATATGACCCTCAGAACCACACCATTCGACGCCGCCGAATATCTTGATGATGCTGAGTCTCAAGCCGAACTGCTCGCTGATGCGTTCGAGACCGGGGACGCGACTTATATTGCGCACGCCCTCGGCATTGTCGCGCGCGCCCGCGGCATGACAAGCATAGCGAAGGACGCCGGCGTGACCCGAGAGGCACTCTACAAGGCGCTGAGCGAAAAGGGCGATCCGCGCCTCAGTACATTGCTGGGCGTAACCAAGGCGCTTGGCCTGCAATTGTCCGCAAAGCCAGTTAATCCCGTTTAGGCAACCTTAGCAGGACTTACGCACTCAGCTGAAAACGGGAAGTTCCGCTTCAACTCGACTAGTCCTGCTCCGGCCCATTCCACTCGATATCGCGCGTCGACGCAGCCTGAAGGCTGATGCGCTGGCGCAGTGCTGTGCCGGCGATCTCGGCCAGCGTGCGCCACTGCGCCCGCTTCGGCGCGGGGTCGCCCGGCCAGTCGAGCAGCTCATCGGCATCGTGCATCGCCTGGCGAAAGCTGCCGAGACCACCGGAGCGCAGTGCCGCCGGCATCCCGTAGATCCACATCGCAAGCCTCACCGTCTGCGGCGCCGTCACGTCGGGCTTCACCTCGGCGCCATCCTCCAGGACCGCGTCGGCGAAGCGCCGCGGATCGCGAAAGAAGTGCAGGCCGCTCACGGCGCGCGGATTGCACTCCAGTGGCAGCACCGTGCCGTTATTCTCGCGCATCAGGTCGAAGGAGATCTGGCCGGTCCAGCCGGCGCCGGCGACGAAGGTTTCGACGAAGCGCCGGGCAGCCGCATCCCCGACTGGCTCGAAACAGATGCCGGCGCCCATGCCGGCGCGATAGAGCGAACTGTAGAGCGCCAGCGCTTTGAGTTCACCCTCGACCGCCACCGCATAGGCGCTGATCTCTTCACCGGCGATGTAGCGCTGCGCCACCCAAGGAGCGGCGGGCGAGGGGCGGACGGCGTCGAGTTCGTCCGGCGATGGCCGCAGCAGTACGTCACGGGCAAAACGTGACCACACAGGTTTGAACACCAATTCGCGCGATTGGCCACGAACGCCGTCGAGATCGGCCTCGCTTTGCAGCAGTATCGTTTCCGGCACGTCGAGCCCAAGGCTCTGCGCCAGCCGGATGAAGGCATGCTTGTCGTGAACGCGGGCGAGCATCGCCATCTCGGGTGCGAAGAGGCGGGCCGGCATGGCGCGGTGCTGCCAGAGACGACCGAGATAAAAGACTTCCTCGCAGGTCGGGATAACGAGTTCGATGCCTTCCGCGCGGACAAGCGCTTCCACCGCCTTGGCATAGGCGTCGGCGGCAAAGCGCGGCGGCGGCAGGCGATGGTAGGCGGCGCAGGCCGTGCTCGCTGCGGCGATCGGCCGGGCCGGGCTGTCGGCCAGGATCACCCGGCAACCGGCGCCATGCAGCAGCCGCGCCAGGTGCAGCGCCACCGGCGCGCGGGCACCGGTGATCAGCACGGTGCTATTGGGCATGAGCCACCGGCATCGGTTGGAAAAGACGAGTCAATGCTTCTGCGGAAGGCTTCATTCGCCATAAGTGCCACATGGCTTGCGTGCCGCCAACGGACTCCACAAAGGTGGCTCCGCTGCGTCAGCCATCGCTTTTTGGCCTTCAGGGCGTTATTGGCAATCTGTCGAACACCCGGATCTCCTCAATGCGCTTTCTGTTTGTCCTGATACTGCTTGCCGGCGCCGCCATTGGCTTCGTGTATCCCTGGGCCATGAGCAATTTCTCCGGCCACGAGATCGGCACATGGCGCGTCTACGACCAGGGACGGTTTAGGCCTGTGACGGTGACGCTGAAAGCTGGCGACGCGCCGGTCAGAGTGCTGGTCGACCTGACGGCAAAGGCCGAGCGCATTGTCTCGCAGCAGCGCACCGTGCTGACGCTGACTGCCGCCACAGCCGGGCGCACGGTGCTTGCCTCGACGCTGCAATTCAACCACGCCGACAATCCGCGCCAGGTCAGCCCGCAACTGCCCGACAAGATCTTTCGCGACGAGGCCGGCGTGATCGAAACCGTCAGTCCCGGCGCCTATCTCTTCACCGCCGGCCCGGGCGACGCCGACGATATCCCGATACGCGCAGTGGATCTGATACTGCGCTCCGGCGCCGGTGAGATCGATCAACGCGCACGGCCGGTTGGCTATGGGCTGATCGCCGTCGGCCTGATCGGCTTCCTGCTTACTCTGGCTTTCGGCGGTCGCCGGCCGGAGAACCCGAACTCGAAGCCGCCACCGCCGCGTTGGGGCAGAGGCTCCTCGACATGAGCGCGGCATGAACTACCGTCACGCCTATCACGCCGGCAATTTCGCCGACGTCGTCAAGCATGTCGTGCTCAGCCTTCTGCTCGACTATCTGAAGCAGAAGGACAAGGCGTTCCGTGTCGTCGACACTCATGCCGGCCTTGGCCGCTACGATCTTTCGTCGGCGGAAGCGCAAAAGACCGGCGAATGGCAAGGCGGCATCGGCCGCCTCATCGACGCCCCGATCGAAAAATCGGCGGCTGCGCTGCTTGCCCCCTATCTTGAAGCGGTGCGTTCGCTCAATCCCGATGGCGGGGTGAAGAAATATCCGGGCTCGCCATTGATCGCCAGGCACCTCATGCGAAAGCAGGACCGGTTGTCGGCGATCGAACTGCACGGCGCAGATGTCGCCAGGCTGAAGACGCTGTTTGCCGGCGATTTCCAGACAAGGGTGATCGAACTCGACGGCTGGCTGGCGCTTGGCGCGCATCTGCCGCCAAAGGAAAAGCGCGGCCTGGTGCTGATCGATCCGCCGTTCGAGGAAGCCGGCGAATTCGACCGCCTGGTCGACGGCATGCAGAAAGCGCACAGGCGCTGGCCGGGTGGCATCTACGCGCTGTGGTATCCGATCAAGGATCGCAAAGCGATCATCGCCTTCCGCAAGGCGCTCAAGCAATCCGGCGTCCCAAAGTTGCTCGACATCGAGTTCGAGATCCGGCCGGCATCGCGTGAACCAAGCCTCGACGGCAGCGGCATGGTGGTGGTCAACCCGCCCTTCACGCTGGAGCGCGAACTGCGCATCGTGCTGCCGGTCCTGCACAGATTGCTGGCGGTCGAAAAGCCGGCGCACTGGTCGCTGGAATGGCTGGCCGGGGAGTAGCGACGCTTCGCAGCGGGCGACGCCCGCGGCAAAGACACAAAGTCGCTAGAGGTTTTGACGGTGGCGCCATCCGCGAATGCTCAGCTGTGTTCAACGAACCGAAACCATGGAGATGCACATCTAATCGGCTCGGCGTTGACGCTAATCCCAAAATCAGATAGATAGACATCTAATTATTAGATTTCGAATCGAATGCCAAGATCGACAGAAGAGGAACTGGTCAACGCGATCGGCTTCGCGATGTCGCGCTGGCAGGATGCCGTCGAAACGTTCGATGGGACCGTCGCCGAAATCTATGTGCTGAGCGCTGCCGGGCGCCGCTGTCTCGGCGCGATCAGTCACGGCCCGCGGCCGGCAAACGTCGTAGCGAGGGAGACAAATCTCACGCCGGCGGCGGTCACGACGTTGATTGACCGGCTGGAAAAGCGCGGCTTCGTCAGCCGCCAGCCGGATCCCGATGACAGGCGCAAGGTCATGGCAGCGGCGGGCAAGAAGACCGAGGAACTCGTCCGGCGCTGCTACCATCCGATCTTCGAGGCAGGCGCCGCATTGCTGGAGAAATACACGGTGGCCGAGATGCAGTTTTTGCTCGGCTTCATCGAAGAGGTCGAAGCGATGCAGAAGGCGTAGACCGAGAGGCTGCGCGGCAAAGCAAAACCGGTGCGTTGAGAGAAGGCATCGGAGGATGGTCCGGCGCAACGCCGGTCCGGTTTCAACTGTGTACTGTCAAGGAGACCCTATGCCCCGTATGATCTTCGTCAACTTGCCCGTCGCCGACCTCGCTGCGTCGATGGCCTTCTACAAAGCTCTCGGTTTCGACAACAACCCGCACTTCACCGACGACACCGCAGCCTGCATGGTGCTGAGCGAAACGATCAACGTCATGCTGCTCACCCATGCCAAATGGCGTCAGTTCACCGATCGCCCCATCCCACCGGCCACCTCGAGCGAGGTCATGCTGGCCGTGTCCTGCGACAGCCGCGCGGCGGTCGATGCGATGAATGAGGCGGCGGCTAAAAATGGCGGCGCCGCCGACATCAACGCCCAACAGGATTGTGGCTTCATGTACAATCGCAGCCTGGCAAGGCTGAACCGGGTTTCGGCGGCCCGCCGGCCATGGGCAGGCCGCTTTTCCTAATGGGCAAGGCGAGCTTTTTCGAAGGTCAGGACGTGGTTTCGCAGCTTCGCACCGGCAAAACCGGTTGCGGAGCGGGAAACCATCGTCAGGGCGACCGCTTGACCGCGCGCCGCCGAATCCGCAAAGTGGGCGCAGTCGACCTTTGAGAGGCTGCCATGACTCGCTTTGCCAAATCCGCTGTTGCTGCCCTGATTTCGCTTTGCACGCCGCTGGCCGCACCCTTTGGCCAGCCAGCGCAGGCCGCCGATCTTTCCGTCTATTCCGACGAGGACAGCGGCGTTTGCGGCGAGGCCTGGGTGCTAAGCAAAATCTCCAGCCGCTTCTCCTACCAGGTGCATCACGTGCCGCATCTGCCGGATGTTTCGATCACCGATTTCCAACGCATCCACCAGCATCGCTATCTCCCGGCCAGCGAAGAATGGCCGATCGGCCGCCGCTATTGCGGCGCCACCGTCAGCCTTTCCGACGGCCGCGCCCGCACCATCTGGTACTTGATCGAGGAAGGCCAGGGTTTTGCCTCGATCGGCGACAATGTCGAATTCTGCGTCTCGGGCTTCGACCGCTGGATGGTCTACAACGGCCGCTGCCGCGTCCTGCGCTAAGGTCGGATAAGAACCGCCGTTGCACCTGCCATCTCCTGCAAGGGGGAGATCTGATGTCGCTCCGGTTTCGCCAATCTCCGAACTGCTGCCGCTGCCTCACATCGCCTTCCCACCAGATACGTAAGCGCAGATCAGCTCGACCAACTGCTTCTGCAGTTCCGGCGCGTCGAGCATGTCTCGCCGCGCGGCATTGTGGATGACGCCCTCGACCGCTGAGGACAGCACCCGGGCCACGGTCTCATTGTCCTTTCTGCGCCTGCGATATTGCGCCACCGCCGCCGTGTAGTGATCGAGATAGCGCGATTGGAACGAGGCATGGGCGGCGCGTGAGCCGCGATCGCCCGGCGCCTCGTCGAGCAGCACCTGATGCAGCGTCGGATGGATGCTGTGCGCATCGATCATGCCGCGCACCAGCTCCTGCGCGAATCGCTTGAGCGGCTTGTCGCCTTCTGCTGATTCGGCGATCACCGACAGCACCTGATCGAAATGTCGCCGGCGAATTGCTTCGACCAGCGACAGCTTGTCGGGAAAATATTGATAGAGCGAGCCGATGCTGACGCCGGCCGCATCGGCCACCTTGTTGGTGGTGAAGCCGGCCCAGCCGAGCGCGCTCAGAACATGAGCACCGGCTTCGATGAGCGCCTCGACCGTCGCTCTCGAACGCGCCTGGCGCGGCTGCTTGCGCATGCGTGAGCGCGGCTTTGCAATGCGAGTAGACATGTCTGCTCCAGCAGCCAAGAATATAGATAACATACTCACATTTTTTGGAAAGGATACAGACCATGGACGCGCTGGATTTGCTCCGCAGCCTCTACGTTTATCAAACCTGGGCGAATGGTGAATTGCTGGAGAAGCTTGCGGGCCTCGACCAGCAGGAGCATGTCGATCAGCGTCACACAGCGACCCGTCTCATCAACCACAACCTCGTCGTATCGAAGATATTCGCCGCGCATCTTTCCGGCACGCGTCATGGCTATGCGTCCGACAACACCGAGGACACACCGGCACTCGATTAATTGAGCGCTGATGTCGCTGCGATGGATCGTTGGTATCTCGACTATATCGAAGCCGTCTCGCCAAAGCTCATGTCAGAGCCTGTGCCTTTCACCTTCACCGACGGCGACAGGGCGATGATGTCACGCCAGGAAATGCTGACACATATCGTCACGCATGGCGGCTATCACCGCGGCGAGATCGGGCGGATCCTGATGCGGATCGGCATTGCGCCGCCGTGGGATACGTTTGCCGTCCACCTCCACCACGCCGAGCCTTGCGCCGGCTGCAGGTGCGCGAGCGGGTTGGCGCTTAGGGGCCTGCACCCCTTGGCTTCCAAGGGATCGCGGCTTCCCGGGAGGAGGATTTCCCGATCTTTCGTTTCCCATTTCCGTTTGGCATCTCTTGCGCCGAAGCTGGCGATCTCCCTTCTCGTCGGGGAGACGTCCGACACAACAGGCTGTCCCTTCAAGTGCTGTCTTTCCTGGATTCCGTCCACCCACTCGCAATATACGAGTAAAAAGCTCGCGTTCAATTTAGTGCTGTTCCTGCGACCGCTGGGATGAAGCAAGATCAGCCTCTGCGGTGCGATGATTGTTGCCATCCGATAGGTCGCCGATGACCGCGTGAGATCGACGGCGTTGCAAGAGAATGTGAGCTTGACGAGAAGATCGTGTGAGTCTCGATATCAGAGATTTCTCTCGCAACAGTTCGCTGCGAAGCGGGAAGATTCTTTGCCGATTTCTGTGCCGATCATTGCGATAATGCTCTCAGCGTAACCGAAACTTAATTTGCGAAATTCTATGTAATGCTTCGCTGGCTAGATACGCACGAGTCAGATATGCATTAGCTCGCCGGGTCACTCACGGCCATCGGCACAAACGCAAGGGGCATCGCATGGCAAAGACCACGACGAAGGCGCCGGCGGCGAAAGCGCCGGCAAAGAAAGCGGCACCGAAAGCTGCCGCGAAACCTGCAGCAGTAAAGAAGGCAGCACCGAAGGCAGCGGCAAAGCCGGCTGCCAAGGCAGCGGCAAAGCCGGCAGCTAAGGCAGTAGCAAAACCCGCCGCCAAGGCAGCAGCGAAACCCGCCGCCAAGAAGCCGGCCGCCAAGGCTGTGGCGAAGCCTGCTGCGAAGGCAGCAGCCAAGCCCGCCGCCAAGAAGCCGGCAGCCAAGGCAGCGGCAAAACCCGCCGCCAAGGCTCCGATGAAGGCCGCCGCCGCCAAGTCGACGGCCGCTGTGAAGAAGGCTGCACCGGCCAAAAAGCCAGCCGCCAAGAAGAAGTAACAGCGGTCCATCTCAAAGCTCCCGGGAACTTTGCCGACTGGCAGATTCCCGGGAGCTTTTTTGTTGTGATTTAGGTCTTGTTTTGATGCATGTCGTTCTCTCGAAATTGGCGCCACTTCTGTGAGACATGCATGGCGATTTCATTGTCGGCGGATTGGCCGCCTGGTTTTGCCCTTCTGGCAGTTGCTCCCTCAGGGAAGATCGGCCAACACTAAGGCGGTCGCATTCGATGGGGTTCAGGCGACACGCTCTAGACCTTTGTTTTACGCGCGTCGTTCTCAAGACCGGAATCGCATTTTTGAGCGACATGCACTGGCCGTCCGAAAACAGGGAACCGATCATGCCGAAGCTGCTCTACGCGTCCTCATCCCCCTACAGTTCCAAGGTGCGCATGGCAGCACTCCATGCCGGCATTGCCGTCGAGCTGGTGCCGGTCAAGACCGAGGACAAGCCTGCTGAACTGATGTCAGCCAATCCTCTCGGCAAGATTCCGGTGCTGGTGCTCGACGACGGCCGCTCGATCCACGACAGCCGCGCGATCACCCAGCATCTCAACCGCGCTTCGAAGAGCCTGTTGTTGCCGCGCAATGCCGACAAGCGCCTCGAGGCCGAAGTGCTGGAGGCGCTGGCCGACGGCATATGCGACTGCGCGCTGTCGATGGTCTATGAGCGGCGCACGCGTCCGGAGGAGATGGTCTATCAACCCTGGCTCGATCGCCAGTGGACCAAGATCACCGCCGCACTCGATTTCCTCAACGCCAATCCGCCGAAGCTGCCGAAGAAGATCACGCTTGGCCAACTGGCGTTGCGTGCCTGCCTCGGCTACCTCTCTCTGCGCTTCGCCGGCAAATGGGAAAAGGGCCGCGGCCGCCTGACCCGCTGGGCAGCGCGTTTCGATGAGAAGTTTCCGGGGCTGAAGGTGGCTGTGCCGGCCTGACGGGCGAAACAAAAAAAGCCGGGCGCGAGGCCCGGCTTTCTTGTGTCGTGGCTTGAACGACAGTTAGAACTTCATACCGACGCCGAAGGTGACGCGGTTGTCGCTCTCTTTGACCTTGGTGCCGACACTGTCGAAGCTCTTGGAACCGAAGTCGGTATAGCGGTACTCGACACGGCCGAACACATTGTCGGTGATCTTGATGTCGGTGCCGACGCCGGCCGTCCAGCCGAGCATGGTGTTGCTGTCGCTGTCGCCGGGGACCGAGACCTTCTGGTTCTTCAGGGCGCCGCCGCCGGTGCCGTAGAGCAGGATTTCCGGGGTCACGGCGTAACCCAGACGGGCGCGCAGCGAGCCTTCGAAGCCGCCCTTGGAATTGACGCCGCCGCTGTCACCCTTGACGCCATTGTAGCCGAGATCGGCTTCAGCACCGTACACGAAGTTTTCCTGCTGCCACTGGTAGCCGCCGAAAACGCCGCCGACAAAGCCCTTGGTCTTGATGTCGGGGCCGCCGTCCTGGACTTTGGCATGACCGCTGAAGCCGTAGCCGGCGCTGAGACCGGCATACGGGCCGGCCCAGGAAGCGACGGGGAGCTCGGCGATCGGGGCTGGCGCCGGGGGCTCTTCCGAGACGACATCGGCAGCAAAAGCGGTACCGCTGAGGGCGAAGAGCCCGAGCGCAACCGCGAGCGGCGCGAATTTGAGATTGGTTTGCATTGTTGTTTACTCCTTAAGCCACAAGACACGTAGGCTTGTTTGTCCTGAGCGCCATCAACCCGTCCGGGGGGTGAAACGGATCTGGCACTCAACGGTTCCGAATGTCGTGTCAAAATGCGGCGGCAGCGAACCTGAAAATGGGTCATTCCCCGGCACGAATGAGGCCGAAGCTTGACGTTGCATCTTCGCAACAGCGAAATGTCAGTACGCAGGCGATGCTGCACTGCACTCGGCTTGGTGCAACGGGTTCAGCGTCCTATATTGCGGTCCTGCCGACCCGAATCCGGGGCGGTGCCGGCGGCGAAAAAGCCGTTTCGCCACATTCCTGCCCCAGGTGGAAACGGCATTTAACCCCTGGACGCGTCACAATGTGCCGCTAGCCGAATTGAGGCGCAGATTGAGGATTGACAGATGATCGAAGCCGCCGGAACGGCGCTGGTGACGGGCGGGGCGAAGCGGATCGGCAAGGCGATCGTCGAGGATCTGGCCGCGCACGGTTTTGCCGTCGCCATCCATGCCAACCGCTCGACCGCCGAGGCCGACGCGCTGGCTGCGCGCATCAGGGACGGAGGCGGCCGCGCCGGCGTGGTAGCCGCCGATCTGACCAACATGGATGCGGTTGGCGATCTCGTCGGCCGCGCCGAGGCAGCGCTCGGCCCGGTCACGCTTCTGGTCAACAATGCGTCGCTGTTCGTCGACGATAGCGTCGAGGACTTCGACTGGGCGGCATGGGACCTTCACTTCGCCATCCATGTGAAGACGCCGGCGCTGTTGGCGCAAAACTTCGCCCGCGCCTTGCCGTTGGGGCAGGAGGGGCTGATCGTCAACATCATCGACCAGCGCGTCTGGCGACCGACGCCGCGCTATTTCTCCTATGCGCTGTCGAAGTCGGCCTTGTGGACGCAGACCGAAATGCTGGCACAGGCGCTCGGTCCGCGCATCCGCGTCAACGCCATCGGTCCCGGTCCGGCGCTGAAGAATGCCCGCCAGGACGATGATGATTTCCAAAAGCAGGTCGATGGCCTGATTCTGAAGCGCGGCCCGCAATTGGCCGAATTCGGCGCCACCATCCGCTATCTCTGGGAGGCGCGCTCGGTGACCGGCCAGATGATCGCGCTCGACGGCGGCCAGCATCTTGCATGGCAGACGCCGGATGTGACAGGCATGGTGGAATGAGTCCCGCAGACCAGAAACACAAGACGCGCGCCGGCGCCGCTGACGATATGCCGCCCGACATCGACCTTGAGGATGAGGCGGTCGAGGAGATCGTCGAGCCCGAGGCCACCGGGCCCGATGTCGCCTTCACCGCGATAGACTGGGCGCCGCATGCCGGCGACGCCGACGGCATGGTCGGCGCCGAGGTCATCCAGACACTGGTCAAGCGGCTGCCCAATGCGCCCGGCGTCTACCGCATGATGAACGCCGCCGGCGACGTGCTTTATGTCGGCAAGGCGCGCAGCCTGAAGAAGCGGGTGACCAACTACGCGCAAGGCCGGTTCCACACCGCCCGCATCGGCCGCATGGTGCGCGAGACATCGACGATGGAGTTCGTCGTCACCCGCACCGAAATCGAAGCGCTGCTGCTCGAGGCCAATCTCATCAAGCGTTTGCGGCCGCGTTTCAATGTGCTGATGCGGGACGACAAGTCGTTCCCTTACATCCTGTTGACCGGCGATCACGTCTCGCCCGGCATCTACAAGCATCGCGGTGCGCGCTCGCGCAAGGGCGACTATTTCGGACCTTTTGCGTCGGCCGGCGCGGTCGGGCGCACCATCAATTCGCTGCAGCGCGCCTTCCTGCTCAGGAGCTGCACCAACTCCTTTTACGAAAACCGCACCCGGCCGTGCCTGCTCTACCAGATCAAGCGCTGTGCCGGTCCATGTACCGGGGAGATCTCGCATAGCGACTATGCCGAGCTGGTCAGCGAGGCGAAGGATTTTCTGTCGGGCCGCAGCCAGAAGGTGAAGACCGAAATCTCTGCCGCCATGCAGCAGGCCTCTCAGGAGCTCGATTTCGAGCGCGCCGCCATTTATCGCGACCGGTTGGCTGCACTGTCCCATGTGCAGAGCCATCAGGGCATCAACCCGGCCACGGTCGACGAGGCCGATGTCTTTGCCATCCATCAGGAGGGCGGCCAGGTCTGTATCCAGGTGTTTTTCTTCCGCACCGGCCAGAACTGGGGCAACCGCGCCTATTTCCCCAAGGCCGATCCGGCACTGGAGGGGGCGGAAGTGCTGGGCTCGTTCCTGGCGCAGTTCTATGACGACAAGCCGACGCCACGGAACATCCTTCTGTCGCGAGGCGTCCAGGATCAGGAACTGTTGGCCGAAGCGCTGTCCACCCGCGCCGGCCGTAAAGTGTCGATCTCGGTGCCGCAGCGCGGCGAGAAGAAGGATTTGACCGACAACGCGCTGCAGAATGCCCGCGAGGCGCTCGGCCGCCGCCTGGCCGAAACCTCCACGCAAGGCCGGCTGCTCGCCGGCTTTGCCGAGACCTTCGGCCTGCCGAAGCCGCCGGTGCGCATCGAGGTCTATGACAATTCGCATATTATGGGCACCAACGCCGTTGGCGCCATGGTCGTCGCCGGGCCGGAAGGGTTTGTGAAGAACCAGTACCGCAAATTCAACATCCGCTCGACCGAGATCACGCCCGGTGACGATTTCGGCATGATGCGCGAGGTGATGGAACGGCGCTTTTCGCGGCTGCTGAAGGAACATGGCGAGGTCGTTCCCGACGACGCGGCAGCCGGTGGAGCAGGCGACGACATCGAAGAAGACATCTCCGGCAGCTTCCCGGCCTGGCCCGACGTCATCCTGATCGATGGCGGCCAGGGCCAGATGAGCGCGGTGCGCAAGATCCTCGCCGACCTCGGCATCGAGGATCGCGTGGCGGCCATCGGCATCGCCAAGGGCCAGGACCGCGATGCCGGCCGCGAGCGTTTCTTCGTCAGAGGCAGGGACTCGTTTTCGCTGCCCGTCCGCGATCCCGTGCTCTATTTCGTCCAGCGGCTGCGCGACGAGGTGCATCGCTTCGCCATCGGTTCGCACCGCGCGCGGCGCAAGAAGGAATTGGTCAAGAGCCCGCTCGACGAGATCGCCGGCATCGGTCCCGGCCGCAAGCGCGCGCTGCTGCTGGCCTTCGGCACTGCGAAGGCGGTCAGCCGCGCGGCAGTCGAGGATCTGGTCAAGGTCGACGGTATTTCAGAGCAGGTCGCCAAGCTCGTCTACAATCATTTCCATGAGAGCTGAGCGCCGGTGACGCCGCTGTCCCGATCAAATGGCAGCAGCCGTTCTTTTCTCGCAGGCCACTCGAATCCCGGCAATCGCGCGCTATTTTCGTCTGGCCAATCGAATCTCGCCTGTTGACCCCCTACATCCGGTTCTGATTTGAGTACGCAGGCAGAAAGAGTCCCTGAGATATGGCCAAGCGCGCGTTCAACCTGCCTAACATGCTTACCTATGCCCGCATCGTCGCGGTGCCGCTGGTGGTGCTGTGCTTTTTTCTCGAGGGGCATCTGAAATCGAGCGACTTCGCCCGCTGGTCGGCGTTGATCATCTTCCTGCTGGCTTCGATCACCGACTATCTCGACGGCTATCTGGCGCGCGCCTGGCAGCAGACGTCCAACATCGGCAAGATGCTGGATCCGATCGCCGATAAACTGCTGGTCGCCACCTGCCTGCTGCTGCTCGCCGCCGACACCGACCGCCATGCCGGCATCGCAGGCTGGTCGTTGTGGGCGGCAATCATCATCCTGTGCCGCGAAATCCTGGTTTCGGGGCTGCGCGAATATTTGGCGGCATTGAAAGTCTCGGTGCCGGTGACGCAGCTCGCCAAATGGAAGACCGCCATCCAGATGGTCGCCATCGCCTTCCTGCTGGCCGGGCCTGCCGGCGACAAGATCTTCCCGCTGACCACGCAGACCGGACTGGTGCTGCTGTGGATCGCAGCCCTCGTCACGCTCTACACCGGCTACGACTATTTCCGCGCCGGCCTCAAGCACATCATGGACGAGTGAGATGACCCGGCTCATTTATTTCGCCTGGGTGCGCGAACGGATCGGCAAGCCGGAAGAGGATGTCGAACTGCCCGCCGGTATCGAGACGGTGGCCGACCTCCTGCGCTGGCTAAAATCGCGTGGCGAGGAATATGAGCACGCGCTGCAATATCCTGATGTGATCCGCGTCGCCATCAACCAGGAACATGTCGAGCATCGCGAGAAGATAGCCGGCGCGCGCGAGATCGCGCTGTTTCCGCCGATGACCGGGGGCTGACACCATGTCCGGCGCGCCGACGGTGCGCATCCAGCGCGACGATTTCGACGTTGCCGCCGAGATCGCGAAACTGACCGGGGGTCGCGCCGACATCGGCGCCGTGGTGTCCTTCTCAGGACTTTGCCGCGACGAGCAGGGCCAGCTGTCGGCGCTGGAACTCGAGCACTATCCAGGCATGGCCGAGGCCGAAATCAGCCGGATCGCCCGCGAGGCACTTCAGCGCTGGCCGCTGCAAGGGCTGACCGTCATCCATCGCCACGGCAAGATCGCACCGGGCGAAAACATCGTGCTGGTGGTGGCGGCGTCCTCGCACCGGCAGGCGGCGTTCGAAGCGGCCAATTTCCTGATGGATTTCCTGAAATCGCGTGCACCCTTCTGGAAGAAGGAGCACCGCGTGGACGGCACCGATGGCGGCTGGGTCGAGGCCAAGGACGCCGACGACCAGGCTGCGGCGCGCTGGAAGGCGCGGCCCGAATAAATCTCGGCGCAGCCATGTATTGACCGCATTCCCTTGGCCAAATCGCATCGGCCAAAAAGGGAGCAAGGGCATGCTGGACAGGATCGCCGAATTCTTCGTCTTCGGTTTTGTGCCGCTGGTTATGGGCGTTCTGGCCGTTCCCGAGCCTTCCGTCGCCGCCGAGAAAACCCTGAAGGGCGAGGTGATGTATCGCGAGCGCATCGCGCTGCCGCCCAACGCCGTGCTGTCGGTTCAACTTGCCGATGTATCGCTGGCCGATGCGCCGGCCGCCATTGTCGGCGAGCGCAAGGTAGCGCCGGCCGGCCAGGTGCCGATCAAGTTCGAGATCAGCTTCGATTCAACGGTGATCCGGCCCAACATGACCTATGCGCTGCAGGCGCGCATCACCGCCGACGACAAGCTGCTGTTCGTCACGGACTCGCGCTATCAGGTCGATCCGCTCAGCGACGCGCCGCAGGCCATTGTGCTGAAAACGGTGGCGCCGAGCGACAAGCCGACCTCGGCCTCGCTGTTCGGCCAGAGCTGGCTAGTCGAATATATCGACGGTATCGGCGTGATTTCGGAGCCGCAGGCGACGTTCCGGGTCAGCGAAGCCGGCAAGGCGGGCGGCAGCGGCCCGTGCAACGCCTATTTCGCCACCGCCAAGGTCGATGGCGAGACCATCGTCATCAGCGACATCGGCTCGACCTACAAGGCCTGCGCGCCGGAGATCATGGCCGAGGAAAAGGCGCTGTTCGAGGCGCTCGCCAAGGCGGCGTCATACCGTGTCGATGGCGGCAAGCTGATCATCGCCGACAAGGACGGCCACGATATCTTGCGCTTCAACGCAGCGAGCTAAGAATCAAGACTGCGGCGGCGGGGGCGCCGGCGTCAGGCCGAACCGGCGCATCAGGTCCATCAGCCTGGTGCGGTCTGGCGGGCCGCCAGTGCTGAAGATGGCGAAGGCCTCGCGAAAATATTCCGGGCCGATCGCCGCCGGTGTCACCACGCACAGCACCTTGGCGGTCGCGGCGGTGTCGTTGTCGAAGCGATGGACCGCGCCGCGCGGAATGCACAGCGCCTGGCCCGGCCCGATATCGTGCCGGTGTCCGTCGACGGTCAGCATCAGCACGCCTTCGATCCCGTACATCGTCTCTTCATAGTGATCGTGGCTGTGCGCCGGGGCGGGCAGGCGCTGCGAGCCGGCGACCGTCAGTTCGAAGGCGGCGATGCTGCCGTTCGACTGGTCGCCGGTAAGCAGGAAGCGCACGGCAAGGCCGCCATGGCTGATTGTCTCGTCGGCCGGATTGACGCTGATCTGGCTAGCTCTGTCTAGCATTTCACCCTCCCATGTGGTAAATCCGATTTACCGAAATGAGTAAACTCGATTTACCCGAGTGTCAATGCCATTATCCAGGGAAGAACCGCCAAAGAAGCCACCGCTGATCGGTGCACTGCTGCGCGTTCCGGCCATGGCCATTCACCGCAAGCTGATCAGGGATCTCAGGGCGTCGGGTTTCGAGGACCTCAGCCCGCCGCATATGGCGGTGATCCAATATCCCGGCCCGGATGGCCTTCGGCCGAGCGCGCTCGCCGAGCGCGCCGCGATGAGCAAGCAGGCCATGAATCAACTGCTGAAGACGCTGGAAGCGATGGGTTATATCACTCGCTCGGCGGCACCCGATGAGAGCGGCGGGACCGTTGTCCACTTCACCGACCGCGGGCGCGCCGCATACCAGAAGATGGCCGACATCCTGCTCGACGTCGAACGGGAATGGGCCGAGGAACTGGGCGAGAAGCGTTTCACGGAGCTGAAAACGCTGCTCGGCGACCTCTGGGACACGCCGCTCATCCGTTGAAAGCGGATGAAGCCGAAGCCGGGACCTGACCAAAGAAAAAGGCCGGCGAAGTGCCGGCCTCTTGCATACATTGGTTCGCGTCGGCTCAGCCGACGATCTCGGTGTCGGAGAACCAGTACTTGATCTCCTGCGCGGCGGTTTCCGGCGCGTCGGAGCCGTGCACGGAATTCTCGCCGATCGACAGCGCATGCACCTTGCGGATGGTGCCTTCGGCGGCGTTGGCCGGATTGGTGGCGCCCATCACTTCGCGGTTGCGGGCAATGGCGTTTTCGCCTTCCAGCACCTGCACAATGGTCGGCGCCGACGACATGAATTCCACCAGTTCGCCGAAGAACGGACGATCCTTGTGGACGGCGTAAAAGCCTTCGGCCTCACGGCGGCTCATCCACACGCGACGCGAGGCAATGACGCGCAGGCCGGCCTCTTCCAGCATCCTGGTGATGGCGCCGGTAAGATTGCGCCGGGTCGCGTCCGGCTTGATCATGGAAAAGGTGCGTTCGAGCGCCATGGGGTCGTCCTTGTCTTGAATGAAAGTCTTGAGAATGGAATGTGGAGTGGCGGGCTCTATACAAGCCGCCCGGCCCATTGCCAAGAGGAAGGGCCCCGGCAGCGTTATTCGGCCGCGACCGCCCGCATGGCTGTTCGCAACGCCCTGGTCAAAGGCAAGACTTTGCGGAAAAATGGCGATTGCGCAGGTACGGATGAGTTCGAAGGGAAATCAGCTGAACGGAAAGACGTCGGACCATGTTTGACGGGACGCGCTGGCCCTACCTCCACCTCAGACCGGGCGACATAAAAGGGAGCCTTTGGATTATCGGCATCTTGGCTGCCGTGGGCCTTGTTCTGCTGCTCTTTTCGGGTCGCCGCACAGATACGAATTTCGGTTTCGGGCCCGAATGGCAATGCACGCCGATGCCGAAGGGCGACCCGATCTGCGTCAAGCTGGTCGGCAAAGACGGCGCGAAGTGACTGTCAGTATCACTACCGCCTGATAACAACGGGCGGCCGCCGGCGCTCCCAGCCCTCGCGCTCCAGCGTCGGCATCTCATGCTCCTCGCTGGGATAGCCGAGGCAGAAATAGCCGATCAGCGTCCACTCAGGCGGGGTGTCCAGGATTGCGGCCATCTCGGCGGCGTCGAGGATCGACACCCAGCCCATGCCGATGCCTTCCGCCCGCGCCGCCAGCCACAGCGTGTGCACCGCCATGACGGCCGAATAGTCGATTGTCGCCGGCATGGTCATGCGGCCGAGCCCGTGGCCCTGTTGCGTCGTGCGGTCGGCGAAAACCGCGAACTGGCAGGGCGCTTCATTGAGACCGGCGAGCTTCAGCCGGGCATAGAGCGCGGCGCGCTCGCCCGAAAAGCATGCCAGCGCCTCGGCATTGCAGCGCTCGAAACAGTCTCTCACCGCGCCCCGCCGCTCGGCGCTCTCGACCACCACGAAGCGCCACGGCTGGCTGAGACCGACGGACGGCGCGACGCTGGCAAGCTCCAGCAGCCGCTCCAGCGTACCCTCGGGCAAAGCCGTCCGCTCGAAGCGCCGCACATCCCGGCGCCAGCGCAGCAGCGTGACCAGCCCGGCGCGAAAATCATCGGTGAAATCGGGGGGTGGTGGCATGGCGATCAGGAGACTTGTGTAGGCAGTAGGCAGTAGGCAGTAGGCAGTAGGCAGTAGGCAGTAGGCAGTAGGCAGTAGGCAGTACAGCGCTCAGACCCTATTGCCTACTGCCTATTCCCTAAGCTGCTGCCGCCGCCTCCTTCCAGCAATGCCGGTTGAGCGGACGGGTCGCGTCGTGTCCGACGAGTTCATAGAACAGAATGGTCATTGGCGGCTGCGTCCTCGCGGTCTAATTAGGCGCCTGCGGCTGAAGCGGAACTCGTCGGCGGGAAAAAGATGAAACAGCATTTCATGATGTTCGCGGCCTACAATCAATGGGCCAATGGCCGCATCTACGATGCCGTCGCCGCACTTGACGAAGAAGAGTTCAACCGCGATGTCGGCGCATTTTTCGGCTCGATGATGGGCACGCTCAACCATCTGCTGGCCACCGACCGCATCTGGATGAAACGCTTCACCGGCGAGGGCGACGCGCCGGCAAAGCTCGACGCCATCCTGCACCGCGCATTGCCTGGCCTAAAGCTGGCGCGTGAGGCTGAGGACAGGCGGATCGTCGACTGGGTCGGCGGTTTGACCGAAAAGGCTTTGTCCGGCCGCTTCTCCTACATGACCGTTTCCGACATGCGCACCGTCTCGCAGCGGCTGGCGCCGGCGCTGGGACACGTCTTCAACCACCAGACCCATCACCGCGGCCAGGCGCATACCATCCTGACCATTCTCGGCCGGCCTTCGGTGCAGCTCGACCTGGCGTTTTTCCAACGCACCGACGAAGGCCGCGCCTACGCCTGATCTCCTGACCGCGCTTCCGTTTGAACGCACGGGAGCGTTACCGGTACATTTGCGCCGACCATCCATGCCCGACGCCAGCTCTGATTCCAGCCGGGTTGTGAGGACCCTGTCGGCACAACTCTGCCCGGTGACGGGGCCAGGTGGCTGGGCTGTCGGTGGCCCGCCTTTTGTGGGCCTTCGGCTCCAGGCCGCCGCAGCCACAACCCGCTCCAACTCCGGTGGAACTTCTGTTTAGAGAATTAAACAAAGTTTAAATATTGAAGCAAAAACATATTTTTTTTTTGCAGACCAGTGCACACCTTGAGAACTACAATCCTTATTCTTGAAAAAAATAAAGAAACTATAAGGAAGACTCGTGCGTAGCTGTGAGTGCATAAGCATATGTCTGTTTGATTTGCTGGCATGTTGCAGTGCACAAAGCAGAACGGCAACAAGGAGAGTGTCATGGTTAATATCACTCGGAAAATCGCTAGAACACTGGCGGCGGGTGCAATTATCGTCATTTTTGCCGCTCCCGCGAATGCAGGCGGCGGAATTGGCGTCGGTGTCGGCGCATCTATCGGCGGTGCTGGCGGCATCAATGCAGGTGTTGGCGCTTCGATCGGCGGCAGCGGCGGGGTCAAGGCCGGTGCCGGCGCCTCGGTTGGCGGCAGCGGCGGTATCAAGGCGGGTGCTGGCGCAACGGTCGGCGGCAATAGCGGCGTTACTGCGGGCCTCGGCGCCTCAGTCGGCGGTAGCAGCGGCATCAAGGCCGGCGCTGGCGCGACGGTCGGCGGAGCCGGTGGCATCAAGGCCGGTGTTGGGGCCACGGTCGGCGGCAGCGGAGGTATCAAGGCCGGTGTCGGCGTCAACGTCGGCAGCGGCATCAACGTCGGCGTCGGCGTCGGCATTGGCGGAACGCCCGGTACGCCCGGTACCCCCGGCACTCCAGGAACTCCTGGAACACCAGGCACCCCTGGGACACCCGGTGTCGTCGCCAGCATGTCGAACAGCCAACTGACACGTATGAAGAAGCGCTGCGTCGATGTGCTCGCCAGCGAGGGCACCTACGACAGCGATCTGCGGCAGCTATGCCTTATGATCTCGCGTCGCTGAGACAGGTTTCGCCGGGAGTGTCGAACCAGCCGTGAGGCTTTACGGCACTCTCCTACCGCATGGCCCAGACTTCCCGAGGGACATGCGCTGACGAGAAGCCTCCGGCCAGTCGGAAAGCCCGCCGCGCAAGTGGCGGGCTTTTTGTCGCCATTAATATCAAGGCAATCGATTGCGCCTTTCGGTTGCCGGAGCGTTTTATCGTTTAACGGAAACGATGAAACGCGCTATCCCTTTGTCTTGGCAATTCCGAAAGGAAAGCGCTACGCACTTTTCCCGGGAAAGTCGCTCACGCTTTTCCTGGAATTGTTCTGGTTAACCACATTCGAATTGCGGGTAGGATTTTAGGGTTTCATTTGTGTTCCCGCTGCAAAATGGCGAACACAGTGGGAGAAATGGCATGCGGGTCGATCTGTCGCCCACGAGCTGGGGCAGGGTCATAGCAGTCACGGTTGTCGGCACGGCGATCTGTATCGCGGCGGCCTTCCTAGTCGATTCCTACAATTTTCCGTCGCTGTCGCCCGATGCGCTGCGCTGGGCAATGCTCACTGACCTGCTACTGCCGCTCGTGCTGGGTGGATCGTTCTTCTCTTTCCTGATGTACAAGATGCGCCAGCTGGCGATCGCCCAGAAGAATCTGAGCATTGTCGCGGCGACCGACAGCCTGACCGCGGTGTTCAACCGCGGCGCGTTTTCAATGCTGGTCGAGGCCTATCTCGAACAGGCGCGCAGCCAGACCGTCGTCGATGCCGGCGCTCTGTTGATCGTCGACGCCGACCATTTCAAGACCATCAACGATCGATTGGGCCACGATTGCGGCGATCAGGCGCTCAAGCTTATTGCGCAGACGATCAAGGCCCAGCTGCGCGGCGCCGACATTGTCGGGCGCATCGGCGGCGAGGAGTTCGCCATCTTCCTGCCTGGCGCCGACCCGTCGCAGTCCTGGCTAGTTGCCGAGGGGATCCGGCGGCGCATCCGCGAGGTCGAGTTTGCCCCGGATGGGCGGCCCTGTCCGCTCTCGGTGAGCATCGGCGGCGTCGCCTTCAGCGGACCCACCACCTATGCCGACATGTTCCTGACGGCCGACCGGCACCTCTACAAGGCCAAATCCAACGGCCGCGACCAGGTCAGTTTCGAGACCACAGGGCCGCGCGCCCTGCTGGCTGGTGATCCGACGTTGCATTGAACTGACGACTTCAGCCAATCAATTGGTGCCACCAGTCAACGCCGCTGGGCCAGGAAACAAGCCGACGGGCCGTTGACGTGATCAGCCGCGACAAACGATTCCTCAACGTCGAAGCCCGCGCGGGCAAAAGTGTGAAGAATGCCCTTACGTGACATCCACACGGAGGTGTCATGAATACCACCGTTGAAGAGATCGGTGGTCTGAGCACCCAGATATGAGCGCCAGTAGTACTCCGCCGTATATCCCATATATTGAGCTGCGGTCACCCGCCCAGAGAATGCAACACGTCGAAGATCTCCCGCCGGCATATACTCTTCGTCGAAAAAATGCGTCCATAAGAAGATGCTGTCGGACCTCCGCGTCATATTGACCAAAGCGCGCAGAGGATCAACGAGATGGTAAAGTATCCCACTGGCTACAATAAGTCCGAACTTCCTGCTTTCGGTATCCAGCCATTTTTCCACCTCGCCATATTCGACGTGAAGGTTCGTCAGATTCAGAACCTCCTTGGTGATAAGCGTCTTCAAATAACAAAATGAATTCCCCTCGATGGCAGTAAGTTCCCCAACCCCGGCACGGATCAATGAATAGCTATGACCTCCCTCAAGAGGACCCAGTTCCACGGCGTTGATCCCGACAATCGATGCACCGAGCTTGTTAACGAGATAGGCAATTCGGGGATCGTCGAACAGCGGAACAACACCGCCGCTCTTCAGGCCGGATTCACGCGGGAACCCCGATGTCCAGCGACCTGAAAAAACATCTATCGCAGCTTGTTTAGAGGGGAGTTCTGAGGAGTATCGTTCGTTTACCAGCATATTCATCTCCCTCTCTGCCCATTAATACCTGTCGGTTGCGACAAGACTTCCCATGGCTTGCTCACGCGGGGTGGAAAGGCGATTGAGAAATCCGTCCGGTCCACAGTAAGGTTCGGGCTATAGTAAGGGTCATTCGCAATTATCGATGACCAACGCTTTACCATGTAAGCCTTCTCCAGTCCAAAACGCTCTCTTTTTTCTGCGGTGTCTTCATAGCCACGCGTTGCCGACTCGTGATGGAATAGCTCCGCGCCGGGCAGCCAAATGTTGCGCAACCCGATCTCACGAAGACGAAGGCAAAAATCGACATCGTTGTAAGCGACGGCAAGATTGGTCTCATTGAGGCCGCCGACCGATTCGTAATTCGCCTTGGTGACCACCAGACACGCACCTGTCACCGCCGCAAAATTCTGATTGAGCGCCGCACGCCCGACATATCCTGGGGACCATCGATCGAATCCTTGATGAGCATGGGCGGCGAGCCCTCCAAGCCCCATGATTATACCGCCATGCTGAAGTGTCCCGTTGGGATAGAGTAGTCGCGCTCCAACAGCGCCGATGCCCGGGCGGAGGGCGTGTTCAACCATTTCGGTCAACCAATCTGGCGCGATCACTTCTATGTCGTTGTTCACAAGAGCAATAACTTCGCCCGAAGCAACATTAACGGCATTGTTGTTAAGCCGGGAGAAATTGAACGGACCATCGTCCCGGACTACGCGAACAATGCCGTCTCTTGAAAGCTGTGAGAAATATTCTAACGCCTGCGGATCGGTGGAACCGTTGTCCACCAGAATGATTTCGAAATTGCTGTAGCCGGTCAGGTTCTTGATCGACCCTATGCAATTTTGAACGAGTAGCGACGCGTTACGCGTCGGAATTATCACACTTACCAAAGGCAGCGGGCCGGCAATTGGGTAGCGTGTAAAGAAACCGAAACCCGCGAGTTTCGCGACACCGTTTGGCTCAACTCGTTTCAAATGTTCGTTGAGGGCCCTTTCACCGGCAAGCATCGCATATGGCTTGGAATCGGAGGTCTTTGCTGTGCTGCCCTGGTGAGTCCGCCAATGGTAGAGGACATGAGGAATGTGGACGATTTGCTCGGGGCTTATGGCTTCCGTGAATCTGAGAGCAAGATCATAATCTTGTGCTCCTTCAAACCCCGGTCGACAGCCTCCCAGATCCCGAACAGTTTGCGTATGGTATACAGCTAGATGGGTGACCAGATTATGCGATCTGAATAAATCTACGTTCCAATCCGATTTGAAATACGGATCGCAGCGGTTCCCTTGCTCATCTATTTTGTCTTCGTCTGAATACAAGAGTTTGGCATCTGGGTTGTCAGCGAGTGCTTTGGCAATACATACCAAAGCATGCGGTGCAAGTGTGTCATCATGGTCGAGGAATGCAATCCATTCGCCCGTACACAACGAAATGGCCGAGTTGGAAGCATGGGATATGTGCCCGTTCTGGGGCCGGAAGATGATTTTTATGCGAGGGTCTCGGGCTGCGTATTCGCCCAAGATCGCGGCAACGGATTCCTGGGTAGAGGCGTCGTCAGCTATGCATAGTTCCCAGCGCTCATAGTGTTGTGCCAAAACACTTTCAATTGCCTCCCGCAAGAAGTGCTCAGGCGTATCGTATACCGGCATAACGATCGAGATCAGCGGCTTCTCAGGCAGATGTGACACGAATGATTTTATAACAGTTATGTCGCGACTAGAGCAGGCATCGTATGCTGAGATCCACGACGCATAGCTCTGATCCCCAGTGCCTTGCGCTCCCAGTCGACGGAGATCCGACAACAGAGCGGTAGCACCGCCTGTCTTTAGCGATTTGAGCGCACGCCTGAGAACGACAAGTGCGTCATGTGGAGTTCGAACGCGGCTGATTGTCTCTGTTGAGATAACCCGCGAGTAGAAAAGAAATTTCGAAACTGCCGACGTTGGTACATCGGCCTTTGAGGGTGCCTTCAAATCATGGCTCTGATGGAACATTCTTCGAAACAGTCCCGAGAACGTTGCCTGACCTCGCAAAATGCGCGCGACAGCGCGCATAGGCCGAGTTACCCGCCAGGAGCGGCTGGCATGGATCTGTCCGATGACCTCGCAGAGTTCTGACGTCATTTTATTCGCGGTCTCGAGACTTGCCGCTTGTTCTCGGTGGTGCATTTTGAGAGCCACTAGATCCGAGATAAGGCTCTGAAGTCTCTCCTGACTGAACAGGAATTCCAATTTCGATCGTTGCGCTTGGTCTGCGACCGAAGCTTGAGTCACACCTTCGCGCTGTTCCCTGTGCAACGCCCCACTCTCACGCTGGACTTTCAGGCGAGCATCCAGTTCGGAAAAAAAGGTGTCGCCGGAAATCGCCGAAAGGGTGTCCAATTCGGCCTTGATCCTATCAAGGCTATGGCTCGCGGATTTGTCGCGCTTGTCGATGGCTAGAGAATTGAGGGCCGCATACGCCTCGTTGACCCAGAGGGAAATGCGGTTGTCGTCGACAAGCTCCGCAGCGCTGGCAGTATGATGGTCGGTAGAAGCATATCGATTGAGGTTGTCAGCGGCCTCTCGAAGGGTGAGTGGCCAAGCGAGATCCAACTCGTCGACTATTTTCGAAAGCGCTGGCCGCCACTCGGAGGTCAGGTCCTGATAAGACACAAATACACGTTGCTTGCCCCTAGTCGCGTGCTCAGCATCCAGGGTGTGACGTAGCCAGAGCAGACAGCAGAAGCCCAGGGTAAATTGATAGCGTTTTTCCAGGGAGGCGGCGACCTCAAACGGGTTGCGGTTGACGAGCACGTAACGCACGTCAACCCCCATGGCCTTCAATACCTCTGCATAAAGCGGTGCGAACCGAGATATTCGCGGCTCTTTGAGGACGAAGAGTTCGGGCTCACCAAACTCCTCAACGAGGAGGCGTGCGATTTCGACCTTGTAGTGTCGGATGCGCGATCTTGGGAGACTTGCGATTTCGAAATCGCGCCAATCGTCCCACCGGCTCCCAGCTTCCTTAAGCAGTCGCTCATGCAGTGTAACCAACGGCACAGATTCCCAAAAGCCTTTCCTGTTGTCTGCGGCGGGGGGCAATATGTTCCTTGGAAGTTCGGCACCGAGCAGGCTGATTGCCCTGGCCACAGCACTGGTACCCGAACTGTGCATGCCGAGCACCATAATGCAGGTACGCTTTGCAATCGGCTTCGCTTTGGCGCGCACATTCAGCGATCCAGTTGCCGGAATCTGGAAGTTGAAGGTTTCCGTCGTTCCGCTGTCGCTCATGGTGGCCTTCATGCAGCGCACGCATCGGGAGTTTGCAAGACCGACCCCGGCGCAATCGCCGGCAACGAATTGGACTTTCTCAGGATACAGGTGAACTCAATGCCATTGGTGAGCGTCTCATGGACCTCTTCAACTTCCAATCCAATCATGCCGAGCCTCCCCAATATCATGACGATCTCCGCGAAACTTGCAGGCGTGAATTGCCAAGCATGGACATCGATGTAGCCTCCATTGCTGTTTTTCCATTCGTCGATGGCGTGTTGGGTCCGAATGGCCAATTCATCCAGGCTCGGCGCCGGACCGTGATCGCCCAGCCAATGTCTTGACGCCTCATTGTGGGTGGTCAGCGCGCGTGTCGCGACGACGCTGGCCAACGTATGGACGCGCCGATCGTCAAAATGGGCGTCGATAACATCAGCAATGGTCGATGCCGGCAGCCGGCTGTCGAAGCAATACCGCTTGTCGGGAACAAGGATGAAATACCTGCCGTCATTTTCCAGAAGATTGCCGACATCGACTAGATGACGAACTAGGTCGGGCTGATGTTCGATGCAATGCGAACTGACGATGGCGTCGAACTTGCGATCGACTATGCGCAGGTCGCCAACAGGTGAAACAAAGTCAATCCTTGCTGGAATGGTGTCAGTGCCGTATCCGATTTTCCTGGCTCGCTCCGCCAGATCGTCGCTGGTCAGGACATCGAAATAGGTGACGTTGGCGCCGGTGAGGCAGGGTGCGAAGAAGGGCCCGATCTCAAGTGCAGATTTCGCTTTGCCGGCTGCATCAAGGATTGCGTCGCGCAATGCCTGCGGAGGAGTTGCTGCGGGCAATTCGACCGATACGCCTGGAGTTGCCATTGGCGCGGTCGATCCGTTTGCCGTACCGGCGACCCAGTGTATCAGACGCCCTATGCACAGGTGGCTCGCCCAGCTTGCGATCATGACAAAACACCCTGGGCCAGAGAAAGGCTGGAGCGGATTAATGGTAAGATTCTCGATTCATAACCTCTACTTAAGGCATTCAAAAAAATATGAACATCTTCAGCAAAGTGTCAATGTAAATATCAATAAAGCCATCGAGAGCGGTTTGAATCGCGGATGCATCGTACTCTCTGGAAAAATCGATATTCACAGCTTATTCCATATTTAGCGCGCTGTAAGATAACCTACCAGAAATCGGATAGTTGTCGATCGATGTCTTGTGTTTCCCCACAGCCTGCTGGTAGGGATGAGAAAGTGGATTCTGAAGACGGTTCTTGTCGCTTCAAGGGGGCCCAGCATGAGCATGCAGCAGTCAGCGATCGTTGACGCCAACATTTGCCGCCACGAACACCGCGTTCTTACCCCTATCATAACGAACGCCAGAAACGCATTTGTCGATCTCATTCGCGGCCGGTAGTGTCTTGGGGGATTCTTCGTGTGCTGCTAGCGCTGGGCGTGATGTTCGGTCACGCCGACTTTGGTCGTTTGCAAATGACCGGCGGCTTGGTTGGTGTCCAGGCCTTCTATATGGTTTCTGGTTTCTACATGGGCCTCATTCTGGGCGGCCGCTACAAATCTGCATGGTTGTTTTATTCGAATCGCGCCCTTAGAATCTACCCGACCTATTGGCTGGTTCTCGCCCTCACCTTTGTCTATGTTGGTATCGACACATATATCGGCGGCCTGAATAGTCTGCCATCCCCTGTCACCTCCTCCGCCCTGGCTGGCGGGCTGCCGGTGCTGTTTACGCTGACCAAGGACAGCAGAATCGACCGCCTGATTGGGGAGCTTTCCTATCCTCTCTACATTTCGCATCTGCTGGTCCTCGAGGTGATGCGCACAACTCTACCGATATCAGGAGCATCAAGAGCCGCAGCGGTCTTTGTTATCTGCATCGCTTTCGCTGCGCTGCTCGCCGTGTTCGTGGAAATGCCCTTCAGAACTATCCGTGATCGGCGGTTGGCAGCCAGCTTGAAAGCGGCGCATCCAGTTCAATTCTCCGGAGCGCTCCCGCATCAGCCCCCGCTAGCTTGAAGAGGAGGATATCCTTATGCGCCTACGAGAACTGTTGAAGGGATGTAAACCAATCAGCCCCGAAGTGCCGGCCGCAATTGCTGAACCAGCGCAGGCTGAACCAACCCCTGGGTTTTTGATCATGCCGACACGCGGCGACCATACCGTGGCGCCGCCAAAGATCGTCACGCATATGGGCGCAATGGGATATCTTTCCTCTAACTACAATCATTCCGGCGCACGTGTGCTCGAATTAGGGTCGCGCGTCGTCACCGGAGCAAACTATCGGGCGCATTTCGACAAGGCAGACTATGTCGGCTTTGACTTCTATGAAGGGCCGAATGTCGACGTGGCCGGCGACGCCCATAGACTGTCTACATATTTCAACGAAAGCCAGCGGTTCGACTTGGTCTATTCGCTCGCCGTTTTTGAGCACCTCTATATGCCTTGGGTGATCGCGCAGGAGATTGCCAAGGTCATGAAGGTCGGTGGCGTTGCCTACATCGAAACGACCTTCGCCTACGCCGCCCACGAGCGCCCGTGGAACTTCTTTCAGTTCTCGGAACTTGGCCTTCGCGTCTTGTTCAACAAGTCGCTTGGTTTCGAGATTCTCGATATGGGGATGAGCAACCCGATGATGGGCTTCTTCAGTGACGACTGCGATGAATATCTCCAGCGCCGGCCGATCCCTGAACTGTACTGCCATAGTTCGATCCTGTGTCGCAAAGATCGCGAGGCGGTGAATTTCGATTGGACGCAGGTGCAAGCGGACGATGTGGTAGACGGCGATCGCTATCCGGCCCCTCAAAAGTCCTAAAGCGGCTGACGCGTCATTTCTCCGCAGGTGATTGGTGGACTCTCTTTCAAAATCACTTTCTGTCCAGGCAATAAGAGGAACCGCTGCAACACTGGTTGTTTTACTGCATGTTTGCACAATGTCGTCATTCGGGAAGAATCAATGGGGCGCTTATGCCTACAATTTTTTCTTGCAGTTTGGGGCATTCGGGGTCGATATTTTTTTCGTCGTCAGCGGAGTGATCACCGCCGGTCTGCTGCGGCAGAAACAGGCTGACCATCCTCTTCATTCCCTGCAATTCTTTGTAAGGCGTTTTGTCAGGATTTATCCGATCTATTGGCTTTCGCTAGGTGCGACAATCGCCGTCTCACTCGGGAGCAGCGGTCTCTATCCGGTCGATTTTTCGCAGCTGACGTTGAGGAATATCGGCCTGCTGACGACGAGTCCTCTGCATCCGCTCAGTTGGACGCTTTGCAATGAGATCCAATTCTATCTGGTCGCGGGTTTGGCCATGCTGTTCGGCAGGAGGTCTGGACCGGCGATCGCAGTCTGGGGCGCGGCCCATATTGTGGCAGTGATTGCCGCCGGGCGCGGCTGGGACCGCGGATGGTATTTTGCCACCCCTATCACTTTGGAGTTCCTGCCGGGATTGCTGATCGGCTACATCGCGCCTCGGCTGTCTTTGCCGTTGCCGCGAGCCGGTATGGTCCTGGGTTGTATCATCGTCGCTGTGGCAGGGTTTTACGCTGCCCAGCCGCTCGGAACCACGACCGGGCTGCTTCGCGTTGCAGTTTATGGAACAGCCGCGTCGCTGATCGTATGGGGTGCTCTGTCCGTGGAAAGGGCAGGCTGGCGCCCGGCCGAGTGGCTCACATTTCTAGGCGACATCTCATATTCGAGCTATATGTGGCATTGGCCGATCATGATCGCAGTGTCGCTCCTGTTTGGTGCATGGTTGAGCCGTTCAGCGGGTGTCGTCCTTTACATTCTTTCCACAGGCATTTGTGTCTTGATCGCAAGCTGGGCAAGCCATCGATGGATAGAGCGCCCGTCGACACGATGGGCAGGCAGTCTGTTCCGCAGGTCGGGGCAATCCGGGTCGATGGCGCCGAGCTCTCCTGTCGCCGTCGCGCCGCTGCCTGCCCCTGCGCTGCCGAACGGACTGGCGGTTCAGCAAACCTGAGACCTAGTTTGGCGTGACATGCGGTCCATGCCGGCAAATGGCAGTAATCCGCCGCCAGCCGCCGTCAGTAATCCGTTCATCCCTTGGCGTCAAATATCTGGCGAGCCGATTTTCGACCACAATGAGGGCATGTGTGTCCAATCTCGCGGCTGGGCGGCCCGTTCTTCATGCCGCGAGGATTCTGCGGAAATACGGCACCGACGACCCGGGTTCCGTTGCTCTATCATCGGCGGCTTGCCTGTCCGTTCGCCGGCAGGCCCGAGCATCTTTGCATAGGGTAAGGCTGGTCGAAGCCGGACGACACCGGCAGGCAGACCGAAGCTATATTTTCGCGGTTTTGGGCTTGGGTCCCGGCCGTCTCAGACGGCGTAGCCGCCATAACCGTGTGCGACCGGCTTGACCGAGACGGCCGGCTGGACCGCGGGCCAGAGGATCCCTGCCGTGACTGCAAAGGTGATCAGGGCATCGCGTGCGGCCTCAGTCGAGATTTCGCCGGCGCGTGCCGCCTCGCAGGCCCTCACGGCCGCGCCATAGCTCAGGCGCCGGCGTGACGGCGGAAATTCGGTCAGGAAATCATGCATCTCGAACAGCGAGGCGAGCATGCGTTTGTGGCCGGCGCCAACGCTAACGGCAACCGGGGTGAAGAACATCGCGTCGTGCATTCTGGCCTCTCTGGATGGGCGGAAAGGCGGCGGTCGCCGCTCTCCGATCGCGGGTTGGACGCCAGAAAACGCGGCTGGCGGCCCGAGGTTCCCTGAGAGATGCCATGACAGGCCGATTTGCTTCTTGAGGTCGCTCCCCGGCCGGCATCCGCGGTTGCGGCTATTTCCACATGCCGCGCATGCGGGCGCCGAGGTCGACGCGGACTTCAGATCTGTGGCGCGGATCGTCCTTTGCGTGGACGCTCGCCCAAGAGGTCTGCTCGAAGGCGCCGAGGATCGAGGCCGGGATGAAACGGGTTCGCGAGGCATAGACGTGGCGGTCGCCGCGCGCTGCCTGGCCGTGAGTGAAGAAGCGCTGCGGCGTCACCAGATGCAGGCCGTCCTTGGCCCGCGTCATCGCGACGTAAAGCAGCCGGCGCTCCTCCTCGATGTCTTCCTTGGTGCCGACGCCGAGATCGGCCGGGATGCAGCCATCGACGGTGTTGAGCACGAAGACGTTCTTCCATTCCTGGCCCTTGGCCGAATGAATGGTCGACAGGATCAGATAGTCCTCGTCGCGGTGCGGCGGCCCGGCCTGGTCGCTGGTCGCATCCGGTGGATCCAGCGTCAGCTCGGTCAGGAAGCGCTCGCGCGAAGCATAGCCTGAACCGATCTGCTCGAGCTGCATGAGGTCGGCCCGCCGCGTCGTCGCATCCTCGTGGATGCGCTCAAGATGCGGCTCGTACCACAGCCTGACCTGTTCGAGATCGGCCGGCCATTTCCCCGACCGCGCGCGCAGGCCGGAATAGAGCGCAACGAAGGCCGGCCAGTCCTCAGCTGCGCGTTGCGGCGGCCGGTAGCGGGCCAGCCCCATCGCGTCATCGAGCGATGTCGCCATGGTCTCGACGATGGTGCTCGCCGCCGAAGGGCCGATGCCGGGCAGGAGCTGCAGCACGCGGAAGCCGGCGACGCGGTCGCGCGGGTTCTCGGCAAAACGCAGCACCGAAAGCACGTCCTTGACATGGGTGGCGTCGAGGAATTTGAGCCCGCCGAACTTGACGAAGGGGATGTTGCGGCGCGTCAGTTCGATCTCCAGCGGGCCGCTGTGGTGCGAGGCGCGAAACAGCACCGCCTGCGATTTCAGCACCGTGCCGGCCTCGCGCTCGGCCAGGATGGCCTGGCAGACATAGTTCGCCTGCTCGGCCTCGTCGCGCACGCTGACCAGTTTCGGCCTTTGCGAGGATTTGCGCTCCGACCAGAGGTTCTTGGTGAAGCGCTCCGACGCCTCCGAGATGACCGCATTGGCTGCCGCCAAAATAGTCACGGTCGAGCGGTAGTTGCGCTCCAGCATGATGACATCGGCGGCTCGCGCGAATTGTTGCGGGAAATCGAGGATGTTGCGCACTTCCGCGGCGCGAAACGAATAGATCGACTGCGCGTCGTCGCCCACCACTGTCAGTCCGGCGCCGTCCGGCTTCAGCGCCGAAAGGATCGAGGCCTGCAGCCGGTTGGTGTCCTGGTATTCGTCGACCAGCACATGGTCGAAACGCGAGCCCAGATGCGCCGCGATCTCCGGCTCGGCGGCCATTTGCGCCCAGTAGAGCAGGAGGTCGTCGTAATCGAGCACGTTCTGCGCCTGCTTGGCCTCGACATATCGGGCGAACAGCGCCTTCAGCTGTTCGGCCCAGCCGGCACACCACGGAAAGGCCGAACCCAGCACCTCGCCGAGCGGCGCCTGAGCGTTGACGGCGCGCGAATAGATCGCCAGGCAGGTGCCCTTGGTCGGAAAACGGCTTTCGGTCTTCGAGAATCCAAGTTCATGCCGGGCAAGATTCATCAGGTCGGCGGAATCCTCGCGGTCGTGAATGGTAAAGGCCGGGTCGAGGCCGATCGTCAGCGCATAGTCGCGCAGCAGCCTGGCGCCGATGCCGTGAAACGTGCCGGCCCAGGCCAGCGCGTCGGCGATGACGGACGCGTCTCGGCCCAGCACCTCGCCGGCGATGCGTTCGACCCGCCTGGCCATTTCGGTGGCGGCGCGGCGCGAGAATGTCATAAGCAGAATGCGTCTGGGATCAGCGCCCTTGACGATCAGATGAGCAACCCGGTGGGCGAGCGTGTTGGTCTTGCCGGAGCCGGCGCCGGCGATCACCAGCAGCGGCCCGGCGATCTGGCCGTCGCCATGTTCGACAGCGAGCCGCTGCTTGGCGTTGAGCTTCGTCAGATAGGCGGGCTGCAAGGACGAATCATTGATGGCGATGGTCATCGCCTATCAAGCATCGTTTCCGCTTTGTTCGCAACGGGCGGAAGTCGCCCTTACCGCCGTGGCGCGACACCCGTTGCCGCCGACTGGCGCCGCAAGGCGGCGCGTTCGTCGCCAGGCACCGGCAACGGATCGAAATTGTCGGGCACGTCCTTGATGATCTCCTTGGCGATGCGATAGGTCGCGTAAGCGAAAAGTCCGGTAATGAGCAGACGGATCATGGCGCGATCTCCTTTGGGCAACCAACCTCAGAGCCGCCGTTTGGTTCCAGCCGACGCGGCGTCGTTTGCGAGCGTGCAACCAAAGCCGAACCACCTCGTTGCCTTACGAAGGAGAGGGCAGACCTAGGAGGTCGCCATGAAGAGGCTTCTGATTTTGTTGGCCGCCAGCTTGGCGCTCGCCGCCTGCGACGGCGACATCCAGCCAACCAAAGCCCCTGTGCTCGATCAAACCCCGCAGACGGATTCGGCGCCAAAGCCGGCGGCCGGCGGCGATCAGCCCGCGCAATGATCGCTTTAGCGGGACGACAAGGCTGAAGGTGGCCTTCGGGAGAAGAAGGCCGGCGCCGCTTGGGAGGTGAGCTGATAGCGCCGGCCAGGCGGATATCAGGTCCGCCGCAACAACCGAAGATAGCTGAGTCTCTCGCCTGCGTCATGAGGTGGCAGTTTTCGTGCCGGTCTGCTCGTGCCGTCTGCGCAAAACCAGCAGAAAAGACCACAAATCCCGCAAGGCCGCGGAAAGAATCCGACCTCAGGCAATGGCCTTGCGCAGCACCGGGCCGCCGGCAATCCCGGCGTCCAACTGGCACTGCGTCAGCGCCGCCTCGGCCATGATCCACTGCTTGAACAATTCCACCTTGCGCGTGTAGGGCGCGGTGACCGGGCAGACGAAATACCAGCCGGCGGTGTTGGGGTGATGCACGGCAAACGGCGCCACCAGCCGCTCTGCGCGGATCTCGCTCGCCATATAGGCGCGGTTGGCGACTGCAAAGCCCATGCCGGCATTGGCCGCCTCATAGGACATCATGCAGGAATCGAAATAGATGCTCTTGGTCTCGCCGAGCACGGAACTCGCGCCGGCAAAACCCAGCCACGACTGCCAGTTCTGCGTGCAGGTGTCGGAATGCAGCAGCGTGAAATGCCTGAGGTCGTCGGGCGTCACCTTTGACGGCGGCCTATCGCCGAGAACCTCGTGGAACAGCTTCCTGCTGCACACCGGCGTCAAATCCTCCTTGAACAGCAGGTCCGCCTTGAGGTCGGGAAAGCTGCCGTCGCCATAGCGGATCTCGAGGTCGAACTCGGAGGTGGCGAACTCATTGGTGGCGTAGGAGGTCGAGACCCGCATTTCGATTTCGGGATATTGCCGCTGGAACAGCGGCAGGCGGGCAAACAGCCAGCGCGCCGCGAACGTCGGCAGCACCGAAATCTTCAGCACATGCGCCTGCGACTGTCCGGTCGCCTCCATGCTGGCCGCCACGATGCGCTCCAGCGCCTCGCGAACGCGCGACACATAGGTCTCGCCTTCGGGTGTCAGCGACACCGCATTGCCGCCGCGCTGGAAGATCTTGAAGCGCAGCTGTTCCTCAAGGCTTTTGACGCGCTGGCTGACGGCGGAAGCAGTAATAAACTGCTCTTCGCCCGCGCGCGTGAAGTTACGGTGCCGGGCGGCACTTTCGACAATCTTCAGCGAATTGAGGTTGACCTGACTGAGCAGACGCACGCGTTTCGACCTTAAGCTGGGCTTACACTAGCACCAGCATTCCTAATTTTACAGGGGTGGGGAAATTAATCGACAGTTTACCAAGTGATGCCCCCATCCTGGAGAAGTAGAATGAACGCCCATACCATACCTGAACTGCGCTACGCGATGAGCCGAGAAGCCATTATCGGCCATGAGACGGCCTGGAAAGTGTCGGGTTTCGGCGTTGCGCAGTATCTGCATGGCTACGACCCGGCGCTGCTGGCGGCGATCGAAGAGGCGGCGTTGAAGCTCAAGGCCAGCCACGCCGTGCACAAGCACCTCGACCTTACCTTCATCACCGGCGCCGACCGTTTTATCCCGGAGATCAAGGAGTTGCTGCATGACAAGCTGCGCCTGGAACGTCTGTCCGACATGATGGGCGCCAAGCTCGAGCCCTATCCGCTGTCGATCGTCGGCTCGACCGTCACTTTCATGAATCCCAAGGACGGCGCCGTCGATTGGCATTGCGACGGTGTCCCGGTCACCGAACTCATTCCGCTGTCGATCAGCAATCCGCTGGTCGGCGGCCATCTCGAAATCTACTGTGACGATTCCGAGACCGGCCGCGCCATCCTTGAATCCGGCCGCGAAATCCCGCGCAACCAGGTCATGCGCATCGACCACAAGATGAACTATGCCACACTCGGCCAGTTTCTCGGTGTGCTGCACCGCACCGCGCCGATCCAGCTCGGCTCGCGCGTCACGCTGGTCCTCAACCAGCGCTCTGTGGCCAAGCCCTACGTCGACGACAATCGCATGTTCTATCTCGCAGCCGACAATGATCACGATCGCGAATGGGTCAACGAACTGGCCGAAGACGTCTGGACGAACCAGCTGCCGGCCTATCGCCGCTTCGAGGAAGAGCGTCCGGTTGCGGCGGCGACCGATGCGCCGGTCCCGGGCGGATCAAGGGAATCATGGTAGCCAGGGCATAGAAGTGGACACCGGTTTGGCCGTCGGTAACATCATGGTCGGCGATAAGGACAAGGCACCGTCGCGCCGATTCCGGGATGGATCGGGTTCGCCATCGGCCCTGGTCTTCGCCGCCGGCGCGGTCGCCCTGTGGTCGACCAACGCGCTGGTCGGCAAATCCCTGCTGGCCAGCCATCCGGTGTCGCTCGTGCAGTTGCTGCAGTTTTGTGGAGCGGCTCTGGTGTTCGCCGTCATCCATCTGGCGAGCCGGAAGGGGGACACGCAAGACGCAGCCTTTGCCAAGGGTGCTGACGGCACCCTGGCGCCGGTCGCGGTCGGCTTTATTGGCCTGGTCGGCACCATGGTGCTGCAATACATCGCCTTTGCCTCCATGCCGGTGATCGAGGCCAATCTCGTCGCCTACACCTGGCCGCTGATGGTCGCGGCGGCGGTCATCGTGCTGGGCAAGCGGCAACGCCCCGTGCTTCTGGGTTTGACTGCCGTGCTTGGCTTTGTCGGCGTGGCGCTGGTGATCTCGGGTGGTCGCGGCCAGCCTTTTCTCCAGGGCAGCATCGTCGGCTATCTCGCTGCCTTCGGCTCGGCGCTGTGCATGGCCTTCTATTCGATTGCGGTCGCCCGCCTGGCCACACCGTCGGAGCGTTTGCTTTTGCCTTCGGCATTGGTCGGCGTCGGCCTGACCTTGCTGTGGTGTATTCACGACGGCGCAGCCTGGCCATCCAGTGAGCACCTCCTGCTTGGCCTCTATCTCGGTGCCGGTCCGATGGGGCTGGGATATTATTTCTGGTCGCGCGCCTTGAAGCTTGAAGGCGGCGGCAAGGTTGCGGTCATCGCCTATCTGACCCCGATCGCATCGACGCTGCTGCTGACACTTTCGGGCGAAAGGCTGACGCTGACCGCGATAGCCGGTGCGGTCCTCGTCATCGGCAGCTGTATTGCGGTGGGCATAGAACGCTCGGAGGCTGAACATGCTTGACGACGATGAACGCCTCGCCAGACAGGAAGCATTCTGGCTGCTCAAGGAGTTCGGCGCCGAGGCGCCGCTCTACGCCGCCATGAAGGCCGAAAAGGCGATAGAGCAAAAAGATTTCGGCCGGTGCGCCCGCTGGAAGCGCATTCTGGACATACTGGCCGACTCTAAACCTGCGGCGTCCGTGCAGTTGAAATCTGCTGGCGCGAAGTCGGCCGTTTCCAAGTATTAGATTTTCTAATTTGCAACGTTGCAACCTGTTGTGGAAACATCCTCCTGTTCCGATTCTTGATCGTTTATTGAGACTTTAGCGACCCGTTGGGGGGCGCAGCTAGGTCGATACATCAAGAGAAGTCTTAAAAAAAGCCGGCAACTTCATGACCGGCGGGAGAAACAGAATTGCACACCATCGACAGCAAGACCGCTATTGAACTGACTGCTGACATCGTCTCGGCCTATGTCGGCAACAATCCTCTCCCTGCGTCTGGCCTGCCGGATCTGATTGCCAGCGTCAGCGCATCGGTGCGCAAGCTGGGCAGCATTGCCGCCGTGGAAAGCCCCGCGCTGAACCCGGCTGTCAATCCGAAGCGGTCGGTGTTTCCCGACCACATCGTCTGTCTGGAAGATGGCAAGAAATTCAAGTCGCTGAAGCGCCACTTGATGACCGACCATGGTCTCAGCCCGGAGGAATATCGTGGCAAATGGGGCTTGCCGTCGGACTATCCGATGGTGGCGCCGAACTACTCCGCGACCCGTTCGGCACTGGCCAAGTCTTCGGGCCTCGGCCGCAAGCCGGCCGTTCCGGCCGCCGCGGCCAAGGTGACGAAGCGCAAACCCAAAGCCTGAACCAGGCAGCCTCTGAAAAGTCAGTCTGCTGTTTGCAATGGACGGCGCGCTTAAGGCGCGCCGTTTTCATGCCTTATGCCCCCGCCGGCGCCCAGGCCCTTGCGAAGCGCCGCCCTCCCGTGCAAAAGCCCCGGCATGCTTATCATCAACGATCTTTCGCTCCGCATGGCCGGACGCTTGCTTCTCGATCATGCCTCGCTGACCTTGCCGGCCGGCACAAAGGCCGGCCTCGTCGGCCGCAACGGCACCGGCAAGACGACGCTGTTCAAGGCCGTCACCGGCGACTTTCCCTCCGAGACCGGCTCGATAAGCCTGCCCAAGAACACCCGCATCGGCCAGGTGGCGCAGGAAGCGCCCGGCACCGAGGAGCCGCTGATCGAAATCGTGCTCAAGGCCGACCTCGAGCGCACCGCATTGCTCGAGGAGGAAAAGACCGCCACCGACGCGCACCGCATTGCCGACATCCATATGCGGCTGGCGGATATCGATGCGCATTCGGCGGAATCTCGCGCGGCCACCATCCTCGCTGGCCTTGGCTTCGACGACGCCGCGCAGCGCCGCCCGGCCTCGTCCTTCTCCGGCGGCTGGCGCATGCGTGTGGCGCTCGCCGCGGTGCTGTTTGCCGAGCCCGACCTTCTGCTGCTCGACGAGCCGACCAACTATCTCGATCTCGAAGGCACGCTTTGGTTGGAAAACTACGTGTCGAAATATCCGCACACGGTGCTTCTGATCTCGCACGATCGCGACCTGCTCAACCGCGCCGTCAATTCCATCGTTCATCTCGACCAGAAGAAGCTGACCTTCTGGCGCGGCGGCTACGACCAGTTCGAGCGCCAGTACACCGAGCAGAAGGAATTGCAGGAGAAGGGCCGCGTCAAGCAGGAAGCCGCGCGCAAACACATGGAGTCCTTCGTCGAACGCTTCCGCGCCAAGGCTTCGAAGGCGAGACAGGCGCAGTCGCGCATCAAGGCGCTGGAGAAGATGAAGCCGATTGCCGCGATCGTGAACGACACGGTGCGGCCGTTCTCTTTCCCCGAACCGGTGAAAACGGTGGCGTCGCCGATCATTGCCTTGAACAACGTCAATGTCGGCTACACCGAGGGCCAGCCGATCCTGAAGAAGATGACGTTGCGCATCGATGCCGACGATCGCATCGCGCTGCTCGGCGCCAACGGCAACGGCAAGTCGACCTTCGCCAAGCTTCTCTCGGGCCGGCTGAAGCAGGAAACCGGCACCATGACGGTGGCGCCGGGCCTGAAGGTGGCGATCTTCGCGCAGCATCAGCTCGACGATCTCAGGCCTGATGAAAACGCCTACGAGCATGTCCGCCGGCTGATGCCGGAGGCGCCGGAATCCAAGGTACGTGGCCGCGTCGCCCAGTTCGGTCTCACCACCGAGAAGATGAACACCGCCGCCAAGGACCTGTCCGGCGGCGAGAAGGCGCGCCTGCTGATGGGCCTGTCGGCCTTTGAGGGGCCAAACTTGTTCATCCTCGACGAACCGACCAACCATTTGGACATCGACAGCCGCGAGTCCCTGATCCATGCGCTGAACGAGTTTCCCGGCGCCGTCATCCTCATCTCGCATGACCGCCATCTGCTGGAAGCGACCGCCGACCGGCTGTGGCTGGTCAAGGACGGGGCGGTCAACCCGTATGACGGCGACCTTGAGGACTACAAGACGCTGGTCACCGGCGTGTCCGGCAACCGACGCGGCAAGCGCGAGGCCGAGAAGGCATCCAAGGCCGATCGCCGCCGCGATGCCGCGGCGCGCCGCGCCGCCTTCGAGCCGCTGGCAAAGGAAATCCGCGCCACCGAAGCGCTGATGGACCGCATCCGCAAGCGCATCGACCTGATCGAGGATGAACTCGCCAATCCGGCGGTATACGAGAAGGATCCATCGACGGCGACCCGGCTGGCCAAGGAGCGCTCGCAACTGGCACAGCAGCTTGCCGGTCACGAGGAAAAGTGGCTGACCATGTCGGCCGAGTACGAGGAAGGCACGGCGGAGTGATTTACCCTCCCCCTTGTGGGGAGGGTCGATCCGCGAAGCGGAGCGGGGTGGGGGTCCGCGCCGCCGCCCGCCCCCCCCCCCGCGGCGCCCCCCGCCCCCCCGAGGGGGGGGGGGGGGGGGCTCCGCGCCGCACCCCACCCCGTCGCTGCGCGCCGACCCTCCCCATCAAGGGGAGGGTAAGATCTGGCCCTACACGCCGCCCGCGAAACCCGCTAAAAACGCCGCATGAACCAGCACGCCAAGGTCAGAATCGGCCACTCCGCCTGTCCGCATGATTGCCCTTCGACCTGCGCGCTCGAGGTCGAACTGCTCGATGGCAACCGCATCGGCCGTGTCCATGGCGCCAAGTCCAATACGTATACGGCTGGTGTGGTCTGCGCCAAGGTCGCGCGCTATGCCGACCGTGTCCACCATCCCGACCGGCTGCTGAAGCCGCTTGTTCGCGCCGGGGCCAAGGGCGCCGGCGTCTGGAAGGAATCCAGCTGGGAAGCGGCACTCGACCTCGTCGCCGAGAAATTCATCGCGGCCGAGAAAAAATACGGCTCCGAGACCGTCTGGCCTTATTTCTATGCCGGCACGATGGGGCTAGTGCAGCGCGACGGCATCGACCGGCTGCGCCATGCGAAAAAATACTCCGGCTTCTTCGGCTCGATCTGCACCAATCTGGCCTGGACCGGCTGGATGATGGGAGCGGGCGCCTTGCGCGGTCCCGATCCGCGCGAGATGGCGAAGTCCGACTGCTTGGTGATCTGGGGCACCAATGCCGTGGTCACGCAGGTCAATGTCATGACCCACGCCATCAAGGCGCGGAAGGAGCGTGGCGCCAGGGTCGTCGTTATCGACGTCTACGAGAACGCGACGATGAAGCAGGCCGATATGGGCCTTGTGCTGAAGCCCGGCACCGATGGCGCGCTGGCTTGCGCGGTCATGCATGTGCTGTTCAGGGAAGGCATGGCCGACCGCGCCTATCTCGAAAGATACACCGACGATCCGAAGGGGCTGGAAGCGCATCTGGAGACGCGCACGCCGGAATGGGCGTCCGCCATCACCGGTCTTGCCGTCACCGAGATCGAGGCTTTCGCACGCCTCGTCGGCACGACGAGGAAAACCTATTTCCGCCTCGGCTATGGCTTTGCCCGCCAGCGCAACGGCGCGGTCAACATGCACGCGGCATCCTGCATCGCCGCCGTCACCGGCGCCTGGCAATATGAGGGTGGCGGCGCCTTCCATTCCAATTCCGGCATCTTCAAGCTCAACCAGGATGTGCTGGAAGGCACCGCGATGCGCGATCCCAATATTCGCCATCTCGACCAGTCGCGCATCGGTCCGGTGCTGACCGGCGCAGCGGACGCGCTTTACGGTGGCCCGCCGGTGACGGCGATGCTGATCCAGAACACCAACCCGGTGAATGTCGCACCCGAGCAGCGGCTGGTGAAACATGGTTTTCTCCGTGATGACCTGTTCACCTGCGTGCACGAACAGTTCATGACCGACACGGCAAAGCTTGCCGATGTCGTGCTACCGGCAACGATGTTCCTCGAGCATGATGACGTCTACAAGGGCGGTGGCAACCAGCACATCACGCTCGGTCCCAAGCTGATCGAACCGCCGGAAGGGCCGCGCACCAACCACTTCGTCATCGAGCAATTGGCGCAGCGTCTCGGCGTCTCCGACCGGCCGGGCTTTGGCCTGACCGAGCAGCAGCATATCGACATCATCCTCGGCAAGCGCGGGCTGGGCTCCTTCGCCAGCCTCAAGGAAGACAAATGGGTCGACCTGCAGCCGGATTTCGAGGCGGCGCATTTCATCGATGGTTTCGGCCATGCCGACAAGAAATTTCACTTCCGCGCCAACTGGAGCGGGCAGGCGGCGCCCAACCGGCCGCCGAAAAGCATGGGCCTGTTCGGGCCGGTGGCGGAACTCCCCGAATTCCCCGACCATGTCGACCTGATCGAGGTCGCGAATGCCGAGCATCCGTTCCGGCTGACGACATCACCGGCGCGCAATTTTCTCAATTCGACATTCGCCGAGACACCGGTGTCGAGAGCCAAGGAAGGCCGGCCGGAACTCCTGTTGCATCCGGACGACGCTGCCGCGCTTGGCTTGGACGACGGCGACCGTATCGAGGTCGGCAACCGGCGCGGCGAGGTGGTGCTGCACGCAAAGCTGTTCGATGGCATCAAGCGCGGCGTGGTGATCGCCGAGGGCATCTGGCCAAACAGCGCCCATGAGCGTGGCGAAGGCATCAATGTGCTCACCGGCGCCGACGCACCAGCGCCCTATGGCGGTGCGGCCTTCCACGACAACAAGGTCTGGCTGCGGCCGGCGGGCTAAAGCAATTCCAGGAAAAGTGTGAGCGGTTTCCGTCCGGAATTGCATAGAAGTGACTGGCTATCCCGGCAGAGGCACCGTCAGCCCCACCTTGACACGGTCCATGGCAACGAAGGTGCGGAATTTTCGGACATTCTTGCTGTCGAAGAACAGTCTGCGCGTCAGCGCTTCATAGGCGCCCATGTCGGCCGCGGTGATGACTAGGATGAAGTCGGCCTCGCCGGTGACGTAGTAGCATTGCTGCACTTCGGGCTCTGCCGAGAATTGCCGCTTGGCCGCGTCGATCAGGTCCGAGCGTTCGCTCTCCAGTTCCACTTCGACGAAGATGGTGATGGGATGGCCGACCGCCGCCGGGTCGACCACGGCGACATTGCCCGCAATGACGCCGGACTGTTCCATGCGCTTGATGCGCCGCTGCACCGCCGGCGCCGACAGGTTGACGGCTTCGCCGATCAGCCGCTGCGGCGTCGTGTTGTCCCGCTGCAGGATGGCAAGGATGGCGAGGTCGAAACTGTCGAGCGAAGGCGATCGAGGCAAAGCGCTATCCTGGCGAAACAAACTTGCATTTCGAAGCGCCAATAACAGCGCTATTTGCGCCTCGGCTGCAATATGATTTCGTCACACCCAAAGGAGGCCACCCGTGTTCCTGCTCAACAGCAATGCCTTGCACCGCCGGCCGCTCGATCCGGTCGATGCCGAAACGCTGGGGAATGCCGGTGCCGATACGGTCGAGCGCTTTCTTGCCCATCGCGACAATCACCTCGCAACTCCGTTGCATGCATTGCCGACGCTGGCCGGCGAACTCGGCCTCGGCGCCGTCCACATCAAGGATGAAGGCTTTCGCCTCGGTCTCGGCAGTTTCAAGGCGCTCGGCGGCGCCTATGCCGTTTTTCGACTGGTGCTGGAGGAGGCGAGCCGATCGCTTGGTCGGCCCGTTGACGTGGCCGATCTCAACCGGTTCGACGTCCGGGCGGTCGCTGCCGGCATGACGGTTGCCTGCGCCACCGACGGCAATCATGGCCGCTCGGTCGCGCAAGGTGCACAGTTGGTTGGCGCGAAAGCGGCAATCTTCGTTCACGCCGGCGTCAGCGAGGCGCGCATTGCAGCAATAGCCCGCTATGGCGCCGAGATGATCCGCGTCGACGGCAATTATGACGACTCGGTCAGGCAGGCCGCCGAGGTTTCAGCTGAGCAAGGTTGGACCGTGGTGTCCGACACCTCCTGGCCGGGCTACGAGCGCATCCCCGGTCTGGTCATGCAGGGCTATACGGCGATCGTGCGCGAAGCCTTGCGCCAGTTGCCGCAGCCGCCGACCCATGTCTTCGTGCAGGCCGGTGTCGGCGGCATTGCCGCCGCCCTGGCCGGCCATCTCGCCATCGTGCTCGGTGACGCCAGGCCGACCTTCATCGTCGTCGAGCCGGCCCGCGCCGCGTGCGTTGTCGCAGCCGCCCGGGCGGGCCACTTGGTCAAGGTCGCACACGATCAGCCGACGGTGATGGCGATGCTCGAATGCTACGAGGCCTCGCAAGTTGCCTGGCGCGTTCTGGCGCGGGTTGCCGATGCCTTCATGACAGTGGATGAGGAGGAGGCGGTCGCGGTGATGCGGCGGCTGGCACGGCCGGCTGGCAATGATCCAGTGATCGTCGCCGGCGAAAGCGGCGGCGTCGGTCTGGCCGGGCTGATCCGGGCGGTGGCCGACCACAAGGCCGCGCTCGGGCTCGACGACAAATCCCGCGTGCTGCTGATCAACACCGAAGGCGCCACAGACCCGCATCGCTATCCCGAGCTGGTCGGGCAGAGCCCCGCCGATGTGCTGGCCGGCAAGCTGAAGGCCGAGGCATAGCCATGATCGGGATCGATGCACAGCGTCTGCTTGGCCGCATCCGGGAACTCGGCGCCGTTGGCCGCGACAGTGAGGATAGGCTGATCCGGCTCGCCGCCTCCGACACAGACAGACAGGGCCGTGACCTCTTTGTCGGCTGGCTCAGGCAGGCCGGGCTGGAAGTCGCCATCGACCGGGTCGGTAATATCTTCGGCATCTGGCAAAGCCCCGACAATGCCGGGCAGGCGCCGCTGCTCATCGGTTCGCATATCGACACCGTTATCGATGCCGGCATCTATGATGGCTGCTACGGCGTGCTGGCCGGGCTGGAGGTGATCGAGACGCTGCAGGCTTCGGGCTTTTCGCCGTCGCGCCCGGTCGCGGTCGCCGCTTTCACCAATGAGGAAGGCGTGCGCTACACGCCTGACATGATGGGCTCGCTATGCCATGCCGGTGGCGTCAGCGCCGAGGCCGTGCTGGCCGCCATCGGCACGGATGGCAGCGTGCTCGGCCAGGAGCTCGCCCGCATCGGCTATGCCGGCGACCGCGAACCCGGCTTCCTCAAGCCGCATGCCTATCTCGAACTTCATATCGAGCAAGGGCCGGTGCTGGAGCGTGAAGGCGTGCCGATCGGCGCGGTCGAGAATTTGCAAGGCATTTCCTGGCAGCGCATCACCATCGACGGCGCCGCCAACCATGCCGGCACCACGCCGATGTCGATGCGCAGCGACGCCGGCCACGCCGCCGCCCGCATCATCACCTTCCTGCACGATCGGGCCAGGGCTTCAAATGGGCCAACCGTGGCCACGGTCGGCACGATGCGCTTCGAACCCAACGCCATCAACGTCATTCCCGCGCGCGCCGTCTTCACCATCGACCTGCGCGATCCCGACGAACAGCGCCTGCAGGCGCATGAGGCGGCCCTTGCTGCCTATCTCGAGGAGCTTGAGGTTTCGGAGAACGTATCGATCTCGGTCGAGCGGCTCGCCCGCTTCGAACCGGTGCTGTTCGACATCGGCATCGTCGAACTGATCGAGGCGGCCGCGAAGAACCGCGGTCTCGGCGTCAGGCGCATGACATCGGGCGCCGGCCATGACGCGCAGATGATGGCCCCCCTCGCGCCGGCGGCAATGATCTTCGTGCCGAGCGCCGGTGGCATCAGCCACAATTCGCGCGAACACACTGAAGATGCCGAGCTTGTCGCCGGCGCCAACATCCTGCTTGATGTCGCCAGTGAGCTTGCAAAAGAGGTCGGGGAGAAAAATGGCTGAACTCGATCGTGATGCGCTGAAGCGGGAGATGACGGGCTGGCGGCGCGATTTGCACGCGCACCCCGAGTTCGGTTTCGAGGAAAAGCGCACCGCTGGCTTTGTCGCCGCGAAGCTGCGCGAATTCGGGCTGGACGACGTTGCAGAGGGGGTCGGCGGCACCGGCATCGTCGGCACGTTGAAGCGCGGCAGCGGCAACCGGGCGATTGCGCTCAGGGCCGACATGGATGCGCTGCGGATCACCGAGCAGTCCGCGACAGCCTATGGCTCGCAGAACCCCGGCATCATGCATGCCTGCGGCCATGACGGCCACACCACCATGCTGCTCGGCGCGGCAAAGCTGCTCGCCGCCGAGGGCGGTTTCGACGGCACCGTGCGTTTCGTTTTCCAGCCGGCCGAGGAGTGGGGCAAGGGCGCACTGGCAATGCTCGATGACGGGCTGCTGCAGCGCTTCCCCTTCGACGAGATCTTTGGCCTGCACAACATGCCGGGCCTGCCCATTGGACATTTCGAGACCCGTGCCGGCCCGTTCATGTCGGCGGAGGACAATTTCGAGATCGTGCTCAAGGGGATCGGCGGCCATGCGGCGCGTCCACATTCCGGGAACGAGACGCTGGTCGCCGCCTGCGCGCTGGTAACCAATCTGCAAACCATCGTCTCGCGCCGGCTGAGTCCCGCCGACATTTCGGTGGTTTCGGTGACCGAGCTGATCACCGACGGCACCCGCAACGCATTGCCCGGCCTCGCCCGCATCCTCGGTGACGCCCGCAGTTTTCGTCCCGAGGTCAGCGCCGAGATCGAGCGCCAGATGCGGGTCATCGCGGCGGGCACCGCCGCTGCCTACAATGTCACCGCCGACGTGACCTATAGCAGGGAATTCGTGCCGCTGCAGAACGATGCCGACCTGGTGGACGCGGCCTTTGTCGCCGCAAGGCGCGTGCTGGCCTATGGCGCCGCCAGCATCGCGGCGGAGCCGATGACCGCCTCGGAGGATTTCGCCCGCTTCCTCGATCACGTACCGGGCTGCTTCGTCTTTCTCGGCAATGGCGAGACCTCGCCGCCGCTGCACAATTCCAGCTACGACTTCAACGATGACGGGCTGTTGCACGGCACGGATTTCCATATCGCGATCGTCAGGCAAAGACTGTGCGGCGCGATCGGGAAATGACGCCTGATCGCCTTCGCAACTGGCCCAAGCGGCACTGCTATCGCCAGCCAGCTGCCGGGTTTAGGGAGATTGCCTGTTGCCGGAGATCGCACGCCGATGACCAGGGTTTCGCTTCTGGGAATACCGCATGACGAGAACTCGTCCTATCTCAAGGGCGCGGCCGCAGCGCCGGCCCTGATCCGGCGGGAACTCAAAAGCGACGCGCACAGCTCGTGGAGCGAAACCGGCTTCGATGTGGCGGACAGTTTCGTCGACCACGGCGACATCGACTTTTCAGGCGCCGGCGGTCCATGGGAGCGGATCGAGGCCGAGGTCGGCCGCGCGCTGGATGCCGGCCACCCGTTGATCAGCCTCGGTGGCGATCATGCCATCGCCTGGCCGGTGCTGCGTGCCGTGCGCCGCCGCCATGCCAGGCTAACGATCGTCCAGATCGACGCCCATCCCGACATCTACGATGCCTATCAGGGCAACAGGCGGTCCCACACCTCGTCCTTCGCGCGCATCCTGGAGGAGGGGCTGGCTGGCCGGCTGATCCAGATCGGCCTGCGCACCCTCAATGATGAGCTTCGTGACCAGCTCAAGCGCTTCGGCGTCGAAATGATCGAGGCGCGGCATTTCAGCGAGGATCTGCAGCTCGATCTCAAGACGCCGGTCTATCTCTCGGTCGATCTCGACGGCCTCGACCCGGCTTGTGCGCCCGGCGTGTCGCACCGCGAACCCGGTGGTCTTACAACCCGGCAAGTGATCAACCTGATCCAGCGGATCGACCAGCCCATCGTCGGCGCCGATGTCGTCGAATACAATGCAAGCCAGGATGTCTCCAATCTCACCGCGCTGGTTGCCGCCAAGCTGGTCAAGGAGATCGCCGGCATGATGCTCAAGACGCATGGCGCCGGCTGAATCAATCTGGCAGGGCGGCATGTAGATCATTGTTGTGACTCGCATTTCCAGTGAAAGCCGCCATGCCGCATCTGTTGAAGATAGCCATAGCCGGTGCGCTCGGCCGCATGGGCAGCCAGATGGCGCTGGCCGTCGAGGCCGATCCCAGGCTGACGCTCGTCGCCCGCTTTCACAGGCCGGGCAGCATCGGTGAGGGGCTGGTCGAGCGCGACGAAGCACTGGCGCTTGCGGATGTCGTCATCGATTTCACCACGCCTTCGGCCTCCGTCGATCTTGCACAAGCTTGCGCGGCCCGCGGCGGCCCGGCGCTGGTCATCGGCTCGACCGGCTTCGAGCCGGCCGATCTCGCCGCCATCGCTACTGCTTCGAAGTCCGTCGCCATCGTTCGCTCCGGCAGCTACTCGCTCGGGCTCAGCATGCTGACCGGGCTGGTCGAGCAGGCGGCGCGAGCACTTGGTCCCGCCGCCGACATCGAAATCCTGGAAGCGCATCACCGCATGAAGGTCGACGCACCGTCGGGCACGGCGCTGATGCTGGGCGAGGCGGCCGCTCGCGGACATGGCGTCAGGCTGGACGATGTGGCGAAACGCATCCGCGACGGCCTTACAGGTCCACGCCCTGCCGGCGAGATCGGCTTTGCCGTGCTGCGCGGCGGCAGCATCGTCGGCGAGCACAGCGTGAGCTTGCTGGCCGAGGGCGAGACGCTCACGCTTTCCCATTCGGCGGGCCACCGCTCGATGTTCGCGCGCGGCGCCATTGCGGCAGCACGCTGGGTCGCCGTCCGGCCGCCCCGCGAATACGACATGCGCGACGTACTGGGCTTCACGACCTTTTGAGATGCAAGGGTAACGCAACGAGGGGCGTTGGAGGTCGGAGCCGCCTAGAGAATAGAATATAGCAACAACTACGCCATTTCGCGCCTTCCAACACCGAACCGAACGGTTCGGTTCGCACATTTTTGTGATTGGCAATGGCAGCAACGCACACCCATTTCGGGGTGGTCCGAGCGACGCGAATTCCTCCCAAGGCACGCCACTTGACGGACAGAACTGAAAAATCTGGATTACCTGAAATGACCAAGATCGCACTTACCGCTGCTGCCATCCTCCTTGCCACCGGCACCGCTTTCGCAGGCAGCGACCACTACGGCTCCGACGGCGTCAACCAGCCTGCTGTGACAGCGCCCGCCGGCAACATCGATCACAATTATACCGCCTCGATCCGCAAGCCGGCCAGCCTCGGCGATTTCACGATCAAGGGCGACTCGAACCAGCCGGAATCCGGCCAGGGCATCTGGGGTCGTTGATTTTCTGAGAAATCTACGACCACAAAGAGCGGTGGGCCCGGCCCACCGCTCTTGTTTTTATGCAATCGACTCGGGCCGCAAAGATCTTGAATCAATCCGCCAGCAATTGGTCCTATCTCCTTGTTTGACCGTGGTCTTTTCAAAACACGGTTTGCGGCTGTCACCTGCGGCTAGCCCGTTAAGCAGCTTGGTCTAGCTTAGATCCTTCGGCTTGATGCAATGCGTCAACCGGGCCGCGCCGAAGCCGAGATCCGCCCAGTCGCCGTCGATGACAAAGCGGGCAAGGGCGCCGGTCGGGAGTTTCTCTTCAAGTTTCCTTAGAGCAGCCACACCCGATCGCGGACCGGCGAGCCGGCGGGCAAAGTCCTCCAGGCCGGGATTATGGCCGAGCACCAGGAGACAGCTAGCCGATGCGACTGCCTGCTGCAGCTCGGCCAGAATGTCGCCAGCCGTGGCTTCGAAAAGCGCCTCGGCGAACTCCACCGTTACGCTCGCCGACAGTTCCGCCGAGACCAGCCGCCATGTCTCGCGCGTACGCAGCGCCGGCGACACCAGCGCCAGGTCAGGCAGCCAACTGCGCCGGGCCAGTTCGCGCCCCATCAGCGGCGCCGTCTTCAGCCCGCGCGGCCCGAGCGGCCGGTCGAAATCAGCAAGCGCCGGGTCGTCCCAGCTCGACTTGGCGTGGCGAAGAAGAAGCAGCTGTTTCATCTGTTAGATCTCAGGACCAGGGAATTTCGCGCTGGAAGTCCATGCCGTATCCGCCACCGTATTTAGCGCCCGTAGCGGCATCAAAGGCTGCCGACAAAGTGCCGAAGACGAAAAAGCCGACGCGCCTCTCATCATTGTCCCATTGGACGGCAATATCCGCTTCGGTGATCGCCCAGGCACCCGATCGAATATGAATTGCGCCGATGATCCGCCCAACTACCTCGTCATGCGCTTCGTATAGGTAAAAATAAGCCGTGGCGTTTGCTGGCCCTTCAGTGTCGTCATATTCAAAGACGCCGGCGAGATCGCCTTTTCTCCGGATCGCGCTGTCAAAAATATCCAAGGGCTTTCAGGTCCTGAAGCGCCTACGGCGTGATCCGCGCCAGATGTTCGAGATCGCGCTCTTCGCGCAGCGGGTCGGGGGCCATCACCACCGAAGTTCCGTTTTCGGCATCGTCAGCGAAATGCGCCAGCACAGTGCGGCCGCCTTCCATGCGCGCCTTGCCGTCGGCGACGAGGCCGAGCGCCAGCGCGTAAAGCCGGTGCTCGGCTTTCAGAACGCGGGCGGCCAGTGTGTCTTCATTGTCGCCGACCATCACCGGCACCGCGGCTTGCGCGATGATCGGGCCGTCATCCATCTCAGGCGTAACGAAATGCACCGTGCAGCCATGGATACGCATGCCGGCGCGCAATGCGCGTGCATGGGTATCCAGGCCCTTGAAGGCCGGCAGCAGGGCAGGGTGGATGTTGATCATGCGCCCCTGCCACTTCTCGACCAGGCCGCGGGACAGGATGCGCAGATAGCCGGCCAGCGCCACAATCTCGGCGTTGAATGCAATCAGCGCGGCGTCGATCGCCGCATCATGGGCTTCCTTGCTGGCATGGTCGGCGCGCACGATGACCTTGGTCGGGATACCGCGCGCGGCCGCGATGCCGAGGCCGGCGGCGTTGGCCCGGTCGGAAATGACGCCAACGATCTCGGCGGGATAGGCCGGGTCGCTCGCCGCCGCGATTAGCGCCGTCATGTTCGAGCCGCGTCCCGAGATCAAAACAACCGTGCGTTTCCTGCTCATAGGCCGATCGAGCCCCGATAGATAACGCCGGCGTCGCGGCGCGGCACGATGCGGCCGATCGGCGTCACCGTCTCGCCGGCCTCCTGCAGCACGGCTGCGACCTGTGCGGCCTGGCCGGAGGCGACGACGAGGATCATGCCGATACCGCAGTTGAAGGTGCGCATCATCTCCTCCGGCGCCACGCCGCCAGTCTTCGCCAGCCAGGAAAACACCTGCGGCACATCGATGGCATTGAGATCGAGCTCTGCGGAAAAGTCCTTTGGCAGGACGCGCGGGATGTTTTCGGGGAAACCGCCGCCGGTGATGTGGGCCAGCGCCTTGATGCCGTGCGTGCCACGGATCGCTTTGAGGACCGACTTCACATAGATGCGGGTCGGCTCGAGCAGCGCCTCTGCCAGCGTCGCCTCATCGTTGAACGGCGCCGGATCGCCCCAGGCAAGACCGCTGACGCCAACGATGCGGCGCACCAGCGAAAAGCCATTCGAATGCAGGCCCGAGGAAGCCAGGCCAAGCAGCACGTCGCCTTCGACGATATCGTCGGTCGGCAGCAACTGGCCGCGTTCGGCAGCACCGACGGCGAAACCGGCCAGGTCGTAATCCTTGTCGTGATACATGCCGGGCATTTCGGCCGTCTCGCCGCCGATCAGCGCGCAGCCGGCCTGTCGGCAGCCGATTGCTATGCCGCCGACGATTGCCGCCCCCTGGTCGGGGTCGAGCTTGCCGGTGGCGAAATAGTCGAGGAAGAACAGTGGCTCGGCGCCCTGCACGACGATGTCGTTGACGCACATGGCGACGAGGTCGATGCCGATCGTGTCGTGCTTGCCGGCATCGATGGCGATCTTCAGCTTGGTGCCGACGCCGTCATTGGCGGCAACCAGCACCGGATCCGTGAAACCCGCCGCCTTGAGGTCGAACAGGCCGCCAAAACCGCCGATCTCGCCATCGGCGCCCGGCCGGCGCGTCGCGCGCACCAGCGGCTTGATCTTCTCGACCATGAGGTTGCCGGCATCGATGTCGACGCCCGCCTCGGCATAGGTGAGCCCGTTCTTGCGCTTGGCCCGGTCGCCCTTGCTCATCGTCGGCGCATCCCTGTTTCCCTCGGCGGCTCTTCGCATGAATGGTTTCGGGGGGCAAGGATGACGACAGGATACCGGGCTTTTGCCCAAGATAAATACGTGGACAGTCGCCCCTTCACCGCTGGTCCTTGCAGCCACAATCCATCTCCACCATCGATCTGCAGAACAAGCATGGCGGGACATGCCTTTGACCATTCCCAACCTCATCACCATCCTGCGCTTCGTGCTGGTGCTGGCGATGCTGAACATGCGCTGGGACTGGGCCTTTGCCGGATTTCTCGTTGCCGGAATTTCCGATGGCGTCGACGGCTTCATCGCCCGCCGCTTCAACCAGCATTCGAACTCGGCGCCTATCTCGATCCGATGGCCGACAAGGTGCTTCTGGTCTCGGTGTTCGTGGTCATGGGCTTCATCGGGCAATTGCCGCTGTGGCTGGTGGTGACCATGGTGTCACGCGTGCGCTGATCATCTGCGCCGTGCTTTTGTCCACGGTCATGGCGCATCCGGTCGAGATGAAGCCGCTCTATGTGTCGAAGGCCAACACCGCCGCCCAGATCGTGCTGGCGCCGTGTGCTGGGCGAACTTGCCCTTGGCCTCCGCCTCGACCCGCTCAGGCCTGCGCTCATATTGCTGTCCGGGGTCTTGACCGTGGCTTCGGCCGCGGCCTATCTCGTGGCTTGGCTGAGGCATATGAGCGGCTATGGCGAAGGCTCCACCCCGGGTAGTTGACAAGAATGCCGCGACTGCCGCGTTAGCAGACGCGGCTGCGTCCCTGGCGTTTCGCCGCCAGATTTTCTTCTGGCTGGGCACGGCAATCTTCCTGGCGCTGTTCCTCTACATTTTTTCCAGCATCCTGTTGCCGTTCGTTGCCGGCATGGTGCTGGCCTATTTTCTCGACCCGGTCGCCGACCGGCTGCAACGCCTCGGCCTCTCCCGGCTGATGGCGACGGTGGTCATCCTGATTGCCTTCATCGTCCTTTTGGTGCTGGCCTTCGTCATCCTGGTTCCGGTACTGGCCACGCAGATGGCCGATTTCGCCAGCAAGCTGCCGGAATATCTGACCCGGCTGCAGTCGCTGATCACCAGCTTCGATCCGAAATGGCTGGAGCAGAAATTCGGCGTCAATGCCAATGGCCTGCGCGACGGGCTGAATTCGCTGCTCACTTCCGGTTTCGGCCTGCTGAGCACCGTCTTCACCTCGATCTGGAGTTCCGGCGTTGCTCTGGTGTCGGTGGTCAGCCTGTTCGTGGTCACTCCGGTTGTCGCTTTCTACATGCTGCTCGACTGGGATCGCATGGTGGCGGTCGTCGACAGCTGGGTGCCGCGCGATTATGTCGGGACGGTCAGGGCGATCTCCAGGGACATCAACACCGCGACCGCCGGCTTCGTGCGCGGCCAGGGCACGCTGTGCCTGGTGCTCGGCGGCATGTATGCCACCGGCCTGACGCTGACCGGGCTGAATTTCGCCATCCTCATCGGCCTCTTCGCCGGGCTGATCTCGTTCATCCCTTATGTCGGCTCGCTGACCGGACTGGTCCTGGCCGTCGGCGTCGCCTTCGTCCAGTTCTGGCCGGACTGGACCATGATCGTTGCTGTCGCCGTGGTGTTCTTCATCGGCCAGTTCATCGAAGGCAACATCCTGCAGCCCAGATTGGTCGGAAAAAGCGTCGGCCTGCACCCGGTCTGGCTGATGTTTGCGCTGTTCGCTTTCGGCGCCCTGTTCGGCTTCGTCGGCCTTTTGATCGCCGTTCCTGCTTCGGCGGCGGTTGCCGTGCTGGTGCGGTTTGCCATTGCCCGCTATCTCGAATCGCCTCTCTACAAGGGACACTCCACCGAGCCCGTCCCGCCGCTGCCCGCCGCTCGCGGCGGGGGCCACCGGTCGCCGCGCGGCTGAACGTGACGGATCATAAGACCGAACCGCCGCGCCAGCTGCCGCTCGACCTTGGCCACGGCACCGGCTACTCGCGCGACGAACTGGTGGTGTCGGCCACCAACCGCGAGGCGGCAGCCCTTGTCGACCGCTGGCCGGACTGGCCGTCGCCGGTAATCGTGCTCGCCGGCCCGGCCGGTTCCGGCAAGACACATCTGGGTTCGATCTGGCAAGCGCGGGCCAACGCTGTGGCGGTCGATACCCAGCGCATCGGCAATGCCATCACCGGGCTTGGCGGCAGGCCGGCGCTGATCGACGATGTCGACAAGACAGCCATCGACGAGGCGGGCCTGTTCCATCTCATCAATGAAGTGCGCGGCGCCGGGGCCACCTTGCTGTTGACGGCGCGGCGCTTCCCCGCCGCCTGGAGGGTGACGTTGCCCGATCTCGCCTCGCGGCTGAAGGCGGCGGCAACGGTCGAGATCCATGAGCCGGACGATTTGCTTCTGGCTGGTGTCATCACCAAACTCTTCGCCGACCGCCAGGTCGAGGTCGAGCCGCATGTCGTGCAATATCTGGTGCGCCGCATCGAGCGCTCACTGGCCACCGCCATGCGCGTGGTCGAACGCCTCGACCGCACCGCGCTCGAGCGCAAGACGCCGATCACCAGGGCGCTCGCCGCCGAAACCGTCAGCGCAATGGACGAAGGGCAGGGCGAGTTCGAGGTTTAGATCCTGCTGCAATTCCCTGGACGGCGATTGTCGATCCCGCCCGTGCGACGTTTTCAAAACATGCATGGTGACATCACCTGAAATAATATGATACTTTCAATCAATGACATCGGAGCGATATCAATGCCTGCAGTGACCGTCCGAAATCTTCCGGAAGCGACCCACCGAGCTCTGCGTGTACGGGCGGCCTTGCACGGTCGCAGCACCGAGGCCGAGATACGCGACATTCTGGAAAACGCGGTGCGGCCGGACGGCCGTGTGAAACTCGGCTCCGTTCTGGCAGACATTGCCCGACGCGCCGGGCTGACCAATGAAGACGTGGAGGTCCTGGAGCAGGCTCGCGACAAGGCGCCGGCCGAACCGCTGGGGTTCGAATGATCCTCCTCGATACCAATGTCGTTTCGGAGGCCATGAAGCCCGAACCGCATCAAGCTGTGTTGGCCTGGCTTGATGACCAGGCCGAGGAAACGCTTTACCTCTCCAGTGTGACGCTCGCCGAAGTGCTGTTCGGCATCGAGGCCATGCCGGCGGGTCGGCGCAAGGCTGCGCTCGCTGAAACCTTCGCCGGTGCGTGCGCCGTGTTTGAGCGCCGCATCCTGCCTTTCGATACCGAGGCGGCCCGGCACTATGCCCGACTTGCAGTGAAGGCGAGGGCAGCCGGCAAGGGGTTTCCTGTGCCCGACGGCTACATCGCGGCAATCGCCTCCGCAAACGGCTTTCATGTCGCCTCGCGTGACACGGCGCCATTCCATGCGGCCGGCGTGCCTGTCATCGATCCTTGGCAGCCGTAACCAGGTACGGCAGCCCGACCAGAGCGCGAGCTGCGAACATGCGTTTCCGCAGGATTTCCTCTACAGCGACGACAGCGTGTTCGAATGAATACACTCGATCTCTCCGTGCCCACCGCCGCATGAGGGCCGCTGTCCCATTTCGGGAAACATTATCTGGCATCCGTCTTGCACCTGGGAACTTGCCGGCTGACCCCGGTCCTGGTCGCGTTCCTGATCGGGTTGTAGGCTCGCCGGGAGTGATGATTGGGGTTCTCGCCCGGCGAGCTTACCTTCGTAGAGCAGTCACCGGAGTGTCCGGAAGGGTGCCCTATAGCCACAACGCCGCCAGATACCGGACCAGCAGATAGACCACCGTATGCGCTGCCACGTAGCACGCGGCGACGACGACAAAGAACAGCACGCTGGCGGGCCACGAGCGGGGACGGCCTTGCCTCTTGCTCGGCCGGTTGTTCCAGATCCACAGGGCTGCACAGATAATGGCCCAGACGACGACGAACGGAACCGTGATGCCGATGTAAGCGAAGTAGGCAGGGCCAATCAGCGAAAGCCATGCCTCGAGACCAAGCATCCAGAATCTCCCCTTTGCCCGGAGTCTAATGCATGTCGCTCAAAAGTGGTCCCGGTTTTGAGAGAACGACATGCATCAAAACAAAAATCAAAGCGCGTCGCCTGGATACGTTTCAGCGCGACGCGCTTTTAGACCGGCGATAGAGGTGGAAGCGAGGGGATTATCCCTGCGTCGATTTTCAGCAAAACCCGCCGAAGGGATGCTGTTCGATGACACGGGCGCCTGATGCATGTCGCTCAAGTGGACCCGGTTTTGAGAGAACCGCATGCATCAAACAAGACCTCAAGCGCGTCGCGTGAGTCCGTTCAAATGAGACGCGCTTTAGGTCAGATTGGTGCTCCGGCCGCCAACTCGGCCGTAGCAGGTCCGAAGCGATCGGATCAGCCGCAGACCCTGACCTCTTCGACGACCCTGTGGTGATGGCGCCAGTGCCTGACCAGTTCGATATGGCAGCGGTGATGGCGGTGGTGGCGCCGCCATTGGCCATCCTGGTTGTCGCTGTAGTCGTCGCCATAATCGTCGCTATAGTCTTTGTGGCGCTGGTGATGGCGACGAATCTGTATATCGCCATCGTCGGACGAATATTGATCGCCGTCGTCGGACTGGATAATCAGACTGGCGGCTTGCGCCGGTGCGATCAAAGCCGCCGTTCCGGCGAACGCGATCATCGAGGCGATGAGAAGGGTTTTCATTGTTGGCTCCTTGGGTTGAACATACACAACTCTCGGAGCGAACTGGTGTTCCAATGTAGGGTCCGATCGGCGAGCGGCTGCTGCTTGGGCAATGCGTGCCGCCATGCGCTACCGGCGAGGCAGTCATTGGCGACCTTGGGCAAGGACTGGCTTTGTGGGAAAAAATGGTCGGAGTGGAGAGATTCGAACTCCCGACCCTCTGGTCCCAAACCAGACTGACAAAGTGACCTAACGAATTGTTTTTAAAAGGATTTCCTCCGTTTCGGCGCTGCGTTTAGCGGCAATAGCTCCCGAGTTTAGCTGTCTTCAACGACACACTCCAGGGCACAGAGACAGAGAAGCTCCAAAATGGCGGACAACCTAGAGTGGCATACCCAGGTCATCGGAGACCTGGAGAATTCAGACCTTTCGTACGCCGAACTGGCTAAAAAATACGGTAGGTCGCGAGACACGATCATCAAGCTGGCGCGGCTCCATAAGGTGCTGCGGCGGATACCCATCGCCAAGGGTGCCCGCAAGGCAGTGGACATGACCGCGATCTCTCCCCAGCACAAGGCGCTCGGAACGAGGCTGAGCATCTTTCGCGGGACACGAAACTACAGCGATGCAGCCGCCATCATTGGCGTCAGCAGGCATGTGCTGAAGTACATGGAGCTAGGCTGCTACGACTTTACGCTCAGCCAGCTCAATCGGATATCTGAACTGCTCGGGAGCACTCTCGTCGAAATGACGACTAGCTTCAGGATGAGCACACCAAGGGGAGCACCACCGGTGAAGCATGACTGACAAATACAGAGAATATTTTCGGATCATCTCGACCTACCACCAATCCGCCCCGGAGAAGCGCCCCGCCATGTTGGCGGGGTTTGTGTTTTCAAACTCGATCTCACATCCGGACCCATTCACGCGGGGCAAGATCGCCCACTTCTACGCAACGGAGTCCCTACGCCATGGAGCAAAATCTCAAAGTCCAGGCTAACATCGTCGCCGAGCTGCTTCAGATCGAGAGGAAGCTCGCCCCACTCGAAGCCCGCAAGGAGGAGCTGAAGGAAGCCATCCGTGGCTTCGGTGCCGACACCTACCCGTTCCCAGGCATTGGTGAGGTCACCGTGTCCGAGCCGTCGGTGTCGGTCAAGAAAAGCACGGTGCTCACCGTCGACCAGAGCGTCCTGCCGAAGCTGACCAAGGAGACTTTCCAGGAGGTCTTTGAGAAGGGCTTCGTCGCCTACGAAGACGTGATGACCCGCGCCGCGAAGTCCCGCGTCGAAGTCAAGCTGGCGGCATGATCCAGGTCGCCCACTACGGCCTGCACTGGATCGAGGGCGACATCGCCCTCCTCATCCAGCAGGATCGCGTGGATCACATCCTGGGTGTGCAGATGGACTTCGACGTGAAGGTCATTCCGCCACGCCGGCATGCCTTCACCTGTCCCCACGACATCAGCCTGGGGTCCACCGCTGATGGCGACTTGCCAGACGATCCCCTCGTGAACGCCTTCCTCCCGACCCCCAAAGAGCTGGGCGAGAAGGCGATGTTCGTCGAGGACACGGTCGAGAACAAGAAGCTGGTCCACCAGCTGCTGCGCCTGTCGACCCCGACGGCGTCGGCCGCGCTGGCGCCGCTCTGGATGTACCGGTCGGAAGTCTTCTCGACCCTGCTGAACCTCACGAACCTCCAACCGCTGGTCGTCTTCGGCTATCGGAACGAGCTGCAAATGGCCCTGTCCAAGCTTCTGGAGGCCGCAATGTTTTCTCCCCGACGCCTGATCTTCATGGGTCCGCAGTGGACCGTGCTTCGACAGGAGGCCGAGCGGATCAAGACATCGGCCCAGATCGAGGACGTGGCCCACCTCCCACTCGAACAGATCGGCGCTGCAAGGCTCCGGCAAAGGATGATGAAACGATGACCCCTAATATAGACGACGTTCTGAAGAAGGTCCTGGCCTACGGCGAAGCCAGGGCGCTGGCCGCAGACCTGTACCTGGGCGACGGCGTGTCCAAGAATGTGCGTCAGGTCCAGGACGCTCTCTCTGCCGTCCGCGAGGCCCTCTCGCCGACGCCGCCTCCACCAGACCCACGGCAGGTACAGATGGCCGTAGCGATGGGCAGAGTCAGCTCTTACGCGGATGCCAGGCTTGCCGCCAGAAACGGTAGCAGGGAAACCCAGATGGCTGATGAGAAGCGTGTGACCAATGCCAGACGAGGGGTCGAGCAATACCTCACCGTCCTGATCCAGGACTCGGTCGATTTGCAGGGGATCAGGAACTTCGCCAAGGCTCAGAACGACAGTATGTCGGCTGCGGAAGAGGTTCCGAGCGCTGAGGACTGGGAGAAACTTTATCATGAGGTGATCGGATGACCTCTTACCTCAACCCAGTTCAACGAGCCGCAGCCAGGCAGTGCGCCGAGGCGTTTGGTATCACCAAACAAGAAGCAACAATGACCCCGAAACAGAAATACGACGAGCGCCGCCGGCTCCGCATCGAGAACGATTTGCGAGCTGAGCAGAAGCGGGAGTTCGATTTCGACCGCGACGACGAGATGCAGCGTCAGTTCATGCGTGTCCTCAGCGCCGTAGAACGTATCGCCGAGGTGATGGAACTATGGGCGGACAAGCAATGAGTCAGATCCATCTGGTGAACAAGTGAGCAAAATGATCACGCCAACGAAGCTTGGTGTCCTCGAACAGGGTAGGGTGGCGGGCCTCGATCATCTTGGCGAACATGCAGAGCATCCGCGCCGAGGTCATCGCCACGCCTACCTTGCCGTCTGCTAGTTCGATGCGCAGCATGACCGAAGGCCGCATCACACCACCGACACCGCTGGTCCCGTTGTCCACGCAGACGATCTCGGAGACGTGTACCTCCAACCTCTGACCATCGTCGATGTCCGGGAAGATCAATTCGTCCTTGTAAGGGTGAAAGCGGATGTTCAACGAGTTTAGACCTCTCGGGGGCTCTTCGGCCTCTTGATATACATGCCGGGGTTGAACTTGCCCTGGCCATCCGTCAGCGCCTCTTTCAGGCGAGGCGGGCAATAGCCGAGATCAAATAGCTTCTGCAACGTCGGTGCCAGGTTCGAGATGATCTCGCGAGCCTCATCGAAATTCTTTGCCAGTTCTGCCTCTCGCTCTTCAGCGAGGGCCTTGTCCCGCTGCTTCTGAAGCTCGGCGATCTTGGCATCGATCTCACTCAGTTTCATCTGGAAAGGCTCCCTCATGTTGGACGCCCTCGATACACCGACTCTGCGCGACGATCAAGTCGCGGACCTGTCCTTCTACATGAGGGACAAGCGCGTCATGAACTTGTCCGACCCCGGCGCCGGCAAGACCCCATCGGTCGTCGTGTTCCAATGGTATCTCTGGAGCCAGCTCCAGGTCGGCAGTTGCTGGGCTATGCCCAAACGTCTCCTGAAGAAGAACAAGCGAGAAATCCACCGCTTCACGGGTTTCAAGGATGAGGATGTCGTCATCGTCGATGGCACTCCGAAACAGATAGCAGCCCAACTAGCATCTGGTGCCAAGGTCTTCCTGATGGGCTTCCGCCGGTTCACGATCTCGTGGAAGCTGATGCCCTCATTCGTCAAGGCCCTCCAGGTCGACGAGTTCCACATGGGCTTCAAGAACGCCAACTCGGCTGCGACCTTGGCTCTGTTCGACGCCATGAACTTCCACTTCGAATACTTCCTGCCGATGACCGGGTCGATCATCGACGGCAAGCTCAGCTCAGCCTATCCCGCGATCCACATCGTCGAGCCGAGATACTACCCCTCGGCCGAGGCCTTCGAATACCAGCATGCCGTCAAGGACTACGACGGAAAGATCATCGGCTGGCAGGGACACGCCAAGCTGTCGGCGATCTTCGGCCGGCATGCGATCCGGCGAACGTTCGCCTCGATCTTCGGGGACCAGGAGCCGGTCATCATCCCTGAAGTGGTCGCGATGAACCCTCAACAGCGGCTGATGTACGACACGTTCCACGACGAAGCGGTGCTCGAACTGGAGAAGTTCTATCTCGACGGCACTCAGCCAGGTGTCGCGTTCCTTCGAGCCCGACAGCTCATGGAACATCCGAACGAGTTCCCCGACCTGACCAACCCCGGCAAGTTCATCGACATCATGCCGGGTGAAATGCCGGGCAAGGAGGACTTGTTTCAGATCCACATCGAGGACCACGTCAATACCGGCAAGCCGATGGTCGTGTTCTCTTCCATGGTGCCCCAGCAGCGGCGTCTGGCTGGAATGCTGGAAAGAGCCGGCCGGCGGTACGCAATCATCAATGGCCAGACCTCCATGAAGGAGGGAGATGAAGCCGATCTGGCGTTCCAGAATGGTGAGATCGACGACATTGTTTGCTCACCACTGTGCGCCGCCGTCGGCTTCAACTGGCAGTTCTGCGGCAAACAGGAGCTGGACCACATGATCTTCACCGCTATGGACTTCCGCGACACCGCCTTCCGGCAAGGTGTTCGTCGAGGCATCCGGGGCAAGAGAACCACACCTCTCCGGGTCTCGATCCTCGAATATGAGGACAGTGTCGACCAGCATGTGCTGGGCATTGTCTATCGCAAGAGCGTCGATGCTCACAAGGTCGATCCCACCAATCCCATCCTGCAACTATCCGGTTATCAGAAGGACTACTCAATGAAGGACTACTAATAGACTAACGCTCAGAAGCTCTCGCAACTACCAACGGCGACACCAAATAAGTGTCGTCGTTATTTTTATGTCAACTGCACAAAGGACTATCAAATGTCGAATATCGAAGCAGCTATTGCCGCCGCCAAGAACGCAGCCGCTAACGCCCCGGCCGAAGCGAATGCCAACATGGGTGGTGGTGGACAGGTTCAGAACTACCAGCAGCCGAGTGTCCCGGCACAGCGCGGCCCCGCCCTGGGCGTCGACGACATGCTGGGCGGCTCCATCAACGTGGATGCCTGGCTCAAGGTGAACGAATACGGCCTCCAGATCGGCGCCGACACTACCCTGTTCGAAACCGTTGACGCCATCCTCGACCTCAGCGAAATCTCGTACTGCTACTCGGTGCGCTACGGCAATCCGGCGACGTACGAGAAGACTTACGACCGACTCACCAACGCTCGCGGCGGTGGCTCGTGGTTCGACACCTTGGCGAAAGCCCAGCGTATCGATCCGAAGGCCGGCGAGTTCCGCTCGGCAGACATCCCCTTCACTGTGGTCGGTGACTACAAGAACAAGAAGGGCGACGTGCTGATCGAGGACGGCAAGACGCTGGGCCATTCGATCTCCATGACCGGTTGGAAGGGCTTCCAGAAGTTCATCCGCGACATCGCCGGCAAGGGCATCGACATCCGGGGCGCCAAGATCGCCCTGAAGATCGGCTACAACGTCGAGAAGAACGCCAAGGGAACTTGGGGCACTCTCGTCTTCACGGACGTGGCCGTGGTCGTCTAACGACCCCTCACAGTAGGACTAAGGGGGAGGCATTGCCTCCCCCTTCCTTTATCGGAGGCACCCCATGATCAACATCTATGACGGCAACAACTATTTCCGGATCATGCTTGAGACCGACGTCACCGGTCTCGCACCCCGGACAGTGCTCGACAAGTTTCTCGACGCCAAGGAACCGACCATCTGGGTCTGGGACGGTGCCAAGGGCAACGCCAAGCGCCGTGAGGTCTATCCCGAATACAAGCGGAACCGCAGCCCGCTGAAGAAGGACATCTACGCCGGCTTCGAGACCGTGCAGGAAGTCCTCAATTACACCCCAGTCATTCAAGTGAAGGTCCCAGGATATGAAGCCGACGATGTTATCGCTGCCCTCGCTCGCAATTATGGCCGACGCAAAGAACAGGTCGCCGTCTACTCCACGGACGCGGACTTCCTCCAACTCTCGGCTGAGTTCCCCGATCACGTATTCTCCGGCGCCAGGCCCAAGGCCGACGTGCCGTCCAAGCTCGTCCGCCTTTACAAGACGTGCGTTGGTGATCCTTCTGACAACATTCCTGGCATCGGTGGATTTGGTGATGTCACCTGGAGGAACGCCGACAAGGCTCAGCTTCAAGCCCTTGTGGACGCTTGTGTCGCCGAGACCGAACTCCCTGAGATCGACCTCCCCAAGCGGTGCCATACCTGGCTCGCGGAGAATAGAGTTCTGGTCAAACATTTTTGGGAGATCGTCGGGTTTATTCCAGTCGATCTTGCGGTGATCTCCGACCACATGACCGTCGGCAAGCGCAACTACGAAGCGGCCGATACCTACCTGAAGCAGTGGTTCCTGTGATGACCATCATCCATGTGAACCGCCAACACATCGGCATGAATGCCAAGGACGGTGGCAACCGCCCCGTCTACACCATCAAGACCGACGACGGCCGAACGCTCTATGGCCGCGAGGTCCAGATCAATGGTCCCTCCAAGCTTGTCTACAGCGGTGACCAGCTCCGCTGCGGCGCCCGTGCCTGGATCGAGACCAGCTCCGATTTCACCGTTATCGACCCCATGACCTTTCAGGAGGCAAGATGCGCTACGTCCTAGAATACGTGCGGGCTCACCCGCAGCAGAAGCCGTACTTCTTCAGCCGCCACAACGGGCGGGCGATGTGGTCCGATAGCACGGCTGATGTGCCCCGCTACTGGACCAGGATTGGTGCCGAGGAGGCGCTGCGAATTCTGCCCAAGGCTGACAAGCAGCACCTGAAGGTTAGCCATGTGGGGATTTTTGGATGACCGTTAAGACCCAGCTCATCGACGCCAGCAATTTCGAGCAGCATGCGTTCAACCTGATCGCCAAGATCAAGGCCGCAACGTTTGTCGGGCTCGACACCGAAACCCAGGACAGCAACCGGCACGAGGGGCTGAACACCTACTGCAAATACAATCCGAAGACCGGCAAGAAGGCGGCGACCACCAAACTGGTGTTCGACATCCGACGCACGATCATGACGGGCTTCTCGATCTGGGTCGAGGGCGACGACACCGCCTACTACATCAACCTCAACCACGCCGACATCGAAAACCGCATCCCTTGGTCCAAGGCCAAGATGCTGCTCGATGCCCTGCCGGCCGAGAGTTTATGGATCGCTCACAACGCCAACTACGAGTTGACGGTGTTCAAGGCCTGCTACGATTATGACATCCCGAATTACATCTGCTCGATGCAGCTGGCGGTGTCGGCCTTCGGTGCGGACGAGTACGACCTCAACGATTTCATCCGCGCCGGCCAGGGCGAGATCAGGAAGCTGATCCCCGCTCTGTTGCAGGAGTCGCGGTTCTACGATCCGGCGAAGGGCAACGATCTGCCGCCGGCCTTGGCGGACGTGGTCTACAAGATCATCGGCAAGGCCTCTACCTCGACGTTCTCCTACAACGGGTTCGTCAAGGAAATCGCCTACAGCTACGGCCTGAAGAAGCTGGTCAAGGCTTTCTTCGACCACAAGATGACGACCTTCGAAGAGGTGCTCGGCGAGAAAGCCCACATGGGCGAGCTGACCGGCCCTGAGGTGTGCGACTACGGTGCCGACGACGCCTACTGGGCCGTTCGCTTGTTCCGTCACCTGATGACCTACATGGCGAAGAACTCGCCCGATGCCATCCCGACGTTCTTCTCCCAAGAGAACCCGATGGTCCAGAAGTTCTCCAACATCTGGACCGGAGGCATGGTGGTCAACACGACCAACGTCTTCGCCCGCCGCGACCTGGAGCGGTCGACCATGGCCGACATCCTTCGCCGGATGAAGGCCACTGTCCGAAAGATGCTACCTTTTTCGGACACGCCGAGCGCCGTGCTGCGGGAGGAGAAGTGGTATCAGCCGAAGTACCGCGAGCAGATCATCGAGTGGGCGGCGATGCCCGACAGCGACGACGACTTCACCCAGTGCCAGCAGGTTCGCGGGCCGGTGTCGAACGCCTGGGCAATCGACAAGGGGAAGCCGGGCAGCAATGGCCCGAACTTCTCGCACTACATGCCGATGCGGGTTCTGCTCTACGACCTGATCAACACCAAGGCGATCCGGTCTGAGGGGAAGATCCAGTCCGACGGTGAGGCTCGCGGCAAGCTGAAAGAGCGGTTGGGTGACCGACCGGATGCCGTCGCTATCATCGACGCCATCAACGAGATCGCCGGCGTCGAGCAGCGCATGAAGCTCTACCTGACGCCCTACACCCAGCTGATGGACCCTGAGACCGGCAAGATGTACCCGGTGGTCTCGTCGATGCTGGCAACCCGCCGCATGGCCGGCTCTGTGCCGAACGTCATGCAGCTCGCCAAGCGAGGAGAGTCCACCTATGTCCGAGGTTTCTTCGAAGCCGACTACGACGACCACGTCCTCGTCTCTATTGATTGGTCTGGCATTGAGCTTGTGGAGATTGGGGACTTTTCTGCTGACCCGGAATTCATCAAGGCCTTCGGACAAATCCCCCACCAAGACCTTCACGCCGGTGCAGCCGCCGACATCTTGTCGGTGGACGTTCCAGGTCTCACTGAGGATATCTTCAAGAGCCTGAGAGACTTCAAGCAGGCCCAGGACTTCCTCGACCACTACGGCAGTGACCTGGCCAACACCAACCGCCTGTTCACCGACCTGAAGGGTCAGGACCTGGACATCGGCAAGACCTACAAATACTGGCGCACGGAAGTCGGGAAGGGTGCCAACTTCAACTATTGGTACTCCGGCTTCCTGGGCACCATCGGCGAGCGGATGGGCTGGTCGACGGAGAAGACCGGCAAGGCGACCGAGCGCTACCGCGAGCGGTTCCATGTTGCCGAGCGTTGGCGGACTGACCTGATCGCAGAGGTGCAGCAGAACGGGTTTATCACCCTGCCTGACGGCCACCGCCGCGTCCGGTTCGAGGCAACCCACCTGTGGAACGACTACTTTTGCAGCAAGTTCCAGTATCCGGTCGACCGGGACGATGACCAGCTGTCGAAGTTCAACTCGATCATCTCGTGGATCGCCCGCAAAATTCAGAAGCGGGCACACAACCAGGCCGTCAACGCCTACATTCAGGGCTCCTGCGCCACCATCGCCAAGCGATCGATCATCAGGATCGACGACTGGAAGGGCCAGCAGGGTTGGAAGGACCGCGAGGCTCGCTTCCTCATGCCCATCCACGATGAGCTGCTCTACTCGGTCCACAAGGACATCGTTCCGGAGTTCGTGAACGGTGCCCGCAAGATCATGATCACCCACCCCGACATGTTCAAGCACTGCATGCTCGACGCCAGCCCATCCGTGGGTCTGACCTTCGAGCCTTGGAACAAGAAGAATGCATTGATTGGACAGGTCGAACTCTACGAGCTGCCCGACATCGGATGCGGCCCGGTCAACGGAAGAGCAAATGACGACCAGATGCGTGGTGTCGTCGACTACCTCTTCGATCAAAGGAAACTAGCAGCATGACAAACGTTGAAATCACTACCGAAGTCTGGCGCGAATACCGCTACGCCAATGGCGACACCTATCGGATCGAGAACCCTCGCAGCCTCTGGTTCAAGACCGATGATCGCGGAGACAGTCACCGCGTCCTCGATGCCGAGGGCGTGACGCACTACCCGCGCCGAGGCTGGGTGGCCATCACCTGGTCCGCTCCCTCCGAGCCGGTGTCGTTCTAGCCATGATGGACCTGATCAACGCAGCATTCCAACTCTCAGGGGGCCTATTCGTGGCCCTTTCTATTGCCGACATCTGGAAGAAGAAGGCGGTCGCCGGCCACACGCTGACCACCACCGGCTTCTTCCTCTCCTGGGGCTTCTGGAACCTCTACTACTTCCCGGCTCTCGGGCAGTGGTGGAGCACCGTCGGCGCCTACGGCATGTGCGCCGCCAACGTGGTGCTCACTGGCTTCATCATCAAATACCGAAAGGCATCAGCATGAGCCCTCCTGAACCCGAACACCTGACGAACAACATGACGGCTCCTCCTGAGCCTCCCCACTCCACCCGGCAGCAGCGCCGCCGGCAACTGGCCATGTTCAGGGCATCGAAGAAGTTCGACGCCGCCGAGCTGGCCTACCTGAAAAGAGCCATGAAAGGCCTACACGCATGACAATTATTTCTGATCAAATCTACAAGCGCGACAGCGTCGGCAACGTCCGGGTCTGGTTCTACGAGGTGGTCGGCGACGGCTACCGCACCACGTCCGGATTGCAGGACGGGATGAAGACCACCACGGCCATGACCATCTGCACTCCCAAGAGCCAGGCCACTGCTCACGAGCAGGCCTTGTTCGAGGCCAACGCAGACATGACCAAGAAGCTGGAGCGGGACTATCACCGCGACATCGCCGACATCGACACCCCGTTGATGTTCAAGCCGATGCTGGCGCAGCCGTACGAGACGGTGAGCTTCCCTTGCTTCGCTCAGCCCAAGCTCGATGGCGTCCGCTGCATCGCAACGGCCAAGGGTTTGTTCTCGCGACAGGGCAAGCGCTTCCTCGGCGTACCTCACATCGAAGAGGCCCTGGCTGAGGTCTTCGCTCTGAACCCCGGCCTGATCTTCGACGGCGAGCTTTACAACCACGACCTGAAGGACGACTTCAACCAGATCGTGTCGGCCGTGAAGAAGCAGAAGCCGACGGCCGAGCAGATCGCCGCGTCGGCCGAGCTGGTCGAATACCACGTCTACGATCTGCCCTCGATCCAGGGTAACACCGCAACCCGGCAGGCAGCTCTGCGGACAATATTTGCCAGCGAGCGTGAGCCTGTCTTGCAATCCATCTTCACCGGGCTGGCTTCGGGAAGCCCGATCAAGCTGGTCGACACCAGGGCGGCGGTCGATCAGGCCCACCTCGACGGCCTGTACCTGAACTGGATCGAGGCCGGCTACGAAGGCCAGATGGTTCGCCTCAATGGTCCCTACGAGAACAAGCGCTCGAAGAACCTCCTGAAGCGGAAGGAATTCCAGGATGAGGAGTTCGAAATCTCGATGATCGGCGAGGGCCTGGGCAATTGGGCGGGCTATGCGAAGTTCGTCGAGTTCATGCTCCCTGGCGACAAGCGCACGGAGAGCGGCGAACGACCGAAGGCTGGCATCAAAGGAACCCAGGCGTTTGCCAAGGACCTCCTTGCTCGCAAGGACAGCCTGGTCGGCAAGTCGGTGAAGGTGAAGTTCTTCAACTACACGCCGGCTGGAATTCCGCGGTTCCCCGTCGCCATCGATTTTGACCGGGTGGACTGAGATGTGGCCCGCAATCTGGTTCATGCTTGAAGCCGAGAAACAACAGCGGCGGTCTGGTCCGCCGCCGGAGCTACCGCCCGTGTGGGTCGCCTACGCCTTCCTGGTGATCAGCCTCTGCTTCTCTGGGGCGGTGTTCGGCACAGCCCTAGGTCTCTTCTGATGGCCTTCGGCGCCCGCCAGGAAGATGGCAAATGGCGTCTCTGTCTCCGCAAGGGGCGAACCATCACGAAGATGTCCTTCACCGATGGTTCGCCTCCTCAGGAGATACAGTTCAAGTCCCAGGTCAAAGCCAAGGCCTGTGCTGACGCCCTCAACGAAACCTACTGGAAAGAATACGACCGCTGGTACTCGAAGGGACAACCATTCCCTTCGGCCCAGGCCATGGTCAACCTCATATCGGAGCACATCATATGAACCAGCACGTCACCGTCCCTCTCGTCTTCAATTCCAACGCCGCCGCAGACGTTCTCCAGCGCCGCGTCTCCCAATTCCTGATCGACTGCTTCCCGGAAGACCCTGATGTTCGCGGTAAGGTCCGTGTCTATCGCTTCCTGGAGGAAGCCTTGGAGCTGGCTCAGGCTATGGAAGTGACCCGCTGGCAGGCCTTCAAGCTGCTCTGGTACGTCTTCCGCCGGCCAGTCGGCGACGTGACCCAGGAGCTGGGTGGCGTCGTGTTCACACTCGTAGGCGTGGCCAACGCTCTGGGCACCAACATCATCAAGGAGGGCCACGCGTCAGTCGACGAAGCCTATGGTCGGATCGAGAAGATCAGGGCCAAGAGCAAAACGAAGCCGAAGGCCTGGTGATGTTTGACAACTTCAGACTGAAGCGCAAGCTCAAGGACTCTCTCGTCATCCAGTTCAACTGCGACGGCTGCATGGCAAGCGATCACAACTTCAAGTGGATCGGTACCGTCACCGGCTTCGAGATGACCCGGTTCGCCGGCGAAGCCGCCCAGGTCAAGATCATCAAACGCGACAACGCCGGCGACTGGCGTGACGGAAACCAGGGGTACGAGATCGTGGTCCTGGGAGAAGTTCAGGAACTGGCCCCAGGCCTCTACGGAGTATTCAAATGAGCATCATCACAGCCAGGAACAAGCTCGAAGAGCTGGCCAATCGCGTTCCAATCGAGTTCGGCGTCGAAATCCTGACCATCGTCCAGGAGGAAATGTATCGAGCGCCGTGCGTCCGCCGGGCACCGGCGGCGTCGGCCAAGATGTCCGAGGCGCTGGCCAAGAAGATCAAGTGGTACGCTGAGTGCAACCCTGACCTCCGGTACCAGGACATCGGTCAGGTTTTCAACGTCAGCGTCGGTCGTGTATCGGAGAGCCTAGCCCAATGACCATTTCTGCCAAGATCATCGCCGACTCGATCCCCAACGCCGGCAAGCGCATCACCACCATGCAGCTCCGATACCCACGGTTCGTGCATGCCGAGTTCATGACCCATCGGGTGTTCAGCCGGAACGCCTCTTCCTCGCGAGCGATCCCCGTCGAGCGCCTGATCCAGGACATCATCGACGACACGGCCATGCCGATCCACTGGGGCAAGAACCAGCCGGGTATGCAGGCCGACGAGGAGCACGACGCTCCGGTCTACGTATCCGTTGTTGACGGGATGGTGTCGGCTCGCGACCATGACGAGGCTTGGAACAAGGCTCGTGACAAAGCTATCGAGTTCGCTCGTGCTTTCGACGAGGCCGGCTACCACAAGCAGATCGTGAACCGGCTGCTCGAACCGTTCAGCCATATCAACGTGGTGGTCACCGCCACCGAGTGGTCGAACTTCTTCGGCCTCCGGCGCCACAGTGGTGCTCAGCCGGAAATCCGGGAGCTGGCCGACTGCATGATTGAAGCCATGCTGGGGTCGAAGCCGGTGAAGCTCGGCCCTGGCCAGTGGCACGTTCCCTACGTCGCTGACAACGACAAGGAAATCTGGGACTATGGCATCGCCAACAACCTCGATCTCAAGACACTGGCGATCAAGCTCTCAGTCGCTCGATGTGCTCGGGTCTCGTACCTGACCCACGACGGCAAGAAGCCTGACATCGCCAGCGACCTGGCTCTCTATGATCGTCTGGTCGGCTCCGAACCACTCCACGCCTCGCCGGCTGAGCATCAGGCCACGCCTGATGCCTTCAATCCGTACAACGAGGTGTGGCAGGAACCGCATCTCCATGGCAACTTCGTCGGCTGGGTTCAGTATCGCAAGACCCTGCCGAATGAGAACATCTAATAGACTAACGCCTAACAACTCTCGAACACTACCGGTGCCGCTCACACATATCGAGCATGGCGAAAAAGAACACCGGCAAAGCTTCTGAACAAACGTTCGAGGAAATCCACGACACTCTAGGCAAGCGGGCATACTACTGCCGACTTGTCGACGCAGCTGAAGTGAGGGGGCGGACAGGACGAATGGGTCATGTCCGCCCCCAGCCGAGCGACTACATCCTTGTGGTCGACGGCAAGACCTCCTTCGCGGAGGTTAAATCAACCCAGGAAAAAACCTCGTTTCCTTTTGGTCTTCTTCGCACCAAGCAGTCCGCTGCCGCGAAGATGATCCTTGCGGCCGGCGGTTCCTACTTCGTCTACCTGCACGATCTCACCCGGAACATTTGGTACCGGGTCCCGTACGACCTCATTCAAATCGTCAAGGATCACGGGAAGTCTTCCATCCCGTGGGCTGACCTAAAGGAATTCAAATGGAACCTGGCAATTATTGCGACGTGATGGTGGACATCGAGACCGGTGGTACTCGACCCGACCATGCTCCTATCCTCCAGATCGCCGCCGTGAAGTTCAACCTCGCGGAGAAGACGGTCGACACCACATCGATGTTCGACCGCTGCCTGCTAATCCCACCGGGCCGCTATTGGGACGAGGGAACCCGCTCATGGTGGGGCGAGCAGAAGCGCTCGATCCTCCAGGACATCTACTCCCGGATGGAAGACCCCCGCACCGTGATGCAGGCGTTCGCTGACTGGGCCGGCTACTCGCCGATCCAACCGCTCCGCTTCTGGGCGAAGCCTACCAGCTTCGACTTCTCGTTCATCGCCTCGTACTTCACCGACTTCGAGATCATGAACCCGTTCCACTTCCGCTTCGCCACCGACATGAACTCCTACATCCGAGGCATGGCCGGCGACAGCAGCCTACCGACGTTCAAGACCGAGTTCGTCGGCGATGCCCACAACGCGATCTACGACACGATCAACCAGATCGATGCCGTGTTCAAGGCGACCGAGCACTTCCGACCAACCCCGGTTTTGGAGCATGCATCATGATCAAATTTGCCGCAGCCGTAGCATTTATCCTCCTCGTGACCGTATGCCACTCGGCGTACGCCTGCATGCCGCTCCTGCCGTACGAGCTGAAGATGCGGGACGCCGTCGAGAAGCGGGTCTTCGTGGCGCAGTCGACCATGGGGAACCCGCAGGCCCAGGAGCTGGCCGACAAGCTGACCAGCTTCACCAGCAATCCGGACCTCGTTGGCGTCGAGCGGATCGACGTGTGGTTCGACCAGAAGGACGACTCCGTCCTTGTGTTCCCGCTCCAGCGTCTCACCCCCGACGACGATCTGGTCAGCTGCCAGATGTTCGGCATGCAGGTTCGCGATTTCAAGAAAGCCCTCGTGGGCAAAGGTCAGGATGCATGATCATCAAACACAACGATCTCACAATCGAAACATTGGGCGACCCACACTTGGGTCGCTCTTTTGTTCATGGGGTACCTCTTCACCGTCGCGGTGACCGTGAGGCCAGGGTCTGGGCTGACTTCAGGGACAGCCTCGCCAACACCGAGGCCGACGTCCATGTCAACATGGGCGACCTGTTCGACAAGGCCTACGTCTCCTACGACGTGATCATGAAAGCTGCCCAGGCCTACATCGAGGCGGCGACCAACAACCCCGACTGCTCGTTCGTCATCCTGAAGGGGAACCATGATTGGGTCCGCGATCTGGATCGGCATTCGGCCTTCGACATGTTCGCCGCCATCGTCGAGCACATGCAGAACATCTTCATCGTCACTACCCGGTGGGTGTTCGGGGACGAGCTGGCGTTCTTCGCCTGGCACCCGACCATCCTAGCGGCCGACATGGTTTCGAAATCGAACCACACAGACGCAACCATCGCTTTCGGCCACTGGGATGTTGAGAGCTTCGGCGGCGCCGGCGAGAACCTGATCCCGACCAAGCAGCTGGCCGCTGCCGGCTTCCAGATCGCGGTTACCGGTCACATCCACAAGAAGGATGACTTCGAACGGGATGGTATCTTCGTCCAGGTCAATGGCTCGATGCAGCCCTATGCCCATGGCGAGGAAAGCAACGACGATCTCTACGTCACGCTGACCAAGGCTGAGCTGACCGGCGGGTTGCACGACAAGTGCGTCCGCGTCGTCCTGGAGCCAGGTGAAATCCTCGACGAGGAAATCGACTGTCTCTCGCTGACGATCAAGCGCCTCGACGGTGCCGACGAGGAGATGCCCACCGTGGTCCTCGGCGACTTCGATATGGAGAAGCTCTTCCGCACTGCTTTCGCGGAGGTCAATCCTGAGATCACCGAAACACTCCTGCAACAGTTCAACATGAAGAGGCTGGCCGATGGCTCTTAATCCACTCACGCGAACTGCTGAAGAGTACGTCGAAGCCATGTCGGAATGGCTGACCTGCAAGAAGCTCACCAACTTCGAGACGGCGCTGATCTCGATCCTTCGGGATGCCGCCGCGAAGAGCATCGGCGAGTTCGACGAGGCCCGCGCCCACATGATGCGGAACTATGCCCTCGTCATCTGGAACTGCGTCTCCAAAGGCCGGGCCGAAGGCCTCTGCAAAGAATGGAAAAAGCATGCTGAAGTCGCTTAGTTACTCGGTCACCTTTCCCACCACGGGGAGGACATTGGCCGAGACCGTAGAGTTCCAGGATGGCTTCGGCGCCATCACCGGCCCGAACGAGGCCGGCAAGTCGTTCATCATCGAGATGATCCGCTGGCTGTTCTTCGGCACCGCCGCCCTGCGGGGCACGGTCCCGGACTACAAGAAGCTCAATGGTGAGCTGACGTTCACGATCCGCGATGTTGAGTATCGCGTGTGGCGGACGATCACCAACGCCAAGCTCTTCCGAGGCACGGATCAGATCGCTGTCGGCACCAAGCCGGTCAACGCGAAGATCGTCGAGCTGCTGACCTTCGGCATGGACGTGTTCGATATCGCTTGCGTGGCCAACCAGGGCGACCTGGAGAAGCTGGGAGCGATGCGACCGACCGAGCGCAAGCGCATGGTCGATAGCGTTATAGGCCTCGGCGTGATCGAGGACTTGGCGAAGTCGGCCGGTGACGAGGCGCTGGCGTTCTCTCGTAGGGCGGAAGATCTGAAGACGACCCTGCATGAGCCCGTGGAGCCGGTCGAGCCGGAAGGCTATCGGCCAGCTGCCGACATCCAGGCCGACATGGTCTCGATCCGGACCCTGAAGACCGAGTACGACCAGCTACAAGGCTGGCTGTCGGTTGAGCGGGCACCGCCGGTTCGTCCCGTCAGCAAGATCGACATGCCGCTCTCGGCCATCCAGTCGCTGCTCGACAGCCAGAACGAGGCCAAGGCTCAGCAGCGGGCCTTGTCGATCCAGCTCAATGCTCTGCCGGCGATGTCGCCGTACTCGGACAAAGAGCTGGACAAGTTCGAGGGGCAGCTCGCCGCCTATGACAAGTGGCAGGAGCTGGTCCGCTTCAGGGCTCAATATCCGACGCCGGCCTACACCCGAGACCAGCTGGCCCGATACACCGCTCAGTGTGTCGGCTACAGCACCTACCTCGACTATCGCGCCGACCAGGAGCAGATCGCCCACCTGGAAAGCCATGGTCAACACGAGTGCCCCTCATGTGAACACAAGTGGCCGGTGGCTGCGGCTGACATCCAAAAGCTGCGGGACAAACGGTGGCCTGAGTTCATTGAAGAGGACTCTTATCCGGCTCCTCTCAACGAGCCTCAGATCGAAGCCGAGTTGGTGAAGATCAGGCACTTCGAAAGCGGTGTCAGTCCAGAGGTGGTTCCCGAGGCCAGCAAGCCTCTCCTGACGGGGCCACAGATCGATGGTCATCGCAGGGCCAACGCTGCCGCCGCCCAGCGGGAAACGCTCACAAGCACCCTCGCTGGTTACACCAAGCGCCTTGCGGACATGCCAGACTTCCAGGCCATGCTCGCCGAGGCCAATGCCCATCAGTCCAAAATGGTCCAGTTCGAGAACGACACAATTGGGTTCGAGAGCTGGAAGACCGAGAGAGCTGCCAAGCTGGTGCGGTCAGTGATGTTGGAGGCCTCGGTCATCCAGCTGCCGGCTCTCCAGGACGCATACCATCTCGCGATGAACTACGAGATCGCGAAGGAAAACTATGACGAGCTTGCCGAGCGTTACCGGCAGGCGCTGGAGAGCATCGCCTACTTCGCGGGGCTGTCCAGTGAGTGGAAGAAGGCGAAGGAGGCCCTGACCACTCTCCGCACGATGGTGAAGCAGCATCTGGTGCCGTCCCTCAACCGAGTGGCGAGCCACCTGATCAAGCAGATGACCGGCGGTCAACGTCAGGTCATCGAGGTCGACGACGAGTTCAATGTCTCGGTCGACGGGCAGTCAATCTCTACCCTCTCAGGGTCGGGAAAAGCTGTCGCCAATCTGGCTCTGAGACTAGGCCTCGGCCAGGTCCTGACGAACAATGTCTTCAGCCTCTTCATGGCCGATGAGATCGATGCGTCTATGGACAAGGACAGGGCCGAGAATACTGCGAATACCCTACAGACACTCAAATCTCGCATCTCGCAAATACTGCTCGTGACTCACAAATATCCCCAAGCAGACTATTACGTCAACTTGGGTGAAAATAATGAATGTGAACAGCCGTGAAGAGCAGCTAATCAATGAGGAACTCAAGAAGACGGACGGCAACATCTCTCGTGTCGCCCGTGTTCTTGGCCTCGACTACTTCTACCTCCAACAGAAATACGGCAAGCCGTCCTACACTCCATTCCGGCCGGCCGTCGGTCCAGAGCCCCTGGACATCCGCACACTAGGGCGTCCGTCTTACGAACCCTACGTGATCGCAGTGAAGAAGGCCGGTTGCCGCTGGCCGGATAAGTTCGATGCCATCATCGCCGATGCTCGGAAGAAGTTCGACGCTGGAACCCACGAAATGTTCCAGACCCCCAACGATGGTTGGGTCGTCCAGTACCTGATCCCTCGCGCCTCGCGAGCGGTGTCACGAACCTTCTTCTCAACCATGGTGCCGATGCTATGAAACACTTCATCTTTGATTGTGACGACGTTCTGCTCGACTGGACCGGCGGCTTCCGCGATTTCCTCGTGAGCATCGGGCATACGCCCACCGAGCCAAGACCAGGGGATTGGTCCATGGGCCAGTGGATTGGCATCGACGAGGCGGCATGTTTCCGCCTGATCGAGACCTTCAACTCCTCCCCAGCCTTTGGTCAGCTTAAGCCATACGACGACGCTCTCGCGATGGTCAATCAGCTGAAGGACGAAGGGCACACCTTGACGGTCCTCACCAGCTGCTCGGACGATCCAGACATCGTCAACCGCCGCGCCAAGAACCTTCATGACTGCTTCGGCGATGCCTTCCCCCGTTTGATCTGCCTGCCTCTTGGCCAGTCCAAGTCCCAGTGGCTTGAGGTTCTGCGCCCCGGCATCTGGATCGAGGACAACTACAAGAACGCGCTCATCGGTCAGACCGCTGGTCACAAGACGTTCATCCTGAGACGCGCTCACAACAGGAAGCACGAGATCGAAGGTGTGGATGATTTTGTCATCTGGATCGACACGCTTGCGGAGGTGCTCTGATGGCCATGCTTCGCTACAACGCCGGCAAGCCGCCGATCACATTGGTTCCGACCATCTTCATCAAGACCATCGGGTTCGGGAGAACCCGACTGGTCGAGGATGTCGCTCGCGTCCTGGACTTCGGCCAGAAGAAATACTCGGCCAACAATTGGCGCAAGGGTGGGTCCTGGAACACGGTCATGGATTGTGCCTTCCGGCACATGAACAAGATCGCTCGTGGTGAGACCCACGACGACGAGAGCGGGCTGCATCACTACGCCCACGTCGGTTGCAACATCGCGTTCCAGATGGAGTTCTTCGAACAGGCCAGCGGCATCGACGACCGCTATGTCCTGCCGAAGATGTGGGACATGGACGAGAACCGTCCGGGCAATCCGTTCGACGACATCTACGACCACCTCCTGCGGTGGAAGGACGGCGACGGCTTCAGCCTGAACGAAGCCACCGATCTCCTGGCGCAGCACTACGAAGAGCTGAACCCCGGCATCGTGCCTGGGTCGTCGCCGAACGCTCACATCCAGCTGCCGCTCATCGCCACTTTCGTTTCGGACCTTGGTCCTCATATGGAAGAGGCGCTCCGAGCAACGATGCCGCCCCTCGAAACTCTCAGGAACACCACGCTATGACCATGAAGCAGTATCTCATCTCGTCCGCCCGCACCGCTGCCGGCACTGTCTTCACCGGGCTGGTGCCATGGTCGGTCCTCGTTGCCATTGTGGAGGCTCGCATCGATGCCTCTCACATGGTCGACGGTGCCAAGAAGGCGCTGTTCTATGGGAAGAGCAAGCCCATCTTCCACGATCTCGTGACTGACATCATGAAGGACGACGGCGCCATCCTCGAATACCCGGAGGGCATCGAGCCCGACGTGATCCACGCCGCTCTTGGCGTGGATAGCGAGGCTTCGGAGTTGATGGAAGTGCTCGCCAGGTATCTCTACACCGGCGTGATCGACCGTGAGAAGTTCATGGATGAAGCCGGCGACCTCCAGTGGTATCTCGCGATGCTCTATCGCAAACTCGGCACTTCCTTCGAGGAGGTTGGTGAACGCAACATCGCCAAACTGATGGTCCGCTATCCCGACAAGTTCGACGCGGAGCTGGCCACCACTCATCGAAACGACGCCGCTGAAAGGGTCGTCTTCCAATAGACCTAGAGACGCCAGCACTCACATCCGAAACCAGACTTCTTACCTCAGTCTTTCCCCGAAAGACTGAGGTAATTTTTTATGTCCAGAGACTATGAACCCGGCATGGGTAAAGCCGTCGCCGACCGTACAATCAACCGCCCCGGCGAACGCTGGCCCGACGTAGCCCACAGAGTTGCCCTCGGCAATTCTCTCCTTGACCAGAAGGTCAACGACTATCCGGCCCTCTCCCATCACCTTCTTCAAGCATCCACTCTCATGTCAGGTCGGCACCTTCAGCACGGCGACGTAGGCCAGCCAGGTCGGCCAATGGAGGTCTTCTCCAACTGCTCTACGGCCATGCTGCGCTTTCTCAACTTCAAGCTCCTGCTGTCGGGCTCCGGGGTCGGCGGCTCCTACGATGACGACCTGATGGTTGTCGACTGGACCAAGCAGCCGAACGTGGTCCCTGTCCTCGATCCCAGCCACTCTGACGTGGTCAGCGGGCGCGTGAAGGGCTTCCTCAGCCTTCGTGACGCCAAGCATCTGTACGAGGGCCGCGACATCGTCGTGTTCCATGTGCCCGACAGCCGTGAAGGCTGGGCCAAGGCCATCGAGCAGATCGAGAAGATGGCCTACCAGCAGCTGACGAACCACGTCCTCATCCTGGACTTCACCGCCGTGCGGGGCTTCGGCTCGCCGATCAAGGGGATGCAGAACCGGCCGGCCTCAGGGCCGGGGCCGCTCATGGACGCCATTGTGAACGTGTCGCGCCTCAGGGGCACCGACATGGCCCGGTGGAAGGCGGCGATGTATGCCGACCACTTCCAGGCCGAATGCGTCCTGGTGGGCGGCGCTCGCCGGGCAGCTCGTATCGCCACCAAGTTCTGGCGTGACGCGACCATCTTCGACTTCATCGATCTGAAGCGTCCGCTAGAGTTTCGGGGCAAGACCCGTGAAGAGGTCGAAGCCATGCGGTCGACTGGGTTCTTCCAGTCCCACCTCTGGTCCTCCAACAACTCCGTGGCCGTCGACCAGGACTTCTGGAACGCGCTGGAGAACCACCCGAAGTCGTCAAAGGCCGACCGGCTCCACGCACGAGCGGTTTGGGATGCCGTCATGGCAGCTCAGCACGGCGACGGCACCGGCGAGCCGGGCTTCCTGAACGTTCACAAGCTCACGATGAACGACACCGACATCGAGCAGTACCGTTCGCGGGCGTTCGCCGGCTCGAAGCTCTACCAGCCTGATGACGTGACTCTCCAACTCATGCAGGAGCTGACCGAGCGTGTGCTCGCCCACAGCTACCACTACATCGTCAACCCATGCGGTGAGATCGTCCTGTTCATGCTCGGAGCCTTCTGCGTGATCGCCGATGTGGTGCCGTTCCATGCTAGCAGTGACGACGATGCCGAGGACGCCTTCCGGGTGGCAACCCGCGCCCTGATGCGGGTGAACCTCATGGACTCGATCTACAATCTGGAAGTGGCCCGCACCAACCGCATTGGCGTCGGCCTGACCGGGTTGCACGAGTGGATGTGGACCAGGTTCGGTCTCGGCTTCCGCGAGGCAGTGGCTTTCCCGATGTCAGAGAAGGCCGCGGAATTTTGGAACATGCTGAAGCGGTTCGGCGATGCCGTCGATGACGAGGCAGAAGCCTACGCTCTCGTCTTGGGCGTGGTCGTGCCTCACACCAACAAGACCGCCAAGCCGGCTGGCACCACCAGCAAGCTGTTCGGTCTTACCGAGGGCGTCCACCTTCCTGCGCTCCGGCAGTACCTCCGCTGGGTCCAGTTCCGCAACGACGACCCGCTGGTGGCCGAGTATGCCTCCAAGGGTTATCCGATCCGGCAGCTGGAAACCTACGCCGGCACGACCATCGTTGGCTTCCCGACGGCGCCGGTCATCACGACGCTCGGCATGGGCGACAAGCTGGTCACCGCTGCGGAGGCAACGCCGGCCGAACAGTTCCGCTGGATCAGGCTGCTGGAAAAATATTGGCTCGGCGACACCCGAGGCAACCAGATCAGCTACACGCTGAAGTACGATCCGACCGTGGTGTCCTTCTCGCAGTTCGAGAAGGTGATGCGGGCCAACGTACCGACGGTCAGAGCCGTGTCGGTGCTGCCGCAGATCAACTCGCTGAGCTATGAGTACACGCCAGAGGAAGAGATTTCGGCTGAGCGGTTCGCGGAGATCGTCGCGGGCATCGAAGCGATGGTGGAAGACGTGGATCAGGTCCACGTTGACTGCGAAGCGGGCGCATGCCCCATAGACTTCAACAAATAGGAAATAAGTCTCCCCCGTAGAAGGCCGTACAGAGGTTTCGCGGGGGAGGTTGGACTGAGATGACCTAGAAAAACAAAACGATTACAAGGTACTAAAAGGGGCGCTACTGCGCCCCTCTCTTTTTCTTGGCCGGTTTCAGGTCCGGATTGAGGAATTTCTCCCTCAACGTGCCTCGATACTCGTGGCAATAGGTAATTCGGTTGTTGAGGACGTGCGTGATGCGTCGTTGCTGCTTGAGGATGACGGTCTTCGACACACCCTTGACCAGGGGTGCGTCCTTTTCCGTCTGACCGCAGATTGCTGGATCTTCCCCGATGTCGATACCGGCTTCGATCTTGCCCTTGGTGACCGAGGCGTCGTGCAGCTGCTTGTTAAGGCTTGAGCAGGAACTCGATATCAGCATCGCTGAGAGTAGGGCTGCAAGCACCAGCTTTGTCCTGAGCGTCATAAGCGTTGTCGTCCTTTGTCCGTTGTGGCTCGGCCAGGGCATCAGCGCGGTTCTCCGCGTCGACCTTGGCCTGAAGCTCTTCTTTGGCTTGAGTGATCGCAGTGACCTGACGATCCTTCTCGGCGACGGTCGCTTGCAGGGCATCGACCTGGGCCGAGTGAACGTATTCCGTGACCGCCTCGCGGACGGCGGTGTGGATCGAGGTGGCGTTGTAAATCCAGGCGCTGCCGGCGATCACCAGCACCGCGAAGATCGGGACCGGGATCACGAACTTGAGGACCGGCCACACGAAGCGCATGAAGAGTTCAGCGATGAGGGTCATTGTGCGAGGTACACCCAGAGAATGAGCCCCTCCACGGCCAGAACTGTGAAGGCGCCAGCGGCGGCTCCGAGGAGAAATGCAAAGACGTAAGGTCTGGCCAACTCGATCATTTCGCCAACCCCGTCACGCAAAGCTCGGCCTCGCCGATGCGCTGCTTGTCACCCATGCCCCGTCGATTGACCAATCCTGGCACCACCTGACCGCCGGCCTTGTTGAAGGCCATCTGGGCTAGGCAGGCCGTGTTGAACTGACCCGACATAGCGAACCGAGCGGCGCTGGATTTGCACTGTGCGCCTACGCCAAAGTTGTAGGCACCAGAGATCAGCGAGGCCTGGAGGCTCACCGGCAGGCTGGTGAAGCCCTTGATGCAGCGCGTGAGCGGCTTGTAGAAGTCGTTCACCACACGGGTCATGAGCATGTCGTGGCACTGTTCCTTGGTCTTGGTCATGTGGGGCGGAACCGGCTTGCCGTTGATCAGCGTGTCGCCGTGGCAGATGTCATACCGGTTCGAGTATTTGTCCCAGTGAGACTTGAGCACTAGACCCTCCCAAGGGATGATCAAGGCGTTGACGGCCAGCTCCACCGATGCCGGCGTCTGGTTGACGTAGAGAACGCCGCCAATTGAGGTGGCGACAGCGACGACAGCGGCGATGGCTTTGGAAGCCCGGCCGGAAGATTTGATTGCCATGTTACAGGCCCTTCTGGGGTACGCAGCGGGCGTAGATCGCGAGGCCACCGAAGAGGCCGACAAGCAGACCAAACACAGGCTGGGGAATTGGGAGATAGCCATCCAGGTAGGGGAAGGCCTGATTGATTATTTCGGAAGCCACAGCCAAGACGGTGAAGCGTACGCTCCATGCTCTGAGAAGGATTGAGTCCCAGTTCTCATGGATGCGAGTGAGCTTGGCGAACATGGTGGCTACAGACGGTTGACCAGATTGACGATGAAGATCGGGACGATGACCATGACGATGGAAGAGACCACACCCAGAACGGCCATGATGCGGGTGACGTTGGTCGAGAGCTTTTCGTGCTTGTCGCGATCTTCCTTCTGATCCAGTGACAGCTTGTCCATGGCCTTGGTGAAGACGTTATTGATGCTTTCGAGTTGTCGGTTGGTCTCCTCACGCTGCTCCCGAAACGAGATAGCCAGAGTGCTGTTGCGCTCCTCGACGAGAACGAGTCGCTCCATGTACGAGGCCACCCGACCAACCTGGTCGGACATGGCTGTAATGGAACGCTCCATCGCTTCAAATCTCGCGGGGGAGATCGTTTCGTGTTGCATAAGGGACCCCTAGTTGGTCCCACCAATATAATACGTTGGGGAAGGGAGTGTTTGCCGCCCGTGACTCATAGTGACTCGTGCCGGGTCGGTGTCAAACCCCGAACCGGCCGCGTGTAGAGGTGAACAGACTGGTGATTTCAGCTTGGGTCAAAGCGCGACCTTCCCAAGCCATAAATCCAGCGCAGCGACCGCCAGCTAGTAGCGGGCCATCGCCATTTCCGGCGGCGCAAACGCAAAAACCCTCAGTCGACGCGCCGGTAGACGGTGTCGCGTAAGTAGCGGTGCCCGTCGTGAACGCTCCATTCTGCATCATGATGCCGGCGTTACCAGCCGCGTCTATAGATACGGCCAGGCACTGCCATCCGGTAGGTGAGCCATGATTAGCTACAAACGCCAGGACTTGCCCACCAGCGCGGGAAATAAATAGCTGCTGGGTAGTTGTCGTCATATTCCAGCGGGTGCCAGTGTTTGCGGCATTGGACGAGATACTGTTGCCGCACAGCCGTTGCGTTGCCGAAAAGCCGCTGAAATTGAACCAGCCGAAGAACGTGAATTTAGCGCCGGCCTTATGGCAATTCTCCATCCACGTTTCGTTAGTGGTATCGTATTTCAGGTAGTCACCGCCGTCGAAGGACAGATACTCAGCGGACGACAGACCGCCGGGGGTGCCATTGATAGTTGGATCACTGGTTTCAGCACCGATGGTTGCACCACGGAAGAAGTCGTAGCCGTTGCCGGAAAGATCCACCCACTTGGTCGAGGCCGCTGGCAGCGATACAGCATCGCCAGCGTCGAGGCAGAGCCTCAGATTGGTCGACAAGCCAAGGTGGTCGAGCTGATCCTTGAAATTGAACAGCGGCTTCCACACACCGGCGACCCGTGTGTAGGCCTGCCTAACAGGTTGCCACACACCAGCGACCTTCACGTAAGGCGACGTAGGCTTCCAGACGCCAGCCACGTTAGTTGCAATCCGAGCCATTAGACGTATTGCAACCAGACATCGCCGTCGGCGCCGCCGCTGGCCGCTGCGGTCGAGATCGTGACAGCCCGGTTGGCCATCGTGCCGACCAAGCCAAGCTTGGTCTGCTCAGCCGTCGTGTAGGAGGCGGTCGTACCAGCCAGGACCGCAGAGTAGGCCTGGACATTGGTGCCGACGACCAGGCCGAGCAAGGTCTTCATCGCCGCGTAGTCGGCGGCTGACAGCAGCGAACGACCGTTGGCCGAAGCGTTGGTGATGTCTGCAACGGTGATCGCAATCGCGGTCTTGAGGGCCGCAGCGGAGATCGCGCCCGTCAGGCCAGCGACGGAGAGGACAACGTCAGTCGGCGTGAGCAACTCTTTCCAGTCGGCCAGCGTGGTTGGCGAATTGGTCGAGAGCGCAAAGGACTTGTTCAAGTCCGTCCGAATGGCGATGTCACCCTTCTGGGCAACGAGCGCGAGCATCGCAGCCTGGTTTGCAACCGTGAAGATGTCGGTGATCGCGATGGCCGGCAGGACGGACGTGTCCAGCAGGCCACTGCCGTCCAGCAACGGGACGTTGCCAGCGGCCACGCCCGTGTTCTTCGACGCGGCGGTGCCGGCGTCCGAGATCGTCGACAGCGTCTGGGTGCCGGTGTGGCTCGACCGAGCCCGCAGAGCTGCGTCGGTGCTGTTGGCCGTGGCTCCAGTTGCGATGCCCGACAGCTTGGTTTCGAGGGCCGTGGTGAACGCGGCAGTCGTGGCAGCGAGGACCGAGCTGTAGGCTTGGACCGTGGAGCCGATAGCGGCCGAGAGGATGGCACCAACCGCAGCTGCGAAGTCGGAGATCGTCGAGGCGACCTGGGAACCGGTGTGGTTGGCGCGGTTCTTGAGGTTGGCGTCGGTGTCGTTGGCGGTCGCCCCAGCGGCTATGGCGGCGAGCTTCGCCCGCTCGGTTGAGGTCAGGATTTTGTTGGTGGCGCCCTCGACCATGTTGGTCATGCTGAAGGCGTCAGCGGCTTTGCCGTTCGGATCATAGACAGCAATCGTCATGTCACCCGAGCCGGCGCCGGCCGCGCCGGTCGCACCTCGAATGTCCACAGCGTTCGCGAGGACTGACGTGAGACCTGACGGGCCGACGTAGTCGCCGGTGGCGGGCTTCGTGCCAGTTCCGCCGACCCAGTCAGCGACCTGGAGAACACGCCGCGTGGTGTCGGAGACAACGGACAGGACAGGAGCCCAACCCTTGTCGCCGGTCGCGCCTGTAGAGCCGGTGGAACCGGTCGTGCCCGTGGAGCCGGTTGCGCCCGTGGCCCCTCGGATATCAACGGCTGAAGCGAGGGTAGGGGTCAGGCCAGTTGCGCCGACGTAGTCACCGATGGCGGGTTTCGTCCCTGTGCCGCCGACCCAATCCGATACCTGAAGCACACGTCGAGCACCGTCGGTCACAGCCGAGAATGCGGGTGCCCAGCCCTTGTCGCCGGTCAAGCCCGTCGAACCGGTAGCGCCGGTCGAACCGGTAGCGCCCGTGTTGCCTTTCTGAGCGATCAGATGCCAGTAAGTGGTCCAGGATGCGCCGACACCAGGCTCGTTGGTCGAGGCTGCGGTGTGCGGCGTCTTCACGCGATACGAGGAACCGTTGTAGGCGAGGGCCTGGTTGGCGAGATAGCCGTTGCCGATGGTCCACGGGGCGGTCAGCCAGGTCAGGCCAACACCGGCAGGGCCAGCAGGGCCGCTATTCGTAGCGCCGAGCGACCAGTCGCCCGAGGTAACCGATTGCTTGAAATAGAACGTCAGGCCGGTGCCTTCTACCGTAGGCAGGACCGCATAGATGAAACCAGCGGCGGCGGTGTTGAAGGCCGAGCGATTGGCAAGGGTGCCGTAGGCGTCGGGTTTGAAAAGGGTCTTCGCATAGAGAGCGGCCGACAGCTCGGCTAGCAGTTGGTGCGAGAAGATGACGTTCGCCGCTTGGGCGGTCGCGAGAAGGATGTAGTAGGGAGCGTTGGACAGCGTGGCGCCGGTCCAAGGAGCGAGCAGCTCGGCTTCACCATCATCCGTTACTGTATCGATTGCGGCCGGGAGTTGACCCTCAAGGAAGAGAATGCCTCCACCAATTTTCGCCACTTGCCAGAGAGTGCCATCACCCAAAATCGTCTTTGAACCATTGAGTGTCGAGACAGTTCCGGCTGAGTAAAACATGCACCTGGCTGGGTTGAGAGGGTGGGAGTTATATGGGGACGTGCCCCTGCTCCTGCACCCCTATAGACTAAAGGCTCTGGGGGATGCCGAAGACGTAATAGCGGAGGCCCAAGGCCGGTGTGTTGACGGGAGTGTCGTTGGGGCGGAACTTGGTCATGTATGACGCGCCGCCGGAGTCTACGAAACGTGGGTTGTCCCCCGACATGTAAAAGTCGACTGCCGTTTCGTCGGCATGGACGTTCGCCCATGAGCTGTCACAACTGGCGCGGCCAATCCAGGAGCCGGTGTTGTCGGCAAACACCCTGTGGTATCCACCAACAGCCGGGTTCTCAGCGCGAAGGTCGAAGAGCACGGCAGATTTAATGAACAGTTTGAGCTTAGGGTCTGGATTGGGGATGCTGACGGTTGCCATCCGCTCGCCCTTGAAGCGGTTGCTTCCGGTGATCACCGTTGGGAAGCCCGTGGAGTTCCACGGTAAGTATCCCTCAGCCAAGATGGGCATGTATGCCAGTCGGGTGTCGACGATGATATCGTTCATGCTCGGAGCAGTGTCCGATGATCCAGGGCGTTTGAGCTGGACATAGGTGGGCTCGACGACCAGCACCTTGCTGCCGCCGGTTGTGTAGCCAGCCTCGCTGTCCGCATGGATGACGAAGCGAACGGTGATCGCAGTGCTGGTCAAGTTCGTGATGGTGATGCGGTCGCTCTTCACTTCGTAGTTGAAGGCGTAGTCGCCATTGGATGCTACACCGTTGAAATATGGTGGGTGCCAGAACTCGGGGTCCGCCTGCTTCTTCACCATGAAGTCCATGTAGGTATACGGTGTCAAAGGCAGGGGGCAGATGATGTCGGCGGTGCCACTGCCCGCTACGTTCACGTCGCCGGCGCGCATAATCTTCGCCGGGATTTTGTCCTCGTGAAAAATGTAGTTCTCTGGATTTGTGTCGTAGACATCCCGGCCCGGTAGAGCCAGTCTGGCCTTCGTGGGCAGGATGCAAAGAACCTCCTGTCCACCTATCACAGTGGTGGAGTTGTCGGGGATAGGATCATTGTGGAGGGGGAGTTGGAAGACTGAAAGTAGGTAATCGATATGAGTGCCGGACGTCGCAGTCTTCGTGATGTATGAGTAGCATTCCTTGCTAGTCATATCAGGGAAAATCTGTATCGAAGTTCCAATAGAATTAGCAGAACCGCTGGTGACGTTGCCATAGCCTCCCCCGATCCCGTCAGGGACCTCGTATTGCACATGTGCGCCATCGAAGTGGCCTGGGAGTTGATTGAAGCGACTCCGAATTTCCACAATAGGCATGAACCCAAAGTTCCACCACTCCTTGTACAACTGGACTTGCTGTGACCCCGATCCGGACTGGCCCCAGATGATACCTGCGGAGCGGTCTGCTAGGGCGGAAAAACTGGTGCTAACAACCGTATCGAAATCGTGGTTGTCGAAGCCATAGTATCGGTTGGACCCGCCCGCGTTGTAGCGGCTGTCATAGCTTTGTAGGTAGATGTCGTAGACGTAGCTGAGCTTGGTGCCATGGCGGCTGTCAAACTGCATCTTGCCGATCTCGGAGGGGTCGGTGGTGAAGGGGTCCCAGGCGGCGTCGTTCATGATCCGCAGCACGGGACCGATCCCAGGCTGTGACTCCATCGCGAAGATCGAACTCATGTGAAAATCCTCACGCCCTCGGCACCGCCGGTGAACGTGCCGATCTGGGTCTTGCCAGAAGTGGTCTGGAACTTGTCGATGATGGCTGTGCCGATCTTGGCTGTGACCAGCTTCAGGACACCGCCCTCGTAGATGAACGGGTTGGTTGTCGTGGTGCCGTCGGTCATCACGATCTGGTCGGCGTTCAGAACGATGCGGGTCTTCAAAACGCCCGGCGAGAACGTGTAGACCTCGATGACCAGGCCGGCTTGCTTGAAGGTGTCGGACAAGCTGGCGCGGACGTACATCGTCTGGCGGGCAAGGACCGAACCAGAGCCGGCCGAAGTCTCGATCTTGAAGAGCCCAGATGCAGTTGCATCATCGACCCCGGCCTCGACCGCCGTCATGGCGGTCGCGAGGGCCGACACGCGGCTGTCGCTCACATCCTGCCACACAGTACCGTTCCAGCGGTACATGCGCTTGTTGTCGTCGCTGTCGTACCACAGGGCACCCAGCACGGTCGTGGTAGGCGGGCTAGCCTGGAAGAACACCGTCATGCCCGCGACCGAGGCATCGACCCACGCGCCGGCTTGCAGGATGTAGATCTTGTTGTTGTCGTCGCTGTCGATCCAGATCGAGCCAGTAGGGCCGGTGGTGGCCGGTGCAGCCGCCTGGAGGAACACCGCCGGCTTGGCGCTGACCTGGGTCTGGAGGCTGCTGATGGCCGATGCCTGGCCGGTGGAGAGCGTCTCCAGGTCGGTGACGTGCGTCTGGAGCACGGTCACGTCGTTCGCGACGGCCTGAATGGCGTTGGCGCGAACCTCTGACTCCTTGGCGATGGTGGCGAAGGCGTTGGCCACACTCTGGGTGATGTCCTGTCGGACGATCTCGGAAGAGGCATTGTGGATGGCCGAGTTGCCGGCGACCATCTCGACGTAGTCGAACAGCGACGAGACCTGGCCGGAGATGCCGGCAAGCATCGACACGACGGTCGCGCTGATCTCCTGAGCCTCGGTCGGTACGACGACGGACAGCTGCGGGGCGAAGTTGAGCCCTTGCGTTCCGAAGAAATCATAGATGGCCACGCGGAAATAATAGGTGTGGCCACGGTCGCACTGGATCGAGATGTTGCTGTTCGCGCCCTGGTAGACGAGGTCGCCAGGGGCTGGCGTGAAATCCGGGACGGTCGATTTGTAGACGAGGACACCAGCGTAGTCGCGGATCGTCGGCTGCTCGAACTGGATGATGACCTGGTCGGCGCTCGGATCGGCGATCAGGTGCGAGGGCGCCGCCGGGGCGGTGTTGCTGACCGACAGCTGCTGAGCGCCGGCAATGGTGCCGTACTGGTCGCGAGAGGTTACCTCGATGGTGAACGAACGGGCCGGGGTGCCGCTGTTCAGCGTGGTATTCAGGGTCTGCTCGTAGACGAAGAACAGCTCGGTGGTGAACGTCTCGTAGAGGACGAAGGACGAGTCGTTGATGATGCGGATGCGGTAATCCTGATGCTCAGGATAGGTGGCCGGGTCCCACGCAAACTTCGGCGAGCGGCTTTCGAAGACAGTCTCAAAAGGCTCGTCCTGCAAGCGAAGGCCCGAGCCGCCGGGGATCGATCGCCAGTCGCCAACCAAGCGGTGCTCGATGACGGCCGGATCGCTCTCGCGACCGCTGACGGTGATCGCCACCACGTTGAAAACGTATTCGCCGAGCGGGACGTTGTCCCACTGGTAGGCGCTGGACGACGTTTCGCCGAGCAGGCCGAAAGGACCGTTGTCCTTGCTGACGAAGACCTGGTAGCGCGTGACCAGGTTGTTGGGGCTGTTATCCCAGTCGAGCAGGATATTGTAGATCGGGACAGCGCCCTGCATGCTGGTCGTCGCCGACACGCGGAGATTGGGAACCGGGTTAGGCTTGACGTTTGCCCGCACGTCGTAGTTCTGGGCGTTCTCGTAGTCCTCAATGATGCCGTCGACGTACAGCCACTTCAGGCGGTTCACGTAGATCGCGGACACCTCGACGGCGTCGGGATCACCCTCGACCTCGGCGATGCTCACGACGCGGAAGGCCATTGGTGCCGCCGTGTCGTCGGTCGTGCGGATAGCGAACACCGCATTGTCCGGGAGGTCGGCCGTGATCGGAGCCGTAAGGGTCAGGTCGCTGACGGCGCCACTGGTGCCGGGGATGATGTTGTGTTCCTCGACCTGATACAGGCCGGTGGTCTCGTTGATCGACTGGAACACGATCTTGTAGTTGAAGCCCGGCTCCAGGTAGACCGCATCGCGGAGCGTGATGTGGATGGCGCTGGCGAACTCCTTGACGCGGCCTGACAGGCCGGCGTCCATGTCATCGTCCGAGATCAGGACGATGTCATAGGGGTTCATGAACTGAGCCATGCGGTTGGTCTTGAAGTTGACCATCATGGTTTCAGAGACGCCGGTGATCAGCTTGTAGCGGCCACGGGTGATCGCCTCTTCGGCGCTGCGGCAACCCACGGCGATGAAGTTGCTCGGGATGCGGCCATAGCGGTCGATGTGCGTCTGGTCGAAGACCCGGCGGCGGTCCTCTTTGTAGTTCAGGTCCGGGTTGACGAACGTGACCGTGATGTCGTTGAAGCGGGTGCTGATCTCGGTGAACGAGTAGGTGAAGATGCCGCCTTCGACATTCTCCGGCGCGAAGATCGCGACGGCGTTCGTGTCCTTGTCGAGACGGATGACGGCGCTGCCGTTGCCATCATCGAAGAACCGGCCGCCGAAGATGCCGCAGATGTAGTCGATCATCTCGCGACCGTTGGTCGGGTCGGTGATCTGTCCATTGAAGGTGAAGCGAGGGTTGCCGTTGGCGTTGCGCGTGTCGCACCACTGGGCGGCTTCGTAGACATCGTACTTGTTGAGCACGACCGGGTAGTAGGCATTCATGCCATAGCGGTCGTTGAGCACCAGGTCGTTCGCGACCAGCGCCGGGTTGTTCGAATAGGAGAGCACCCAGGTGCCGTCCCAGACGCCGGTGTAGACGCGGGTGGTCGGGTTGTAGTTGCTCGGGATGCGGATGATCCGGCCCCGGTAGATGCCGGAGAAGTCCGGGATCGACGAGAACTGGTCAGAGGCGCGAGCCGTGAGCTGGGCGGTGGCAAGGCCAGGGAACTTGAAAGGCGCCGCGGTGATTTCCTGGAAGCTCTCCCAGGTCACGTCGAAGAACTTTTGGGTCGTGTTGGCCGGGCTCGTCTTCGTGACACGCAGCTGGTAGGTGTCGGTCTCGCTCCTCGGCACCGCGAAGCGGAACTCCTTTACGAACGGGCTGGTCGTCTTGCCGGTGATGAGCAGCTCGCCGTTGACGACGGTATCGTTGTCCGACCCACCGAACGAGCCAGGCGCCAGCGAGGAGCCGGCCACGATCCAGGTCGAGCCGTTGAAGAAGTAGACGATGCTGTCGCTGTCGTTCAGCCAGTAGTCGCCTTGCTCGACGCCGGTCGGCGGCAGCAGCCCACCAGTGTAGGCCTTGGTCGCCTTGTCGGCTCCCCACGAGGACTTCTCCGACCAGGTGTAGACCAGGTAGGCACCGACGGTCGCTGAAGCGATCCCGCCGAACTCGACCCAAGCCGTGCCGTTCCAGGTCTTGGGGTGATTGAGAGAACCGCTGTTGAACCAGATACCACTGTCCTCAGTGGTGATCGGCGTGGACGAGGTCCAGAAGGTCGTGCGGTCGCCCGGCGATGCCTTGGACGTGACCTTGTTCAGGATGCCGAAGAAGGCAGCGAAGCCGTCGCCGATGATGCTGGATGGCGGTGCCAGGGTGCTGACGGGTATCCAGGACGAGGCCCCCGTTGCGCGGTACTCGAACTTCACCTTACCGGTGTTGTTGAAGCTGCCCTTGTCGGTGACCTTCTCCAGGTGGTTGATCACCACTCGGAAGTCGATGTAGTCGATGTTGGTGTGGAGACCCTGGCGGATGACCGGGACGTTGGTGGTCAGCTCGGTGGAGACATCGGTGGAGGAGCCGAAGCCGCCCGACCGGGAGACGATCTCTTCGCCGATCTCGGAGCCTTCACGAATGATCAGCTCGAACGAGTCGAAGTTGTTTTCGCCGTCTACGTTTTGAAGTGGGGTCTCGCCGATGAGGAAGGTCTTACCGCCGTCGACGAGACCTTCGATTGGGCCTTCAGAAAGGCCAAGAACGACCTCAACAGAGTCTGTAGAAAATAGGTTGTCAGGAGTTCTCTTTGGCTTGCTACCCCCTGCTGATCCAGACAGGGGGCGGCTCATGTGAAGCGTCATTTCAACCCGTAGTGTTTGGTCGTCCGCATATGGTAGTTAGGAGGCTGATTTACCAGCCTGGTACCGCTGCTGCATCCACTTGAGACGCTCGGCACCTTCATGGGGATCGAACTCGAAGCGAATGAAGTTCACCTCGTTGGTTGCGTGAGGATCGATCAGGGCGACGGGACAGTTGTAGAGGTCCTTCGGATCGAGATTGAGTTCCTCTGCATAGCGGTCGATCTTCTTGTAGGACGCGATCTGGAGACCGTGCCACATACGCTCCGAGCTGGGCCGCATGCCGTGGGTGTAGCCGGAGACGTGGGTGTGACCCGCGACGTAGATGTCGTGATGCTCACCGTCGAGCTGCGCCTGCTTGCCAGCGCCGAACACGTCCGACCACTGCGACCGGCCACGGAAGCCGTGGACCGAATAGATTTTCACATTCCGGCCATTCGGCAGACGCAGAGCAAGCCGCACCTTGGTGCTCTTGTGAACCAGCGTGTTCCCCTTGAGGATCATCTTCAGGATGTCGCCACCCTTGTTCCACAGGTCGTGGTTGCCGTCGGTGTAATAGAGCCAGTTGATCTTTTTCAGGACGTACTCGACCAAGGCCAGTGCCTCGTTCGAAGTCGTGCTCTGCTCGGCGTAGAGCCGCTCAAGGCGACCTACCCAGTTGTTGAAAGCGTCACCGACGTTGCCAGCGTAGAGACCTGGGACCGAACCGTCGAAGATTGAGACGTGGTCCATGACCTCGGCGAGATCGGTGCCATCGTCGTCAAGGTGCATGTCTCCGAAGAAGCCAAGACCAATGGGGCCGTCGCGGTTGACGCGGACCTGGATCAACTTGTCCCGGTCGTAGATTTCCTTCTTGCGGGCGAACTGGCCAATGCGGCGGGCGACCAGCTCCTCGATGTCGATGGCCGGGGTCGGCTCATAGGCCTGCGGGAACTCGCGCTCCAGCTCCACGTCGTCGTACTCGGGTTCCTGCCAACGGGCTTTCATGCCTCGGATGCCCGACTCGCTGATGTCGTAACCCTGCTCACGCAAGTACCGGGCAGCTGGGCGGAAGCCGCCCATGAGTTGAATGGCATCACGGATGATCTGTTCTTGTGGTCGCATTATGAGCTGCCTCTCCGGAATTCACGGGCGTTGATGTCGAAGGATAGGAACTGCCCAAAGACGCGGTCCTCGCCGTAGAGGACCGGGATGCGGGTGCCGATGGCGACAGTGTTCTTGGGGGAGCCAAGGTAGCGGCTCTGATCTTTGCTGGTGTCGTTCTCCGGCGTCGGGGCCAGGAGCTGACTGATGCCGCCCAGGACGGCCAATGCGCCGACCTTCAGAAGCATCGAGCCCCAGAACGTTGTCGCGCCAAACGTGAAGAGGCCCAAGCCAATGAGGGCGGCGCCGATCAGGATTTGACCGAGGCCACCGCTCTTGCCGCCATTGAGCTGCGGGACGATGTGGATGATCTCCTGATCGCCAAGGGGAGTGTGCAGGGACTGGACCGTCTCGCAGCCCACCACTTTGATGCGATGACGGCCGAGGACCGGGCGCGGGGCGAAGCCGGGGAGCTGCCGGGTGATCGACTCGACCACCTCTGCCACGGTGCTGCCCTCGACCGAGATCGGACCATCGTGGAAGGCAGACAGGTATCCGTGGAGATAGACTTGCCTCATGCGATCAGGACCTCACCGTCCTCAACGATATACTTGCGGATACCGTCGTTGCCGATGATGTAGTGATCCAGCTCGGGCCAGTTCAGGAAAGTGTTGAAGTCGTTGGCAGACAGGTTGTGGCTGGCATTGGGGTGAGTGTGCCAAGTAGCACGGGCGGTCAACGCATACAGTGCGATGTCTTCGCCGCTCACGTCGAACCCTTCAGCCGGGTTCTCACAAATATTCTGGACCTCGATAACTTTACCGTTCTTCAGGACAAACCCAACACGCTCAACGTCGCCGCCGTACATGCTAAGAAGGGACTTTGACATCCTTGAGGGCTTCATCAATTTTCCGCCGAGTGTTAGAAGAGACGAGGTCTTTAAGTGGTGTGGTGTCCTGTGATCCACTCAGCTTGACATCCTTGTGACGGAACACCGCGACCGTGGTATTCCGATAAACCCCTTTGTAGGGAGTGATGTCGGACAATTGATTGTAGAAGTGGTGGAGCATCTGCCCGTTTTCAACCAGGATACCGCAGTGATTACCTATAGATGAAGCGATAGACATGATGAAAACGTCGCCAAACTGGTACTCGGACGGGTGGCAATCGAGGCTTTTGAAGCCGAGCCGCTGTGCGCGAGTGATGTAGAGGTCCAGACCGTGCTTCCAAAACTCGGTTGGGCAGGCATAGTTGGGGAAGTGAATTCCGAAGTTGTCGGCATAGAACCGACGCAGCATCGTGTAGCAGTTGACGTTCGCATAATCGAAGGGAAGACCGAGGAGATGCTGGTGCTTCAAGGTCATAGTGACACCGTGGGGAACTCCGGCGGCATGTAAATCCGCACAGGGATTTGGAAGTTGGCACCCTCAGTGAGGTTCTTCAGCTCGAACGTGATCGACTGGCCGGAGATCAGTTGGGGGACGCGGCCGATCTGCCACATCCGCTGTTCGAAGATGTTGGCGTCGGCTTCCAGGTTCACGAGGAGGACACGCTTGCGGGTGACGAAGGCGAGGTCGAGATCGCCACGCTTGGCCGCGAGGTTGAAGACGCCGAGGGGGTTCATGACCACCAGCTGCGGCTTGGACTCTTCACCGTCTGCGGTGCGAGTGTCGCCTGAGATTTTGACGGCTACTCCCTCGTAGGGATTGCCCTGCCAGGTTTTAGTCTCCCCCTCTTTGAAGCGAAAGAAGGTGTCCTCGTTTCGAAGTTTGATCGTATAGAGGTCGACCTGGGCGTCAGCGGTTAATTTCTGAGCCTCGGCAAGATGGGATACCGGTGCCGTCATGGTCTTTAAATAGTGACGAGGCCTTGAACATTCCAGTCGTGCCCCTTAGTCTATGGGGTTAAGCAACTGGGGTTTGATATGAAGAGATACTTGATCGTTACGCTTGCGCTGTTGAGTGGGTGTGTTTCAGCTTCGGTGGCGGCAGAGCCGGCGCCGGCCGGCTACAGAGAGAAGGCTATCGCGGCGATCACGCCCCGGCTCAAGGACCCGTTCTCAGTCAAGGAGATGAAGGTCACTAAGCCCTACATCGAGCGCAACTCAGGCGTGGGCAACAACGGGAAGTGGCAAGTCTGCGCGACGTTCTATGCCAAGAACAGCTTCGGCGGCTACGGGCCGACGGTGGCCTTCGTGACCTTCAGCCACGGTCAGGTGACCGACGTGGGCATCAACTCCCCGCAGAACTACTACACCGAGTGCGCCGGCGCTTCCTAAGGCTGGGTCAGCAGCTGGATGGTGAACGGCTCAACGAGGCCGTTGCCACCTTCCATGATCTTGTAGTCGAGCGGCACGTCGAAGCGAACGGTGACGTTGCCGAGCGCTGGGTGGGGATAGATGAATTTCTCGTAGAGCCGGTGGGCGACGTAGAAGTTCTCCAGCACCGCCATGTTAAGGGTTGGCCGGGTGGCCAAGTCCAGAGTGCCATTGCTGTTCAGGAAGAACCACATGCCCTTGAAGGCCAGCGTGTAGGTCAGCTGGTCCGGTCCCTTCGGCTTGGAGGCGAATTCGTAGCCTCGGCCGAAAGTCATCTTGGCGCTGCTCTCGGGATACTTCGCCGCAAGGGTGTGCATGGGGAAGTTGAACGTGTCCATTATGCTGCCACCACTTGCTGGATGAGCGTCTTCAAGCTGCCTCGACGCTGGATGTTGTCGGCAACCGTGGCGATGATGTCGGTCGGGCTCGGACCCGGCACCTGGTCAGGCGAGACCACCCACACGTTCAAGACGGTGCCGCTGGACTTGTTGTCGTTCGTCGGCGGCGTCAGGCTCTCCGAGCGGATGTTGTTGCCGGCGTTGTTTAGCGCATCGAGCTTGTCCGTGCCGATGGCCGAGACCGCCGACTGACGGAGCACGAATTCACCAGGCATAAGCTTGCGCAGGACGCTGTCACGGGCGCCGGTGCCCTGGATCATCTCACCAAGGGCCGCGCCCTTCACGCCACCACCCAGAGCCATGCCTACGGAGCCCAGCAGCCCGCCCAGGATGTCGCCACCAAAGCCGCCGCCACCGCTGCCGCCCAGTAGGCTCATGACCACCTGGAGGGCGAGCGCCTTGGCGATGGCCTGCATCAGGGACTGGACGACGCTCAGGCCGAATGCCTTGAAGGCTTCGGTCGCCGACATGGTACCGCTGGCCAGGTCCATGAACAGGGTCTGGAACGAGTTGGTCAGGTTGTCGAGGATCGGACCCCAGGCCTTCTCGACCTGAGACGCGAGCGGGACCATCTTGCCGGCTTCGTCGACGAGACCATTCTGGATTTCCCAGGCACGGTTCGCGCTCTGGATCGCGGCGACTATCGACGGACCCTGCTGCACCGTAGCGGCATCGACAGCGTTCTTCTGCAAGCCGAGATCGACAGCTCGCTTCTTGGCCGCGATCTCCTGCAACAGCCAGAAGTTCGCTTCGGCCGAGGCGGCGCCATAGGTGGCTTCAGCCTGAGCATGCTCTTTCTGGATTTGGGTCAGGAGCTGCTCGGCCGCTGCGGTCTGGTCGAGCAGCTGCTTGCGCTCAGCGAGCTTCACATTGTTGCTGAGGTCGATGATCTGGGAGCCAGTGAACTTGTTGGCGTTCTCCGGCAGCTGGGCGGCGTCGAGGGCGCGTTGAGCGGCAAGCACCGGCTCGTTGGTCTTCTTGTCGAGCTGGTCCCAATACTCCTCCAGCAGGCCGGCGACCTTCTGGTTGCGGTCGGAGCGGAGGCCTTCCAGCATGTCGGTGCGCTGGGCAATGACATCCTCGTCCTTGTCCGTCAGGCCCTGAGCATTCTCCTGGTCGAACGCCTTGGTCTTGGCGTCGATGATCCGCTGATATTGATCGTTGACCGAGGTCAGGATTTTCTTGACCGTCTCAGGGTCGGAGGCCAGCTTCGACTGAGCGACCAGCGTTTGGATTTGCTCGGTTGCGTTCTTGACGGAGAAGTTGGTGGAGCTTTTGATCGCCTTGGTCGTGGCATCCAGCTCGGCCTTCGTGCGGTCCTTGATCGCGTCTTCGATGTTCTGGTTGTCGGCGGCGTAGTCGCCCTTGCCGAGAGTGACAGCGTTGCCGATACGGTCGTTGATGTGGTTGATCGCCGGGTCGGCGTTCGGCTTCTCGTAGCCGTTCATCACGATACGGGCAGCTTCCTCCGGCGTCTTCGCAGCCATCAGGGCGGCGTAGACCTGGGGGAACTTGGTCTTCAGTTCCTGATCCGCGAACTGGTTCTGGATCGAGCTGTCGTACGGCGAGCCGTGCTGGCCGGCGGCGAACGTCTGCAAGTTGTCCCAGCGGTCGAAGCGCCACTGGCCCTTGCCGAACGCGGTCGGCCGGCCGGTCTTGTCGCTAACGTCGCCGGTCGCGCCGGGGTTCAAGCCACTCTCGGTGATGAAGTTGCCAACCAAACCGGAGGCTGCGGCCTGGCTGTAACCCATCTGGATGAACTGCTTCATGTCGGCAGCGGCGCGGTCGGCCACAGAGCCGGCCAGAGGCTTGCCTTCGGTCAGCGTCATCGCCTGGATGTCGAGCGAGCCTGAGGACGCCTGGAGCTTCGCCAGCTCGGCGGCGAGCGTGTTGAACTGAGCGATCAGCGCGTCCATGGCCGGGCCTGGGCGCGACTTGCGGATAGCTTCGATCAGGTTCTTGATCTTGCCTTCGAGGACGCTGGCATCGGCGTCCACGGCTTCCTTCATGGCCTTCAGCTGGTTGACGGCATTCTGCTGAGCCTGATCGGCAATCGCGTTCTGGAAATCCTGCTCAGCCTGGTTGATCTGCTTTTGATCTTCGCGAAGGCCAAGCTCCAGCTCGGTCTTGTTGGCGTCGTCGCTGGCGGCTGCGATCTTGGCGTCAAAGATTTCGGCCGTCAGCTTCCGCTTCTGGTCGAACTTCGCCTTCATCGCGTCTTCGATGATCTTCAGCTCTTCCTTGGTGTAGCTCTTGCCCGTCAGCTTCAGGAGCGACTGGATTTCCTTGTCGATGGTGCTCTGCTGTTCCTTGAGCACATCCTCCTGGATTGCTTGGTAGAGCTTGTTCTCGGTGGTGGCGCGAGCGGAGATGCGGTTCGTGATCGAAGCCGTGGCGTCGGTCAAATACTGCTTCACCATCGTCTCGACCTTGGAGCGGTCGAAGGTCGGGTTGGCCTTCATGATGTCGTTGACGAAGGTCGAGCCCTGACGCTGGATGTCGGCGATGCGGCCGGCGTAGACATCGGACAGGGCATTGAGCCCGTCCATGATCTGCTTGGAGCTTTTGCCACGGGTGTCGCGGAACGCCTTGCTGGTGTCGCGAGCCAGGTCGGCCGACAGCGACACGACCTTTTGGCTGATGTCGGCGAACGCCTCGGTGTTCTTCACCGCGTTCAGCATGTCTTCGGTGTTCAGCCGGTCGAGCTTCGCCTTGGATGCGTCGATCTGCGTGGACAGCGTGATGAGCGGGGTGAGGCCGGCTTGCAGCGCATCGAGCAAATCGACGGTCTTGGTCAGCTGCTCGATGCGGGCTTCCATATCCGGCGTCGAGTTGCCCAGCTCCTTCTGAGCCATCAGGGTGCTCAGCTCACGAGTGCTCTGAGCCTTGGTCAGGTTGATCTGAGCGCCGTAGCCCTGCACCTGGGAGCTGTCCTTCGGAGGGCCGCTCAGGCCTGCGATGAACGCGGCGATGTCCTTGAACTGAGGACCGAGCGCCTGCTCGACCAGGTACGGCAAGTCAGAACGCTTGGCAGAGCCGCCGGTGATGCCAGCTGCTTTCGCAGCCTTGTCACCGATGGCGTAGGTGTCGGACGTTGCCAGCAGGGTCGACTGATTGCGCTGGCTCTGTTCGAGCAAAGCCTTCTCGGCCTCGATCAGGGCACCGTACACCTTGGCGTTCTTGGAGAAGTCACCCGACTTCAACTTGTCGAGGGCCTCGATCAGATCCTGGACAGAAGCCGTGCTGGTGTCGATCTCGCCGGCCAGCTCTTTGAAGGCCTGCTTGATTTCGAGGATCTTCGCCCGGCGCTGGAGAGGATCGGCATCAAGAGCCGCCTTCTGGCGCACGAGATTGGCGATGGTCTGGTCGATGGCTTCGACCTGGCCAGTGGTGGCAGCGAGATCGCCTTCCAGCTCCTGGACCTGGCCACGCAGGATGTCGACGCGGTCAGCAGCCGTGAGGGCGCTGGAGCCGAACGCGACGTAAGCGACAGCCGCAGCTGTGGCGAGGGCAGCAACGGCAACCCAAACCGGAATGCCGATGATAGCCAGGAGGCCGGCGGCGGGCGCCGCAGCAGCGGCGGCAGCGACACCAAGACCCTCGGTAGCGGCGGCGGCACCAGCGGTGGCAGCGGCGAAGCTGCCGATCATTGGCACCAGCTGGAGGAGACCGCGGAATACCGCTGATGCGGTCATCAGGGCGAGGGCGGTGCCGACGGCGGTCGCCGCCACGGCGATGAGGTTCAGGACAGTTGGGAATTCGTTGAGGACCGACAGCACCTTCGCGGCCCCGTCGAGTAGCTTCTGCAAGACCGTGAGCAGCGGAGCGAATGCCTTGTAGGTCAGCGAGCCGACGACCGAACCGAACTTGGTCGAGGTGTTGGCGAGCGACTCCATCTGGATCGCGTTGGCTTCGACGGCGGCGGCGCTTAGCGTGAACTCAGCCTGGAGCTTGGAAGCCAGGTCGAGGTTGTTCGACAGCGCCGAGTAGGTTGAAGCAGCGCGAACCTCGAAAGCACCGAAGGCGTCGGCGCTGGTGAAGCCAGCGGTCTTCAACTTGTTCAGGACATTGACGAGGCCGTTGCTCTCGATGTTCACGTCCTCCTCGGACAGCTTCAGGCCGTCGAGGGTCTTCTTGAACTCCTTGCTTGGGTTTTGGATGTCGATCAGCAGTTGGCGAAGGCCAGTGCCGAGCGTGGAGCCCGACCGGATACCGGAGTTGGACAGAGCACCAAGGACTCCGGTCAGCTCCTGGAATGTGACGCCCATCTGGGCGGCGACGTTACCGGAATACTGGAAGCCGAGCGCAAGCTTGTCGATGGTCAGCTTGCTCAGGTTCAGGGCGGCAGTCAGGGTGTTCGCTATGTCGGCGGTCTGGTCGACTTGCAGATTGAAGATCGATAGAACGCTGGACGTGACATCGACGGCCGAACCAAGGTCGGTACCAGCGGCGGTCGCCAGGACGCTGATGGCGCCAATCGAGTCAGCGACTTCTCGTGCGGAGAAACCGGCTTGGCCGAGGATGGTCGAGGCCTTTGCGATTTCAAGGGCTGTAAACTTGCTGGCCTGCGACACCTCGATCAGGCGATCCTTGAGGACCGACATCTCGGAATTGGTCGCGCCGGTGATCGCCTGGAACTGGTGGAACTCGGCATCGAGCTGCACTACGAACGTGCTCAGACCCTTCGCTGCATTGAAGGCGAGGGACAGGGCCTGGTAGCCAATCAACAGCCGGCTCTGGATGCCGACGATGTCAGCGCCACCATTGGCGTTCATCCGCTCGGAGATGTTCCGGCTGGTCAGCGCTGCTTTGCCATTAGCTGCTTCGTACAGCATGCTCTCGGTGCGGCGCTGGTCGAGGATCGCCTTCGCGTTCAGGACCTGAGGGGAAGCGTTCTGAACCAGCTTGTTGGTGCTGTACTGAGCCTGCCGCAGGCGAGCCTGGACGGCAGCGTCCATGGTGCGGAGGTTCTGAGAGAAGCCCTTGACCAGCTCGTCGGTCAGACGGGCGGTGACCGCCTTCGTGGTCGACTTCGCGTCGGCAATGATGGAGCGAAGAGCAGCCTCGTTTGCCTGTCCGCTGAGACCCCCCTTGCCGGCCATTGCGAAGTTCTGGCCGAGGGCGGCTTCCTGCCGCTGGATGTTGCGGGTGTAGTTGGCCGAGCCGGCGTTGACCTTCGCCATGGCGGCGCTGAGCTTCGACACCATGTTGTCGGTGCGGGTCTCGATGATCTTCTGGGCTTGGAGGAGATTGGCGGTGACGCCTTGAAGATCGGCCTGGAGCTTTTTCAACTCAGCGGAGGCGCGACTAGCATCTAATCCATAGTCAACATTGATGCTACCGTCGTTGGACAACCAAGAACCCCGATACTGTCTGAAGTATCCAGGTTAGATAAGGACTTAGGAGGGGAATTGTTGGGTCGGGGCAGAGGGGAGTGACTCGAAACGAGTCACTCCTACTGTATGAGGCCACCGATGTTGGAGAAGGCCGCAGCCAGCTCGTCGAAACTGCCGATTGCATCGGACGCCGGCACCGCCGGGGACGATGACTTGCTGCCACCGCCGAGTACCTCTTGAGCTACCAACCGGAACGACTCGAAGGTCTGATACCCGAGAGCTAGCTCGTATTGTGTTCTAAGGCCGACGATTGTCTGGAGATCGTAGTGGGTGTGAGACCATAGGACCTCACGGAGGTCGCTGGGCTTGATGCCCAGCGTCCAGATTATGCTATCTTCAAAGGAGAGTCCGGTGAGCCAGCCAAGGAGGATGCTAGGGTGTCCAGATCGGTCTTGTGCGTTGCCATCACCTGGTTGACCTTTTTGAGTGACCGCACGAAAAAATCCATGAGGTGATCCATGGTCCAGGTGAGGATCGCTTCGACATCACTGATGGAGATGTCAAGATCGTCGAAGTCGGCCACTGGTTTCTCGACCTTGCCGCTCTTCTTGCGGACGGCCAGACATGCCATGAGGATGTCCCGACGCATGTCAGAGTTGACCGGGACGGATGCGATGCGACCGGGGTCGCCGACGAGGATGGAGAGTTCGTTCAGAAGGCCGAAAGACATGAACAGTTCGCGTTCTGCCTCGTCCAGTTTGATCGTGAGTGTTGGTGAATTTGCCACAAGGAGTTCCCGCTATTTGTTAAAGAAAAAGCACGTCACTCATGTGGGGAGTGACGTGCTTATCTACAAGGACACAGCGACTGTTAGCGGGGGAACAGAACGGCCGCAGCCTCACCGTAGAACGAGTACATCGGATCGGTCGGAACGCCGGCGTAAGGCGTAAACTCGAACGGCAGGTTGCCGAAGTTGTCCGTCTGGAAGCCGACGCTCATACCCTTGGTGATCTTGACCTTGGGCAGGAGGATCGTAAACGGCGAGTTGTCCTTCGGCAGGATGCCGACGATCTTGACGGCCAGCTCCGGCTGGAACGAGACACCGCCCAGATCGATACGCTTGATCTTGCCGATGCGGGTGCCAATCGGCCACACCTTCACAGGTGGAGTCGCGTAGCCAGTGGCGAACGTGATCGTGGTCTTGGTCGTCGCATAGACGGCGGTCAGGACCTTGGCGATGTGGACAGCGTCGTCGATGCCATCCTGGAGGAAGATGTAATCGCCGGCAGCGAGGTCGGTCGTGATGTCGGAAGCGACTTCGACAGTCAGGCCAGCCGCAGCAACCGAGTTGCTGGAAGCCCACATGTTCGGCATCGGATCGAAGGACGTGCCGGAGGCATCGAGACCGGCGCCGTAGGCAAGGTTCCGAGCAGTGTACTCGTACACTTCACAAGACGCCTTGATGCCGTCCTGGTTGCGGACAGACATGACGATGTTGTTCTTGATGCCCTGCGTCAGCTCGACATACGCCGGATCGGAGGTGATCGTGAAATTCTTCACCAGGCCGATGGAGTGAGTGCTGGGCTGGAAGGCGTGGAGGTCTGCCAAAGCACCGACCATGACGGTCGCGGTCGAAAGCAGAAACTTGTCGGTGCGGGCGGTGCCGGCCATGGTGTTTCCTTTGAGTTTTACATAGAGAGTTTGCTCACTTGTAAGATAGAAACTCCTCCCCATATCACCTAAGAAGCCACGAACCAGAATGGTGAGTTATGACTCGATTTACGACGACCTTAGAACCGGAGCTGTACGCACTGTTGCAGAGCCGGGCGAAATACAATCGCCGCAGCATGAACCATGAAGTGGTCTTCCTGATTGAGTGCGCCCTGGCTGGAGAGATCGACGGCAACCTGTCGATCATTCGGACCCTGATGCAGGCTCAGGGTGGAGTGGGTTCTATTCCTCACCCAACAGAGCTTGAACCTGAACATACTGCCACGGCCTAGCTTCCGACCGCGTCATCGGGACCAGAGTGGTTCCGTCAGTGAACACCATGAAGCCCTTTTCCAACGCCGAGCCGGCGTCATAAATTTTCATCGTCTTCGTCGGCCGCAGCCGCTCGAAGATCAGCGACATGATCTTCCGGTGACGGAACAGGTTCGTGTCGTCACCATACGTCGAGGCCGCGATAGCGAATACCGCCTCAGACAATCCCGGCGACTGCTCAGTGAAGGCGAGCGCCGTTGGACCGATCAGGTCACTGTTCGGCAGCTCCGCGACGTTGGAGTGCGTTTCCCAGTCGAAGAAATTGATCTCGGTGTCGGGGTAGAGTGCCTCCACCTCGGTGATGATGCCTTGGCAAACCTTCACGATGGAGACCCATGCGTCTTCGATAATCATTATGATGTTCCAGTGCTGTAATCTTCGACGCCGCTCTGGGTTGCCGAGACGATGCTGTCGTTGAGAGCGGCCGCGATTTTTTGCGGGATTTTGAACAGGCTCCAGTAGGTGAAGACTGGTTGGAGAAGGGGGCGATGGGACAGATTGTGCCCACCCGCCATCGGGCCTTGAAGCTTGGTGATCGCATCGGAAGACATTCCGAGCGAGCGCTCGAAGCTCATGTTCTGGTTCACATCGCCAAGGTTGCCAGAGATCAGGCCGGGGAGGGACGATCTCGACACGTTCGGCATCAGCGTGATCCTGAGCTGGCCGACCGGAATGGTGGCGCCCCTGGCGCGTGTGACGAACCGCCCCGAGCTGTTCATCGTGATCCTGACCACGCCGGTTCGTTTGACCATCTGCCTGGACTGCGACAGCAGCTCCTGGCGCAGCCTGCCAGTGTTTCGATAGAACCGCCTGGCCCGATCTACGCTCAGCCCGCCGGCGACCTTGCGGCGGATGGTGTTGCCGGTCAGGCGAGCCCAGCTGATCTGACCACGGGCGAATGGCTGCGTGGACATCTGGAAGCGCTTGCTGTTTGCGATCTTGGTGTTGATCACCGCGCCGGCGGCGTCCGAGAAAGAGAAGACCTTGGGGCTGTGGTCGGAGCCGTAGGCTGAGAGCTGACCCATCAGGTTGTCGGCGGCGTATTTCACACCGAGAGCATACTCAGTCTCGATGGTCCGCTGGAGCCGTGCGTTGAGGGTTTTCAAGCCAACCCGCACACGTTCCATGGCGAAGTTCCCGGTCGCGGCTGCGACCGCGTCGGTGATCGCAGCCGCAGCTCCGGTGCCACTCGCGTCCCTGCTGCCAGAGTTCTTGCCGATCCGGAAGTTGATGCTGATGCGGTTCTTCGCGCTCATTACTGGATTTCCGCGACGTTCACTCCGAGCACTACGTCGAGCCGCTTCACGATCATGTCGTCTACGATGTCACCCAGCTGGATGTCCTCGCCGGTGATCAGCTGCCGGATTTGCTCCTTGACCCCCATCGGCCCGCCGGTGGGTTCGCGGGTCATGCGCTCGATCAGCACCCAGATGTTGGAGATCAGCTGCCGGCCGCTGCCCTTCTTGAGGCCGGTAGCCAGGTCGACGACTTGCGTCTCCCGCTTCCAGGATACCAGTCGGCTCATGTGGAACATGCGGTGGGTGCGGTAGTGGACCTGGTTGTAATCGTTGGCCGAGTCGTGCTCGCCGAGCAGGTATCGCCGGCCGGCGGCGTCGAGGATCATGGCGCCCGTGCCCACTGGGCAGAGGTGCCGAACCCGCAGGACCAGCCTGGGGTCGCTGTAGTCGTAGGACGGGACGTGGCCCTCATCCATGGCCTGCACGTCGCCGACGAAAGGAAAGCCACCAACGGTGGTCATCAGGCTTTCAAATCGACGCCCGCTGTTGTTCAGGCCAATGGTCATTGCGTTACCCCGTGACTGGGTCGGTATCCTGAGTGAGGACAGCCAACGTGTGGGTCGCGTCGGTGGTGCGACCGGTGGTCTCTGCGAGGGCATCGGCATACCGATCCTTCGCCTTCTGCTCGACCTCAGCGAAGTCGCGGATGGCCGGGCGTGAGAAGCCCTTGATGCCATTGGTCTCGGACTGGGCGATGCGCTGCTTGAGGGATGGCAGCACATCGAGGACAGCCTGCATGCGGATCATCTCGTTCGCCGCCAGCTCCAGCGTTGTGCCAGAGGCGAGGGCGGTCCCGAGATCGACCAGGCCGACCACCTTCTCCACCTTCAGGTAGGCGACCATCAGGTCGATCTCTTCGTCGGGCAGCTCGTGCTGCTGGACACCGATGAAGCCCCTGACCTGTCCACCATTGACGATGTGGTTGAGGAAAGCGGTGAGGCGGTAGGTTTCGCTCTGCTGCTTGCCCACGCCGCCCACGAGATAGTTGAAGGTGACCACTCGCTTCTCAAACCGCTTCTCAGCGGCAATGGAATTGTTGATGGCGGGGACAACGACCGACACTCTGAACGTGGTTGGGCCGGTGGTGATCGGGATGCCTGAAAGTCCAGGGATCGCCACACCCTCCTGGTCCCGAACGGTATAGGTCATAGACCCAGCGTCCGGGACAAGAGGAGTTCCAGCGTCAGTCAGCATGACCATCAAGGTCACATCGGTGCCGGCGAGGAAGTCGTTCATGGCTTACTCGCCGCTGTTGTCGTCGTCAGTCTTGTCGGCTTCAGGTTCGATCTCGGGCTCGGCGGTCTTTCCCTTGCCTTTGCCCTTACCCTTCGTGGCGACCTTCTTGGTCCCCTCGGGAGCGTAGGCATCGAGAAAGGATGCGACGGCCAGCTCAGCGTCTTCGGCAGCGACGAAGTATTCGACGAACTCTTCGTCCGTCGCTTCGTCTGCTAGATTTCCCAGGACCTTGATCTGGCCGAGAGCGGCGCGAGCAGAGATAAAGGGAGAACCGCTGACAACCGAGGGCCGGTGAGCCGCGACAATGTTGCCGCCATTTCCGAAATCAATAAGCTGAAATTCACCATTGGTTTCACACAGGATTTTCATGGGTGGAGGTTCCTCTAAAGAAAAAGTCCACCGCCCAGGAGCTGAACGGTGGACCCATTTCGAAGTGCGGTTTCGTTACGCGGCGAAGGTAAAGATCGAGCGCGTATCGCCGAAGGACAGCTTGTATCCGGTGTTCTCAGTCTTCACGTAAGTGATCGACTGGTTCTGGATGGCGCGTTCGGACTCGTCGATGCTCGAACCGGCTTCGACCAGCTCTTCGAGGGTGTCGCCTCGCGAGAAGCCAATCAGCTGGTTGGCAGGCACTGCGCTCGACAGAGCGAAGTCCACCTTGCCTTGCAGGATCGGAACGCCACCGATCTGGAAGCCCGTGGCTGCGAGGTTGTTCGCATCCGTACGGTTGTTCGCCGAGGTCGGCACTGCGAACAGCATCAGCCAGGCGACGTAAGCATCCCAGTTGCCAACCACGGTGTCGACAGGAACGCCGGCCTTTGCGCGGTTGATCAGCCAAGCCATCAGAGCCTTCCAGCTGATGACGCCAGCCGAGGTGCCGGATGCCAACGTGGCCTGAGCCACGGTGCCAGCGGCCGGGTTGACGCCGTCGCCGTTGATCAGGACGCCAGTGGCGGTCCAAACCTTCGAGCGCTCGGTCTCGCGGGCCATACGGTTCTGGAAAGGCGTGAGCATGTCCAGGCGGGCGCGGCGCTGGAACTCGTAGGAGATACGATAGCCACCACCATGCTTGTAGATTTTGACAGCCGTTTCGCCGGTGCGGATCGTCTTGACCGGGATGCGGCCAAGCTCAGCAACTGCGCGAACCACCTGGTAGTCGCCTTCAGCGTCGTCGACGACGGTCGAAACCATCTCGATGCCGTTGATCGTGCGGGACTGCGACACGAGGGCGGCGGTATTCTCCAGCTGGTCCTGACGGTACTTGTAGCGCACCAGGTCGTCGATAACCTGTGGGAACAGGGCGCGAGTGCCGGCGTACGTCTGGAAGGTGTCCGACGCGGCGTCGAGGACGATGCCACGGGAGAAGTCGTTCGCAACCGGCAGGCCGAGAATGGCCAGCGAGGCTTCGTAGCCCGACAGATAGCCTTCGCTGTCGCGATAGCGCTCCGGGGTCTCGGAAGCTGGCACATCGATGGCCAGGTCAAGGTAGTCGCGGAGGCCGAGGCCAAAGCTGCGGGCTTCAGCAACGAGCGTCAGAGCTGCCTGAACCGACTCCTGCGAGTTTGCACTACGCAGAGGCTTCAGTTCATGCACACCACGGCGACGAACCTCGGTGAGTGATTTGGTCGACATTGGTTTCGTTCTCCGTGATTACAGCTTGACGACGGTGGCGACGAGGCCAACGACTTCAGTGACAAAATTGACGTTGTGGTTGGCGGTGCCTGCCTTGACTTCGCCGGCGCCGGCGCCAATGACGGTGTCACCGACAATGACCGTGGAACCCGACTTGATCGGCAAGGTGTTGGCGAACTTCAGCTCGACGGCGCCAACGAGGGTGCCTTCGATGGTGCGGTCTTCGACCGTCGCGAGACGACCAATGATTGCATCGCCATCGCCGGAAAGCTTGACCGTGTTCGCGACCGCGCTCATCGAGATAGCCTTGCCCACGTCAGCGGCAGTGATGCCGGCCGTAAGCTTGAAGGTCAGGCTGAAGTCTTCGAAGTGAAAACCCGCGAGACTGACAGAAGTGTGGAAAGGAGTGCCGGCCATAATTCAAAATCTCCGTGGGTTAGTTCTTGCGGACGCGGAAGGCGCCGAGGTTGGCAGGAGCCGCGTTCTTTTCGCCTTCGGCAGCGTCGTGCGCCTTGCCGCCGGCGACCAGAAGAGCGGCCATGTTCGTGGTCGTCTCGGTCAGGAGAGCCTCGATCTCCGGAACCGTCTCAGGCACCGTGATGTTCAGCTTGCCAGCAGCGGTCGTGACCTTGGTGGCGATGCCCTTGAGGGCGGTCATCGCGACGGCCAGCTCAGCGTTCTTGGCTTCCAGATCGGTCTTGACAGTGGCGAGTTCAGCGGCCACTTCGGGCTTCGCAGCATCAGCGAGCTGAAGCTTGAGAGCAGCGATCTCGGTGTCCTTGCCGGCCACGGACGCTTCGAGAGCACTGAAGGCAGAGACCTTCAGAGCAAGCTCGACGCTCTTTTCGTTCAGGCTGGCGACGAGAGTGGTAAGATCCATTTGGTCGTTCCTCGTAGATGCCGCCAAGATGAAGATGTTCGGGTCCAAACCGCTGGCGGCGAGTTTCTGATACGAGGACCCAAAGTGTGCTTGGTCACGAGGAACGATGCGGGCGTTCTGCGCCCCACCCTTTCCTACGAGTGACGTTTCAAACCAGACGTCGAGACCGACAAGCTTGCCGTAGCAGCCGTTCTCGCCCAGAGTGTTTCCATCAGGGTCAGTGCCAGTCCAAACGTTGTCGAAGGTCGAGTCGGCGCCGAGATAGTCGAACCCGGAAACGCTGTTGATGATCTTCTTCGAGAGGACCGACACAGAAACCTGGTCTACAGTTCCGGCGTCGATTTTCTTGATCGTGTCGGTTTCGGTCTCATCCACGAAGAACAAGACACGAAGCTCGGAATTCGCACCGGTGTCGACCACTTGTCCGTGGAAGACGCGGCCTTTCGGCAGGACCTCGGAGTCGTGCATGACCTGAAGTGGAACGCTCTCCTGCGACAGAGACGCGGCCATTTCCATCAGCATTCCACGGTCCACAACCGACTTGTTGTAGAGCGGATGCTTCTTGCGGAGCGGGAGCGTGTTGAGTGCAATCGCCTCGAAGACAGCCAGGTTGTCGACCGCTATGTCGTTGCCCACCGCAGCGCGGAGACGGGCTAGGATATCGGGGGTCTTTACTACCTGTTTCATTCTTCACTGAAGATGTGCAGCCAGGGGTATGGATGCAAACTTCAGGTGAGTCGTGACGATGAGGTATGATGAGTTATGCTATAGCCGCTTCGATAGCGGGCTTGAACGCCGCAGCCCAAAGCTGCTGACCCGCGTCGTTGAAATGTACGATGTCGGCATAGTAATCTGTCGAGTAGCTCGCAAGCTGAGGAATAGCTGCGAGGTCTACGAGGATCGCACCGGACTTTAGGGACGCATAGTTGGCTCGCAGCCAGGTGTTATAGTCGGTGCGAGCTGTCCCGCTTTCGGTCGAACGGAATGGACACGTAGCGACGATGAGAGCCTGATTGGCATGGACGCCGGCGCAGTAAGACTGAGCATCGGCCTGGGCTTGCGCCGCAGTGCGGCCCGCCGTGAAGTCGTTGATCGCCGGCCCGCCCATGACTACAACGTTCTTGGCGTAGGATGCGTCATAGAGAGCTGTGATGCGAGTTGCGACAGCACCTGCCATGGATTGCAGCGTCTGCCCACCAATGCCCATGTTGATGGCATGTGCAGGTTTGCTCAGCGATCCGAGAACACGCTTTGCCCATGTTTGATTAAGGAAGTGGCCGCTGCCTTCGGTGCGGCTGTCGCCGTCGAAAATGATGAGATTGCTCGCTGTGGTCAGGACGTTACACTGGGCATAAAGCGCCGTTTCGACCTGGAGGCAGTCCGCATCCGAGAGCGCCGCATTGTAGACCACTGCGGCCATGAGATCGAACTCGCCATCATAGCTGGCGGTAGTGCTGTGGTGGCCAAATGCAATGCCTGTGACCGTCCCGGCGGCGGGCGCGGTCGCGATAAGCTGTGCCGACCCATTGACGGCAAACTGCTTGCCAGCGGAACTACCACGCCAGCGGAGCACCTGAGGCTGGATGCGAGGCATCTTACGGGTCGAATTGAACGGTGAGGTGTTGTTGCCTCGAAGGCCGACATTTGCCGACGACGTGAACAGCGAGAGCGTAGTGGCGCTATCAGGCTGACAGGCATAGTAGTTGTCGTTGAACGAGAAGCTCGGGACCATGAGTAGGAACATGGTGAAGGCCGACTTCTCGGTCGTCGGGCCGCTGGCCGTGCCCATGTATTTTGACTTCACCCCGACGGCGAGTGGCGAGCTATCAAAGTGGACGGCAGGCTGAAGTCCATTGACCAGCAGGTTGCTGGCTGATGGTTGGTTCGCCTTGATCGCCTGAGCGATATGGTTCCCATTACCTGTTTGGTCGTAGAGCGTTTTCCATTGATGGGATGACAACGTCAGACCGGACACGTTCGCAAACTTCGAGCCGAAAGGGATATCCGCTTCAACATCATCCGAGACGCGCTGAACCCGCCCCGCAGCACCGGCATACGTCGCGAGGAGCTTCGAGGTGCCTACGACAAAGGATGGGGCGGCCGAGACGGTCGGAAGAAATGTAGGGAGGACAATTGGGGTTGAGGACCGCTTATGCTGCCGCTGGAAGCCAAGTCTGAGCCGGGTGTGCATCATGCCAGGATTGCCGCCACTTTGTAGCCGGCGGTCGCCGAGAACTGATACGTGCTGCCGTCCTTGAGGAGCATGCCGGAGCCGACGACTGCGACGGGGGTGCCAGGGCCGAAGGCGATCCAGACATCGGCGCCGACTGGCGTGAGGTTCCAAATTTCACCGCCCGCTGCCGGGTTATCCGAGACCACGCTTGTTGCGGACGTGGTCTTGATCTCCGAGGCCGAGAAGCGGTCGCTCATCAGCGGGAAGGCACCCAGGCCATGTTGCTGGTGCAGGGTGATACCTCGGGTGATGTTCAGGGTGCTCATGGTTAGGCCTCAAGGATCATGGAGAGAGCGGCTTTGACCGCGTTGGACTTGGCTGCTTTGCTGCCAGGCGCGGAGAGCGAGCGGCCGAGCGGATCGCCGTTCGGTGAGGCCTTGCTGGCGTCGATGGCGCCGGGATCGCCGGCGAACTTGGTGCCCGACAGTTCCGGAGCTGCATCCGGCCGCAGCCGGCGGTACATCTGGATGTGGTATTCGTCGTCGGTGATCAGCCCGTCACTGAGGTCCTGGCGAAGCCTGGACGACTTCAGCATCAGCTGCGGTTCCAGCTCCAGGTCGGGGCGCAGCTCGGCCTTGACGAACGTCAGCTCGGCGAAGCCCTGGTAACCGGACTGGTGCAAGATGAAGGATGCGACGTTGGTCAGGATTTCGGCGACCGGCTCGTTCAGCTCATCGGCGTTCATGGCCGCGATCCGCGACTCGACCGAAGACGTGTTGACGCCAGAGGCGCCGCGACCAATGACGGTCGCCATGGTCTTGAGCCCGGCCTGGTTCTGGGCGTTCAGCGTCTCGATGATTTTGGAGATGTCGACGCCCATGCCTGGGTTCTTGTCGTTCAGGATCGTCGGCTCGACCGAGTCCCAGTGAACGAACGCCTGGTCGGGACGCATGTTGCCGAAGGTGGTCTGCACTTCGCTCATGCGAGCTTCGAGCCAGACCTTCTGCTTCTCGGTGTCGTTCTTGATGTTCGAAGGCATGTTTTTCAACATGATCTCTTCGACCAGGGAGATATCGAGGCGCGGGTAGCCCGTCTTCTGCATGATCCGGTAGAGGTCGTTGATGACCTGTTGCCGGGCAGCGATGGTGTTGATCGACGAGACGAACGTCGAATAGCTGTAGATGTCCGTCGGGTCGCGCCGGAAGAACGAGACGAAGAAGGTAGGGATGTCGAGATTGACGCCAGGGTCGGTTACGCCTGGCACCTTCTGGAATGGCTTGAACTGCCCAGGCTTCTTCTCGAACCACTGGATGCTGGCCATGTCGACCGTCCGCAGCTCGGACGGCGCGAGCTTGTCGTCCAGGACCAGTTCGACGCCGATGGCACCACGGAGCAGGCCCATGTAGCGCATCTCTTCGGCGATGGTCTTGAGGTTCTTCTTCAGCTGGAAGCCGAGGGTGTAGTCGGTCGGCACCGTCAGGAACTTCATCGCCTGTTCGAGTGCCTTCGTCTGGTCACGGTCGATCTGGCCGTCCATGTCGCGGACGAGGAGCAGCGGCTCGGTGTTCGCCATCGTGAGATAGGAGAAGACAGCAGCCGAGACATCGGGGTCGGTCTTGAAGAGACCCTTGAGCAGGGTGCGGCTGTCATCCGACTGCCGAGACGCGAAGATGTCGGTCAAGTGCTCCTGGTAGAGCGGAGCGGTCAGGACACGTTCAGCTGCCGCCGGGTTGAACGTCGCCGTAGCGGCGACACCTCCCTTTTTGGCAGACTTCTTTGGCGCAACAATAGCGAGTAGTTTGCCCAGCGTAGAGGCCAAAGGATGTCCTAACTAATGGTTCCCAGTGATATGGCTTCTTTGCGCCTGGTTTGCACACCCATGGCCCCGCCTTCCTTCATCATTACGATGAGGTTTGATGTGGTGAACATCGAGCGGGGGTCCGCGTCGGAGCGGTAGAGGAGGGCGTCGTTGACGCGGGTCGCGAAGATGCCGTACGCAATGGCGTGAAAGAAGTGGTCATTGCCGGTGAGCTTCTGCCAGATGGCCGAAGTGTCTTCCTTCTCGATGCGGACCATGTCTTGGAGATGGGCCACGAGGAGGTGTTCGAACTTGCCGTAGCCGATCATCTGGAAGCGGCGCTTCCGGACCATGGTGGCGACGGTGTCGATCATGATCGTCCGGTTGGCGCGGACGTGGGAGATGTTGTCCAGCTCATCCTTGACCAGCTGCACGGCGGCGGACGTGGGCGACGAAGCGTACTCGACCGGGATCACCAGGCCGTCGGTCTCGTCGAAGATGCTGTTCGCCAGCGGGGTGTAGGGGTGGCGATCCATGCAGCCGCCGACCAGCTCGTAGGTCTCCTTGATCTGCTTGACCTCGTCGAGGAGGTTGTCGGCCGCGACCTGGCGGAAGTCGAATATCACCGGCTCCTTCTGGCCGAGCCCGATCAGCACGATGTGGCAGACGATGCCCATGTCGATGCCGATGACCACGGGTCCGGTATAGGTGACAGGGCTTGAGCCCTTCATCACGGCGCGGATGTCTTCCTCGCTCAGGCGAGCGTTCGAGTCATTGAACGACTGGCCGAGCACCGTGTTGTACCAGCGGCGCAGGGCGTCCTTCTGCTTGTAGAGGATCAGCTGCTCGACGACGTATTCGACCGTCAGACGAGGAGTAGAAAAAGGACTAACGCGATAACCACGAGACTTGCGACCCGGAAAACGGGGAACCCAAGAACGGAGAGAGCTATCATGTACATCAAGAGGATTATGGCACCGTTCGCAATGGAGAAAAGAACCTGTGAGGTCCAGTCTCTCAACCATGTTGCTGTCGATTTCAGATAGGTCATTGAGGTCACCGCTCAGGCCGGGGATATGGACGAAGTTGGGGTTGAATTCAGGGATGTTGTGGTGCCGGCAGTGGTGGCAGCGAAGCATGTACTCGTGCTGGTCGCTGGCCTTGTAGGAGGCGTCGATGCCGAAGCCTTCAAAGGTCGGGGTCGAGAAGCCTTGGGTGATACGGTAGTCCGATCCCTGGAGGCGGGACTGGAACAGGGCCAGCATCTCCTGGTCAGACAGGTCGACTTCGTCGTGGAACAGGGCGTCCGCGTTAATGGAGGTTGCGTCACCTTCCTTGTTGCCGGTGAAGTAGCCGAAGGACTGGTTGATCTGGTAGAGGCCCATCGACCGGATCGGCTTGTCATAGCCGAGGTTGAAGACCCGCTCGCCGTTGACGATGGGACCGAAGCGGGTCTGGGACACGCGCTTCATCAGGATGTCGTCGGGCAGGGTGAAGATAGAGCTGACGGCCACGTTGCGGGCCAGGAAGGCAGCGAACTTGCGGAGCTGGACTTCAGTCAGGCCGATCTGAGAGCATTTGATGCAGCTCAGGTTCGGGTGCATGTCGTCGACGATCTGCTTCTGGAACTCGTATCCGTCGAACGAAAAGGGCTTCTTTCGGAGCTTGGTGTTCTTCATGATCCAGTCGGACATGGTCATGTTGTCGCTGTCTTCAGCGAACCGAGTCCGTACCTGTGATCTGAAGTCCTTTAGGTAGGGGTTGTTCTTCATTCCCAGCGTAAATGGGGATGAGTGTTCGAGGGCAAAACCCTATAGACTAAGAACCGCGGTGGCTTGTGATTTGGTTTTTTAACACGAGATAAGCTCCTTCACTGGAGCACACATATGTTCTACCCGACCGTCAAAGACGAAACGGTCTTGATGCTGAACGTCATCGTTCAAAGCATTGAGAAAGACCCCAATTATCTGACAAGTCCCGACTGCCCGTACTCGGATGTGGTCAAGAAGTTCTTCACCCGCGCCGTGCAAGCGGCCCCGGTCGACATCTTCGCGGACGATGACGAGGTTCAGGTCATCGACACCCAAATCTTCAAGATCATCAACGATCTGGAACGCTTCGGCCAAGCACTCGGCTCCGAAGACGTGACCGAGAAGCTCGCCTACTTCAAGACCAAGACCCTGCTGTTCGAGAAGCTGATCAGCATGAGAGAGCGGGCATTCACGCTCAAGGAGTTGAACGAGTTCCGCTCAACCATCCTCGGCTTCATGAACGAAGTCCTCACCAAAGATCAAGTGACCGAGCTGATGCGCCGGTTGGATGGAGCAGTCACATGAGTATTTTCGCCGACAACGCCCCGCTGTATTGGGCCAAAGGCCTGCCTGCCATTCCGTTGATCAAGGGTGAGAAGCGCCCGGCCATCAACCGCTGGCAGCTCTTCGCCGACACCAAGCCCTCCCAGGAAGAGATGGATGTTTGGGTCGACCATTTCCATGATGGCAACATCGGCATGCCGATGGGTCCGTCTTCCGGCCTCGTCGCAATCGATATCGACACCGACGACCCGAAGATCATCCACGTCCTCAACGGCCTGCTGCCGCCGACGCCTTGGACGCGCGTGGGCAAGAAGGGCATGGTCAAGATTTACCGCTTCGTCGGTGAGCGGACGTGCCGCATCAAGCACTCCGACGGCACGATGATCTGCGAAATCCTGTCCAAGGGTACGCAGATCGTGCTGCCGCCCTCGATCCACCCCGAGACCAAGCGGCCCTACACCGCCAACTGCAACCTCTTTGACGTGATCGGCGCCATTCCGGCGCTCCCGCTCGGCATCGAGGATCTGATCCGAGGCTGCTTGCAGGACCTGGGCATCGAGGTCTCGGTCGGCGGCGGCAACAACAAGGTCACGACCTTCGTTCCGGCCGGCGCCCGCGACAACACCATGGTCTGGCATGCCGGCCTGCTCGCTCGTGCCGTTACGCGGGGCGAGCGCTCGCTCCTGGAGGCTTTGGGCGAGATGGAGCATTGGGTCACCTCTTTCATCGAGAAGGTCATTGGTGACCCGCTCTCGGTCGAGAAAGCCCAGTCCAAGATCATCGAGTTCCTGGTCCGCGATGTCACCGGCGAGAAGCGCGTCGGCCTGCCGATCGGCTGGGACGAGGGCCTGACGGACGACGACAAGCAAAAGCTCGGCCTGGCCTTCACCGAGGACGACGAAAAGTGGACGGCCGACAAAATCCTGAACTACCTGGCTGTCGAGTTCGAGCGGTTCTCCGACCACAACTCGGAGGGCAGGCTGAATTCCATCAACGTCGCGCTCGACAAGGTGGCCCGAGCTGCTGGAACGATGAGCGTTCTCGACGAAGAGCGGGTGATGAAGTTCATCACCGGCCAGTCGGCGGGCTCGATCACCATCGCCACGCTTAAGAAGATGATCAATTCCCTGCGTCGTGGTGACATCGCGGGCGAAAATCATCAGGAAATTGCCGACGCGGTGCTCAAATTCGTCGACGAATACGGCGAACATCGCTTCGATATGGGCTCTTGGTGGCAGTGGAAGGGCGCTTTTTGGGATAAAAGGGACCCAAGTGACCTCCTAAAGGTCATTTCCATGGAATTCGGGACGTATCCGGCCTGCAAACGCTATTCCGACTACCAAGGCGTCCTCAAGGTCATGCAGTCCCTGGCTCAGAAGCCCCTCAAGCAGAACATGCTCAAGGGCCTGAACTTCGCCAACGGTTTCCTCACCGAAAACTTCGAATTGGTCGATCACAACCCCGATCAGGGCATGATTTACATCCTGCCGTTCCGATACATGCCCGAGCTGGCCGGCCACATGCCGATCTTCAACCAATTCCTGGCTGACAGCTGGGGACACGACCCGGATTACATGGACAAGGTCGCCGCGCTTCAGGAAGCCATCGGTTCGACGATCTTCGGCCATGCCACGACCTACCAGCGGGCGGTCTGCCTGTTCGGTGCGCCGGGTTCGGGCAAGTCCAGGGTCACCGCGATCCTTCAGGGGCTGCTGCCGCCCAATGCAGTGTCCTCGATCCCGCCGACCGACTGGGGTGACAAGTTCCTGCCGGCCCAGATGCACGGCAAGGTGCTGAACTTTGCCGGCGAGCTGTCGGAGAGCAAGTCCATTCCAGGCGACAGCTTCAAGAAGATCGTCACCGGCGAAACGATCTCGGCCCAGCACAAGAACATGCCGGCCTTCGAATTCCGGCCGATGTGCGCCCAGTGGTTCTCCTCGAACCATCTGCCCAAGACCAGGGACAGCTCCGACGGCTTCAACCGCCGTTGGCTGATCCTGGAATGGAACCGTCGTGTCGACGCGGCCAAGAAGATCGTCGATCTCGACCAGATCATCCTGGAGCACGAGCGAGAGGCAATCGTTGCCTGGGCGGTCGAGGGCTTCCAGCGGCTGGTCAAGAACAACGAATACACGCTTCCGTCCTCGCATCTCGCATGCGTCGACCAGATGGCAACCGACAACAACTCGGTGCGATATTTTTTGGCCAATTGCCCCACGATCATCGTCGGTCAGGCGAAGATGGTGGGGCAGTCCAAGACACGCATTTCGTTGGGGGAGTTACACGGCGAGTATTGGTCTTTCTGCATCGGTATGGGCATTGCCCAGCGTGTTTCATTACAGGGTTTTCAGAAAATGATGAAAGAGTTGCAGGTCGTTTTCGCGTTTCACGAGGCTTTAGAGCCGAAGGCTTTAGCTGCCCCGACAGTTTCGTACGAGTCGATCACACTTGCTCCTCGGACGAGGTAGTCGTCGTGCTTGAGAAGGCATGGTGGGAATGGGAAAGGGAGTTGTATCTTGGCGCATCGAAATGAAACCATCAACAGGCTTTGGATGGCGTTCCAGGCTTCCGGCCTGAGCGTGTGCGAGTTCACAACTCTTAGTCTATTGGAATTGGCAAAACTCAACATTGCCGAGTTGCAGGATATCGACGAAGGTATAGCTCACCTGAAAGAGCACTTCGTGGTTCTGGACGGGGATCAAGAGCGGATGCGACATGTCCTGGACATCGTCACTTTCCACTAAAGGTCTCCCGACTGGATCAAGGAACAAGGCTCGCTTCGGCGGGCCTTTTTCGTATCTAAGTCTATAGGGTAAAAAATGGATTTTCAAAATTTTTCTAGCGGTGAATGTGGGACCATAGTGCCCGCAACCCCATGCTGCATAAGGAAAAAGGTGTACTCCTTAGTCGAACCCACAACATCCCCGTATGGTACTCTGTATTTAGGCCTTCGGGCCGGGGCCGCCGGCCTCGCCTCTCTTGCCTCTCCCCTCTAGGGACAGGACTGGGAGAGGTGTGTCTGAAGCAAACTTTCCCCCACGGGGGAACAAACGAAGGAAAAAGGGTTATGACCGGTTTCACGATTGCGGCGCTCGCTGGGCGCATCCAGAAGATCGACAGTTCTGTCCAGTGGAAGAACTACACCGCGCTTGCCTGCCTTGGGCAGGTCAAGGGCTCCAAGAAGTCCACGCTGGAAACGCAAGTTTTCGGCAAGGACAAGCCGACGAAAGACTTCAACAACGCATGGTCGCGGGCCAAGCACCTCTTCCATCAGGTGACGGTCGACCACAAGGCGACCTTTGCCGAAAGCGGCATCGATGACGCGGTCGCCTTGATGTCGACCATTCTGGCCAATCACATGACGGCCTTGGACGTCAACGGCCGCACCGCATACGATCTTGTCTGCCAGTACGCCAGCAAGGCCGACATCCCGGTGGCGGAAGTCGAACCGGAAGCCGACGCCACAGAACCGGAAGCCGAAGAGGTTTCCACCACGGTGGAAGCCGAGACCGGCGCACCTGCCGAGCTGCCCAGCCCGGTGATCGCGGCAAAGCTCCTCATCGACGGCATGTCGATGGATGAGATGAACGAACTCGCGGTCTACCTCACCGGCCGCATGGTCTCGATACAGGAGACCAAGATCGCCGCCTAGGCCCTACGCCACTACCACCTAGGGCACACGCCCTAGGTGCCTCTTCCTAGGCCTCACGTCCCTGTGGCCTAGGCGCTTGCCCTCGACCCTGCCTCCAGCGGGTCGAGGGCATCTTCTCGCCCATGCACATTAGCGCGGAGCCTTCTTGGTATTCGCAAAGAGCGGGGTTTCGAAATCCCCGCAAGGGGAAACTCATGCTGAAATCCTTCGCTGAACTGGCAACCTTCGTCGTGGCTCCCAAGCCTAGGGCAGGGGGCCAGGTTCTCCCCGATCTGGCGCAGGCTCCCATGCGAGCCCAACATCCCGGTGCGAGGCGCGTTTACATGCGGCCGGCGCCATTCGATCCCAATGCGCTCTACATGAGCGAGGGCAGCGTCAATTGGGCCAGAACCAGGCCCGATTTGGATGAGCACCGGCCACCCGAGCCTAAATTCGTCGACAGGGCGGCAGGCGAGGCGCCACAGCGCCTTCGGCCTGTTGCCGCGAGCATCGGGCGTCGAAACGAGAAACGCTTGTATGCGCCTGTAAACGGCCATGAAGAGGGGGAGCATGTGCTCTTCGTCGACAAGCTCACCGGCCAGGTTCTGGCCCGCTGCGTCGGCTCCCACGAACATGTGGTCGGCGAGGCCATTCGGCTGGCTATCTCCCAAGGCGGCACCATCGCGGACCTGGAGATAAAGTCGGCACAGGAATGAGGCGGGGGTGCCCACGTTCTGTGGAGTATAGCCTAGGCTATAATTTATGCCTGAGTTCAATGAAATCGACCCGTAGCTCAGCGGTAGAGCGGCGCCTCGTAAGGCGTGGCGTTTGATTATCAAACTGAAGGCGTGGGTTCGACACCCACCGGGTCGACTATCCCGTATCTGACATACGCGACAGTTGCACAACATGAGGATTGCCATGGACAACGTAGGTCCCGGTGAGGTCGTCCACTGGAAAGCAATGACCCTCGACGAGGAACATCGCTTCCGGCGTGATCTGCCACCGAAGCTCAAGGAATTCATCCTCTATCACATGTCCGTGCCTCCAGCATGGAACATGATGAGGGAGCTGCTCGACAAGCTGGGTGAAGCCGGCTTGCTCGATCATCTGAAGCGCACCAACGCCATGATCCAGGTTCGGGAGTATGGCCGCGATTTCCACCGAAGACTGAGCCCATATCGCAAGATGGGCAAACTCTGCTGAACGGAGCGTCGACCAATGACTTGGTTCTGTATCTGAGCGCCACTAGGACACCGGCGCCGTAACATAAATAGGATGAAGGCCAATTGTCCGAGACTACGGCCTGCCAGTTGCCGAGCTGGTTGAACCAATTCGGTCCAATGGATTGACCTGAGCAAGTCAGGAAAACTGCTCACCAAGCCTACAAAACAGGAGCCCTACCATCATGCTCTAATCATCCCACGTCAGGCCTGAGCAAGCCTCATAAAACTGCTCGTCCCTCATTTATGGTGACCACATCCTGTTGCCACGCCAGTGGCTCCAGTCCTCCCCCGATTGGTGGATGTGGTCTCCATAACTGAACGGAGTTCGACATGCGTGGCGTAAACAATCCAATCGGCCGAGATCACCTCTGGCCGCTGTCGCAACTCATCATCCTCATGGGAGGAACTCTCTATGTCGTCCTTGCATCCGTACTATGAGACCGCTGTTGCCAGACAACGGCGCGAGTTTCGCGAGGAGATCACCGCCTTCCTCAAAAAGGTGGAAATTCAGACCGCAAAGCTCGCCGGGCGGCGAATTCTCATTTAAAAACAAGGGGATTTTCGCTTAGTCTATTGGTAGTCCCCTCTTAATATATACTCTTTCTTTTTCTTTTCCTTCCTTACACGTTAGGAGGAAAAGGAGGGCTAGAATATACGGTGTACGGTCCACGTTAATTCGGATCATTGAAACGCCATGGAATTTTTAGTCTATGGGTGTAAAGGTTATATCCAATAGACTTATACAAAGTCGGGGCTTTCGATAGGCCTTTTTAACAGGGCGAATTGTTGAATGTTTTCAGCAAACACCCTTCCGGCCATCAGCCCACGCACCCCATTCCCACTCTAATCACCCGCTGGCACTACTCCCAGCCGAGGAGAACCTATGCGCGACCGTCTCATCGCTGCCCGTGCCCGCATCGCCGAGCCCGAGAACTGGCTTCAAGGTCACTTCGCTCGAACCGCGACGGGTAAGGCTGTCCTCCCCGCTGACCCGAAGGCCACATGCTTCTGCCTCGTCGGCACACTCCGCGCCGACGACACCCCCGACGACCCAGCATTCAGCAGCTTGGTCGCGTTCGTCACCAAAATCATCCTCCACCGGTTCAAGGGTCGGTTCATCAACGCCCCTGCGTTCAACGACCACAAGGACACCACCCACGCCGGCGTCCTCCGCGTCTTGGACATCGCCATTGAGCGGGCACCATGCTGATCGCGCTCCTCGGCAAATACAAGAACCGTGCCGGCCAGGTGGTCATTGTCACCTCCCTCGATGATGCACCTGCCTCACGCCCCAACGAGCCGATCCGGGGCAACGTCGATGGCGTCATGTACCAAACATGTTGGCGCATCGATGGGACGTGGAGCGACGACGGTCGCCCTTATTGCTCCTTCGACATTGTGGAGAAAATCGAACGATGATGATCGCCTGCATCGGCAAGTTCCGGCTCCGCAACGGCTCGACCGCGATGATCAAGCAGATCGATTATCCCTCGGGAGAACCCATCAGAGGTGTGGTCAACCCAGGCCCCAACGAGTTCTTCGGCTCATGGCATGGCGAGGGACAGTGGGTCCGCTTCAGTGAAAGCGCCTACGACATCGTGGAGAAGCTCGATGGCCCATCGTAAATGCAGCCTCTGCGGCGAGGACGTTGTGCTTGTCCCGTCCGCCGCTGAGCGATCCAGAAAAACAGGCGAGTCGGTCAAGTCCTACCTCGACCGGTTCCCCCAACACGCCAAGTGCATCATTACCAAGCGTAATGCTGACACGATGGATCTCATCAAGAGGACAAGATCATGAACCGTCAGAAAGCCTTCGACACCGCCTATCTCGGCGTCATCAAAAAGGGCAAGCCCTCGATGACCAAAGGCGGCGGCTGCGTGTACCGCGGTCCTAATCGCCGCAAATGCGACATCGGCCAGCTGCTGACCAACAAGGAAGCGGAAGGTCTGGACAGCAGCGACGACACGAGCGTCAGAAAACTGTTCCGCGCTGGCGCTCTGCCGGCCAGGTTCATCGAGGCCGATCTGGATTTCTACGACGAACTTCAGTCCGCTCACGATCAGGCTGCTGACACCAGCAAGGACTTCCTCGACGCCTTCCGCGCCAATATGGCGACCGTGGCTCGTGACTACGAGCTGACGGTGCCGGCATGACACTGGTCAAAAGGTCTGGACCTTACGGCCTCTACCAAACCATCCACCTCGATGGCGCCCAATGTGACATCGACACCTTCCGCGAACCCGGTTCCGTGATCATCACTGGCCTCTACACGCCAGCTGAGCATCGCGGCAAGGGTGCCGCGACGAGACTGCTCCGTGCCCTCCGTCGCTGGGCAAAGAGAAACAAGCGCCGGCTGGTCCTGTATGTCGGCGCCTTCCGCGACAAGCCCATGACCAACAAGCAGCTCAGGGCCTTCTACGAGAAGGTGGGCTTCAAGGTCTACAACCGCGAATACGGCACTGATTGGATGGAGCTGACACCATGACCGCGAACCAAGAAGCCTTCAACATCGTGGCCACCCACCTCCTGGCCCAGAACGCCCAGGCCAAGACCGATCTCGGTAGCGGTTGCCCCGGCTGTGTCTATCTCGACCCGAACACAGGCCATCGATGCGCTGTCGGCATCCTGATCCCGGCTGACAAATACACCTCCGTCATGGAGGGCAAGTCACCGGGCGACATCCAGCGCTACCACGGCCTCTTCACCGATGTCAGCGAGGCGTTGTTGGACGATCTCCAGAGCGTCCACGACGACTATCACCCTGATCAATGGAAGGAACAGCTCTATGGTGTCGCCAAAGGCTACCACCTCCGCACCAACTTTTAAGGTCGGCAACAAGGTCACCATCAACGACCCGGAGCTGGACTTGCACCCGAACACGGTCGGGACAGTCGTGGAAGTCAAAGGCCCATTCTGGCCCGTCCTCTATATCCCCGGCATCCCGTTCGGCGAGAACTGCCGCTGGCCGGTCGATCCCCAATACCTGACCCGTGTCCCCCGCGTCCCCGTGGGCGGCATCCGTGTCCGCCGCATCGGCGCCGACACTGAGCGGATCAAGCACGGCGACGAGGGCGTGATCGAGGCTGTCGACGACAAGAAGGGCGTCAAGCTCGTCGGCCGCTCGGGCTGGTTCCTCCGGAAGCACTTCGAGGTGATCCGGTGACCGCCGACCGGATCATTCGCTCCACCGGCTTCACCTTGATGCTCTTGTCTATAGGTGCTGCCGCAATCGGGAACGTACCAGCGGCCATCTTCCTGGTCTGGTTCGGAGTTGTTCTATGGGTATGATCGGCCGATATCAGTTCGCCCGCTCGTTCTGGCACAACGTCGTCTTCTACAAGGCGACGAACGAGCCCAGGTTCATGCTCACTCACGAGCATGAGGCCATCACCCGCGTGATCATCACGCGATCAATCTTCAAGCTGGTGACCGGCATCATGGCCGTCGCCCTCCTGGGAGTGCTTCGCTATGTCTGACACTGCCACTATGCTCAACGCAACCGCATTAGAAGCGGCTCGTAAAGCTAGGGATGCCGCTTGGCCTATGGATAGTTTGGAGCCAGCGATACGTGCGTATCTGGCCTCCCTTCAAACACCAGCGGAGGTCCGCCTAGTTCTCGGGGCGCCGGCTCAGACGCTCAAGCCCTGCGAGAAACACCTCGACCGATACTGCAACTGCGAGGGCTATTACCCGGCATGCCGTGATGCCGCCGGATCGATAGGTGGAAAGCAGTCGTGACCAACTTCAAGAACATCTTTTACGCCTCTGGCGTGCGCGGCGAACAGGTCAGGGCTGACGGCAACGGCAACCACATGACACGCGGCTGGTATGTGAAATCCGATGAACTGCACGGCCCTTACGCTTCGGAGGCCAAGGCGAGAAACATTGCCATTGGTCTGGACCATGCCGCCCTGGCCGGATCGACCACAGGAGAGAAATCATGAGTGACACCAAACCGAAGCTGACTGACGCAGAAAGGTTGCTGCTCATGCTGCTGAATTGGGAGAAGCCTGAGCGCAAAGGCGTCATGCTCCCATACACGCAAATGACCTGTGGTCCTGCTGCTGCCGCCATCCGCGCCCATCTCGCCGTGGGCACCTCTCTAGGAAGTGGAGAACTGGAAGCGGCGGGGTTGGCGCAGATGGTCGATAAATACGCGACCTCAATGTATGGTCGAATAGTCGGGGTGCCGGACTTCGTAATCAAGCAGCATTTTTCCGAGTTCGCCGCCGAGATCGCAGCCCTCGTCACTCCAGTCGATCACCCTGAAGTGGTGGGGGTGAAGATCAAGCCGCTGGAGTGGAACGAAGATGGTTGGTTGGACGGGCGCGCCGTCAAATGGCTAGCCGTTAGTTTCGGCTACTCATGGATCATCAGAAACGATGACCACGCTTTTTTGTGCTGTGGCTGTCGTTACGCCTCTCTCGATCGCGCCAAGGCCGCCGCGCAAGCCGACTTCGAAACCCGCATCCGTTCCGCCATCCAGCCCTCAGATGAGGCAGGGGTGGCGTGGGGTGATAGCGGGCCGATACCCGGTCAGTCGTTCGGCGACGAGTTCGATGCGCAGCCTCAACCGGTGGCGCCCTTGCGGTTGCATTTTGACAGGGAAACATTGAAGCGACAGATTGAGGCGGACGGCGAGGAAGGCGAGATTGGAGCAGGGTATGAAATGTTCCCTAGCCCGGTCCTTGCGGCGGGGGTGGCGGTCATGGATGCGATGGTTGAGCGCGCTCTAGTAGCGGTTAACAACATCGATCCATTCAGTCGTGACGAACTAGGCATGTCGCCTCAACAGTTTCGCCGCCACAGGATGCGCGCAGCCCTAGTCGCGGCTGTGGCCCATCCTGCCACGGAGCATGCGCTGTCGAAGGACACGTCACGTTTCAACACGCTTTCGTCAGTCGATGACGAGACCATTCGTCAAACGGAGGTTAAATCATGAGCACCACTTGGACCGATATTAACGGAAAGCAATCCGATGGGTCGGCTGTTTTCGCTCCGCGGTCATCGAAGACAGGAGCTTCCAGAGCCGCAGCCAAGAGCGACACACTGCGCTCGGCGGCGAAAAGACTGATCATCCAAGCCATGCAGTTGAAAGACTTTGGCCATGAGGGGTCCGACGGCGACTTCCGGACGAATGCCAGTAAGACCGCGCTTCTCGAAGAGTGCGCCGAAAAAGCCGCCCGTGCTGTTCTCGACCTCGTCATCCCGGCTGCAAAGCCATGAGGTTTCAGAAGCAACGATACAACACAGCCGATCCTGACCTCGGCGACTGTTTCCGGACCTCCATCGCAGTTATCCTTGAACTGGATCGAGACGACGTACCTTTGTTCCCGGCCAGCGATGGGCCGGGACAGTCTGCGGCAGCGGCCGAATGGTTACGCGAGCGTGGTTTCGACATCAGGGAAACTTGGTTCGAAGCGGCATCTCCCACGGACGCTTTCGGTACGATGCACAAATGGCTGGGCGACGAGTACCCCTACATACTCTACGGCGCGACGAGCCAGAACACGTGCCACGCCGTCGTGGGATGTGGCGCTGAAATGGTTTGGGACCCTTCGCACTATGACGCGAGGATCGTAGGCCCGATGCCCGGCTGCACCTTTTATGGTGGTGCAGCTGTCTGGCGTGAAAAGCTTTCTACCCAGCCAGCAGCACACCCTCAGCCTTCGCCGCCAGCCTGAAGCACCGCCTGACTTCTTGGGCGGTAGCTCGGCCTTCCATCGCGGCAATGCAAGCCTCTGTCGCCCGGCGCCAGTGAGCACCATGCTTCTTGAACTGAAGCAGCTGCTCCGCCGCACCCTCAACGTTGCTCACGTTGTATCTCATCATCCCGTCTCGAACGGGCACCACTGGAGAGAACCAGATCATGATTTCAGCAACTCCTCTGGTCAGCCTGGGGTGGAAGCGTCCGCTCCGGAAGGTTCGGATCATCTGGCGCCCAGGCACCGACCACGAAACCAAGGTCCAGTTTCTACAGGACCTGATCCACAGCGCAACCGAGGAACAACGCAAATGAGCACCCTCAAACTGATTGCCAAGCAGATCGTCGACCGGATCGAGAACGTCCACGGCAAGACGCCTCGCAAGGGCAAGGCGTTCGAGCTGGAGGTGTTCAACCTCTGGATCGGCGCTTGGTGCGCCCTCAAGGTCACCAATCACCTCGACGAGAACCACGTCGGCGGCTACGTCTCCATGGTCCTAGCCTCGCGTGGCTGGTCCGAAACAAGGAAGCTCGCAGAATGTACACCGGCAAAGACCTGATCGCCTGGGGCTTCAAGCCAGGCCCGCTGTTCCCGGACATGATCCGGGTGGCGAACTCCCTTGATCTTCCCGAAGACCAGATCAAGGCATGGGTCGCCAAGATGGAACCCACGCCCATCCCGCAGCTCGAATTCCATTCGACCAGCCGGCCGTTTGGCGTGTTCCTTGATGCCTCGACCCACGACGAGCTGGCGAACAAGCAGTCAGTCCTCGAAACGATGGACGTGCTGATGCGCCTGCCGACCGTGGTCAAGGCCGTGGTCATGCCCGATGCCTGCCCAGCTGGTGTCATCCCCGTGGGTGGCGTCGTCGCCACCAAGGATGCGATCCATCCCGGCTTCCACTCGGCCGATGTCTGCTGCTCGATGGCGATCACCGTCTTCAAGCGCAACGACGACCCGAAGAAGCTGCTCGACACCGCCATGCGAGTGACCAAGTTCGGCCCTGAGAAGCGCAAGTCCTCGGACCTGATCAAGGTGCCGAAGCATGTGCTCGACATGATGAAGGGCAACCCCTTCCTCGCCCAAAGCGAGGACATCGCCCAGGCCCATTTCGCCACCCAGGGCGATGGGAACCACTTCCTGTTTGTTGGACACCTGGAGTCCACGGGCCAGCTGGCGATGGTGACCCATCACGGCTCCCGTGGGCTCGGGGCGCAGCTCTACAAGCGTGGCATGCTCGCCGCCCGCCGGCACACCGCCATCGTGGCTCGACGCGCCCCACCGGCAGCTGCGTGGCTCGACGCCACGTCCGAGCAGGGCTTGGCCTACTGGGATGCGCTCCAGACCGTCCGCGAATGGACCTACCAGAGCCATTTCGCCATCCACCACGAGATCGCCAGGCGGATGGGCAATGCGATGGTCGACGCCTTCTGGAACGAGCACAACTTCGTCTTCAAGCGGGACGATGGGCTCTTCTACCATGCCAAGGGTGCGACACCCTCGTACAACGGATATGAGCGGACGCTCATCCCGATGAACATGGCCGAGCCGATCCTGATCACGGCTCCGACCAACAACGAGGATGCCCTGAGCTTCGCCCCGCACGGCGCCGGCCGCAACATGAGCAGGACGCAATTCCTCCGCTCCTACATGCCGGAACCGCCGGCCAACATCGACATCCGCTACTACACCGGCATGCCCGACCCGTCGGAACTGCCGGAGGCCTACAAGTCCGCAGCCGGCGTGATCGCCCAGATCAAGAAGTACGACCTGGCCACGATCACCGACCGTGTCCTGCCGTACGGCAACATCATGGCAGGAGACACGGCATGGAAACGGCCTTCGTAGAGCTGCCCGACCCCACCGACCACGTCGAGGTCAAGCACACCGACGGCACCACCCACACTGCGGAAGCCTTCAAGATCGACTGGAACCACCCCAGGCTCGAAGGCTTCCGCATCGTCAAGAAGGGATACGAGAGCCGTGAGAAGCTACTATCTGGTCGACAACTATCAGTGCTTAGCCTCGGTCGTTGAGCGCCGCATCTTCTGGTTCTGGACCCGGTGGGACTATCGGGTCTCGTTCTACCGATACATGCAGCTGCACCCTTACAAGGTGCAATCTGGCCGTGAGAAGACCGAGGCCGACGCCCGGTTCGTGGTTGAACACCTCTACCTAACGGAGATTGAAAAATGTCCTACCTCCTCACCGCCTGGCTCTTCGGCCAGGTCTTCGTCCTCGATAGCGGCCTGACCAAGGAAGACTGCGAGGCCTACCGGCCGGCCGGCGTGGTCCAGTGCGTTGTGGATGTCGGGGCATGAAACTCCGAGCCATCCAGAACCGCGACGGCGACATGGTCATCTGCCACGACCAGCCGTGTGCCAAGGGCGAGACCAGCACCGTGGCCCACATCTGGGTGAAACCTCACCCAACCATGAGCGACCTGATCGAACGGCAATTCAACACGCCGCAGTTCACGTTCGACGAGCTGAACCTGATCGGTCGAGCCATGTCCACATGGCGTCAACACGTCGATTACGGCTGGGAAGAGACCCACGCCGCGGTCGTCGGCAAAGTCCGCGTTGCTTACGCTAGATTAGCGGCGGACAAATTAATACTTGTCTCCTCCGAAAGAGTAGGAGACTAATCCGCTCCCTTCGTCTACCGGTCAGGACACCGCCCCTCTCAGGGCGGAAAAGCGTGGTTCGATCCCCGCAGGGAGTACCAATTCTAGAAGGAGAAAATGATGAAAGTCATCAACGATGACTGCGGCGTCTCGGTCAAAATTCGGCTGCACATCACACCGACGGACCTGAGCCTGATCCGGCTCATCGCCAAGCAGAGCCGCTATGCGGCGGTCCAGTACCTCGAAAATACCTACAAGGGACTGAGCCACGGCGATGCCGTGGCCCTGATCCGGAAAATCACCGCCTGATCGTACAAAACGCACTAGCGTCGTACGAAATGTTCTGCTATTGTTCTCATCATCCGCAGCGTTGATTTGGAGTAGCAGATGCATGAATTCACAATCTCCCTCAAACTGTCAGAACGCGAGGTCCAGCAGCTGGCCGATATATGCCAGAGGAGGGGTGGCTACTATGCCATCCAGGCCTTGGAAGCTCGACACCACATTCGACACAACGATGCGATCCGCATCGTGAAGGAGATCAAGAGGCTCCCTTCGTCTACCGGTCAGGACACCATCCCTCTCAGGATGGAAAAGCGCGGTTCGATCCCCGCAGGGAGTACCAATTTGAATATGGCACCGACCTAGGATAGCGGTGCGAGCAGCTCATTCACTAGTGCTGGGGTTTTCATAACACTTTTCCCCAGCAACCCGCTGACTTAACTGCACCCCATCAGGGTGGCTCGTGCTCGAACACGAGGCGTCAGCGGCCCTTCGCTCCCTTCGTCTACCGGTCAGGACACCAGCCCTCTCAGGCTGGAAAAGCGTGGTTCGATCCCCGCAGGGAGTACCAAGTCCACCCACCTCACGAGGAAACTGACATGAAGAAGATCATCGTTTTGGTCGCCGCACTCCTGTGCGCCGGCTGCGGCACCCCACGCTACAACGAAGGCGGTGGCCACAACCTCTACGGCAACGCCTACAACGGCAACAACCGCGACTATGCCCGCAACTGTGGCTACGCCATGGACGAGCTGCTGATGTGCGGGGCCTATTAGCCGTGCAGTTCACCGGCATCATCCGCAACTGGACGCTGGAGCCCTACACCAACACCGTCTGGGGCACAGACGCTTACGGCAAGCCCTTTCACACCGCCCGTGTGAAGGAGCTGAACCGCAGCGCCGGCTACGCCACGACGTGGTCGGGCCACTTCTACAAGCTCGAAGAGGAAAAGGTGGATGCGTAAGGCCGTCATCTGGAACCTCACCCAACGCAAATATGTCGCCCGACCCGGAAGCGAGAAGAGCTTCACGGGCGACATCAGGAAAGCACAACAGTTCCCATCCAAGGCCGTTGCCGAAGCTGACTGCTGTGGCAACGAGAAGGTCGAGATGTGGAACGGACTGGAGAGGTTCTCGTGAGTAAAGCCAAAACGAAGATCCAAGGCCGTCGCATCCAGCGCCGTGTCCTGAACAAAGCGATCGATTTCTTCAGCAAGGTTAGCGGCCGGCGCCTCGCCGGCCTCGGCCACGGCAGTGGTCTCGGTCGAGACCACACCAGAGAAAAGTAACCCACCCAACATCAACCGCATCAACAAGGCTCGCTTCGGCGGGCCTTTTTCTTTTGGAGAGAAGAAAATGCCCAGCTACACGATCCGCGACAACAAGACGAACGAACCCACCGGCCCCGCCTACACCAACTACTACGCCGCCTGCGATGGCCTGGCCCTCATCGGCCCCAACTGGCAGCGTACCCATTACCTGCACAACGACAACTGGCGTGACGATTGGCGGCGTGTGACGACGCTCGACCTCAGCGAATTCGGCTTCGAGGCAATCAAGGATCACTTCCTGCTGATCGACGAGGAGAACTCGTTGGAGTCGGTCTACGTCACCTACTTCGTCGACGAATGGGCCGGCGCCAAAGGCCGCCGCTCGTCGCCGACCAAGCTCGGCCGCTATCTGAAGCAGTTCTATCCGCAGCTGACGGATGACGATGTCACGACCCAGTCGACGACAATCTTCAACAAGCTGCTGAAGGTCGAACTCCAGCTGGCCTACAGCGCCGACGACATCCAGTCGATCTACGAGGAGAGCCACGACGGCCCCGTCGGCTCCTGCATGAGCCATCCCATCGACAGCGGTCACTGGAACTCGTGGATGAAGGATCATCCGACCCGAGCCTATGCCGGCCCCGACCTGGCCTTGGCCTACATTCGTGACCCCGATGGCGAACTGATCGGCCGTGGCCTCGTTTGGCCCGAGAAGATGATCTACGGCTCGTTGTACGGCAACTACGACAAGATGCGAGCTGCCCTGACCGCCGCCGGCTACACCAAGGGTGGCTTCGAAGGCGCCCGCATGACCCGGCTCCCGCAGCGCCGCCACTCCGACCAGCTCTACCTGGCCTGCCCGTACCTCGACGACACCGGCGTCTGCTACGACAACGGCGAGTACCTAGTCATGGGCCGTAAGGAGGGCTTCGACCGCAAGGAACCCAACACCGGGGGCTACATCTCGATCTACGAGTATAAGTGCGCCGTCACCGGAGACACCATACCAACTAACAAGTTGGCCTCCGTCCTGGCGCCCTACGATGGTTACGAGAAGTACATCCACGCTGATCTCAGGGATGAGCACACCGAATACCACAACGGCAGCTATTGGCTGAAGACCGACAACGAGAACGACTACATGGTCGTGAACGGTGACGTTCGTCTGCCGCGTGGTGTCATCACTCACTTCTACCGCAAGTGCGTCATCTCCCAGGAGTACCACCTCACGACCGGAGGAGGCGTTTCGACCCACCTGGGCTGGGTCTCCAACAAGCACTTCTACACCGACTTCGTCGTCTGCCAGGCGACCAGGGCGATTGTGCTGAAGACCGAGGCCAAGTGGATGGAACACGGCGCCTGGTGGCACCCGAGCGCTCTCCGTGAGCAGGGCGTGACCATCGAGGGCAAGAACTACGCCCGTGTCCTCCAGCAGTTGGCAGCATAATGGAAAAGTACCTTGAAATGCTGACGTTCTGCCGGCCTGCCGGCAGCGTCTACGAGGAAGCCTTTGTCGAAAAGTATCTCCGTGTGCCTCATCGGCCCATCGAGGACGGCTACGGCAACCAGATCATCGATGTGGGGTCCAAACCCAATATCGTCTGGTCCTCACACACCGATACGGTCCATCGCGTAAGCAGGCTTCAGCACATCGAAGTCGGCAAGAAGGATGGATTTGCCCGTGTCGCTCCTGGGCAGAAGCTCTCCAACTGCCTGGGAGCAGACTGCACGACTGGCGTGTGGTTGATGTTGGAGATGATCGAGGCCGGCGTCCCCGGCCGCTACATCTTCGCTCGTGCGGAGGAAAGGGGGATGCTGGGCAGCTCATGGCTGGCCAGGAATACCCCGATGATGCTTGAAGGCATCGACGCTGCCATTGCATTCGACCGTATGGGCACCGACGAGGTGATCACCCATCAGGGTAGCCGCACGGCATCGAACGAGTTCGCCACCTCATTGGCGGCGATCCTCGGCGGCGAATACAAGCCAAGCTCGCTGGGCGTCTATACCGACACCAAGGCCTACGCCGCCCTCGTGTCGGAATGCACGAACATCGGCGTCGGCTACTATCGCCAGCACAGCACCGCCGAGACCCAGGACCTGAACCATCTGAAGTGGCTGCGGGATGTCATGGTCAAATTCGACCAGAGCACCCTCGTATTCAAGCGGGACGCGGCGGCCGAGCCGGCCTACGACCCGTACGACTTCATGCAGTGGGACCAGGCCCAGTACGACTTCAGCGCCTTCGTCAACCTGATCCGTCGGGACCCGACGGCGGTTGCTGAAATCTTGCGGGACGCCGGCTACGACTACGACAAGCTCGACATCGACATCTACAAGCGCAAGCGTCGGGTCGCGTCGAACGCCAAAACCAAGACCCAATAGACTAAGCTCCGTAAGCTCTACCGCCCAGGGATTGACCGACTATCTATGGTCCCTGGGCGTAGCGCAGTCCGGTAGCGCAGGTGCTTTGGAAGCATCGGGTCGTAGGTTCAAATCCTACCGTTCAGACCAATTCAAGGCTCCCCGTGTGCGAAAACGGGTAGTGGTGGAGGGCGCCGCATGAGGTCGCCCCTAGGCCCGGTCCCGAGGCCTCAATATCGGACAACCGGCTCGCTCCCGGTAATCAGAGGAACGAGAACTGACCTGGGTTTGGGGGCGTAGCTCATCGGGAGAGCGCTTTCCGTGCAGGAGAGAGGTAGCAGGTTCGATCCCTGTCGCCCCCCGCTAATCAGGCCGCGCAAGCGGTGACGTAAAACGAGGCGTCGGTCCACGCCTATCGTCCTCATCGGCGGGTAGCTCCCGCCAACTTATTAGCCCAGCCGGCGGTGGCGCACGTAACACCGGCAGTCAGAGCGGCCACCCTCCTTCCTGGCGCAAGCCGGTAATTGGCCGTGATCTGGTGGATAGAGCGCGAGTTACGCCTATCCTGACCAGTCGGTGTCATCCAACCCGAGCCGCGACTCGGGAAACTCGCGGGGTTGCATTGACTGGTTTGGATAAGCGTAAGTCAGAAGCACTAATAGGTTGGACAGGACCGGGGGGCAGTACCCCGCAGCTCCACCAAAAACACATCAGTACCCAGCGCGTAAAGATTGGGCTCAGTTAAAGTGATAATCTGAAGCTGATGTGTTCTTGATGGGGCTGAAATAGGATCGACTGTCAATTGAAAACTGCTTGTGCGTTTCGGCATGATACCGCCGTCATCGGGTCAAACCACTAAGTGCAAACGACAACGCACCCTTCGCCGAAATGCGCCTCGCAGCGTAGTTCGACATGAGCCGGTCACTTGGAAACAGAACGACCCGCCTGGCCCCACGTTACGGGGCCTTTTTCTTTTGGAGAACCCCATGACCCTCGACGCGATACGCACAATTCTGGATGACGTTACCGTTCTTGGCAATGTCGAAATAGCTCGCCAGCAACTGGTTGAGGTGATCCGCGAGAACCACCAGTGGCATCTCGATTACGACGATACCGGCGGCTACCCCGGCAGCGACCTCTGTGACCGGAACACCGACGCCCTCGGCCTCCCGAGACTGGAGCCGACCGGTGCGTAGACCATGGCGCAAGGAACAAGAGACCAGCGAGGTTTTCGAGCCAGGAGACATCGTCCGCCTCCGCTACGGAACAGCGTCCATGATCGTCATCGACGCCGGCGAAACTCACCTCATCGCTCGCTACAAATCTGACCCTCAGGGCAGATCGTACGGCACCCCACAACCCCGCAGACACTCGGACTTTGTCCGCCTTCAATTCCCAACCAAGGAAACCATCACCATGTCGAAGCTTTACCAGACCATCGCCGATCCCAACCGTTTCGGCTCGTTCCTCGCCTACAACAGCGCCGGCCAGATCGTCCTCGAAATGAAGGGCGCTGGCGCCAACGTCCAGGCCTTCAACCAGGACGAGGTCGAAGAGGTGAGACCCTACACCGTGGCCGCAGTCAGTGGCGGCTCACCCCGGCACTACATCACCAAGAAGGGCTCGGTCGACAAGGGCGATGTCGTCCTGACCCCGACCGGCACTCTGCTCTACATCATCCGGCTCGACACCAAGTCGCCCAAGGTCGAGGGCACACTGAAGGGACGCAAGCTCCTGTCGGAGTCGGTCGCGCTGCCGGCCAGCGAGCCGGAAGACGAAGCCGAAGCGGCCTGATCCACCAACCCTGTCGTTCGACCCGACCCGCCGCGAGGCGGGTTTTTTCTTGGAGAAAAGTGAAAATGGCTTCGTTCGAAATCGTTGAAGTGACCGCCGACGGCACCATCCCGCAGCCACACCTTGGCATCTTCCCTGATGGCAAGATGGCGGCGGGCGTCGTGACATCGATGCTGCTCTTCAACCCCGACAAGAAGTATCAGCCGAGGCCCATCATGGTTTCGGCCGACTGGCGTAAGCGCGAGCTGGACAAGAACCATCCGCCGCTCCCGTGGGGCGATGCCCTTCTCGCGAAGCCGGATCACTTCGCCATCGTGTCGGACAAGGACCCGGACATGGTCGCCTACTTCGCCAGCGAGAATGCAGGGAAGCTCGACCGGCGGACCAGCATTCACGTCAATCGATACCTGCTGGAATTCTACACCGGCCTGAACATCGATGAGCGCCGGCGCCTGGTGTGGTTGTTCACTGGGAAGGACCTGAGTGAGAACCTCAGGTTCGCTTCGAACCCGGACGATATCGTCGAGGTCTACGAGGAAGGCCCCAACTCCTGCACGAGCCATAGCCCCGGTTTCTATGCCTCAGGGCAGAACCCGACCTGGGCCTACGGAGGACCCGATCTCCAGATCGCTTACATCGTCGGGAGTCACGGCAAGCCTGTCGCTCGAACCGTCTGCTGGCCGGAGAAGAAGATCTACTCCCGCATCTATGGTGACGAAGAGAAGCTGCTCCCCGAGCTGATGAAGCTCGGCTATCGCTGCGACTTCGCTGCCTTCGAAGGCGCTCGGCTTCTGCTCCGCAAGGCCGAAGGACGGTTCGATGAGGGTGACGAATATATGGAAGGGTATCTCTGCCCCTACATCGACTTCGCCGAAAGCGTTCAGCCCATCAATGGCTACCTCGTCGTGACCCGCAAGGGCACCTACGAGTGTCAGAGTCAGTCCGGTGTCGCCGAGAACAATGCCAAACACTGCTGGCACTGCAAGGAGATGCGGAACCGTGGCTCGTTCTACGAGACCGGCCAGCACCCCGAAGAAGTCTGTCAGGATTGCGCCCATCAGTACCGCAAGGTCTGTGCCTACGAGCAAAACTACATCGGGATCGACTCCACTCCCTACTCACTCGCTGGTGGTCGCTACGTTGGCTACTACGGCCACCGACATCACACGTTCGTCTGCCTCGGCAATGGGCAGCGATACCTCACCTCGGAGGCGGTCCTCTATCGGGGAGACAAATTCTCTCAAGAGGGCCTGGACGAATACCTGGCCAAGGAAGCACGAGCAGCATGAAAACGTTCATTGAGATGATCCGCCACAAGCGGCCGGCGTTCTCGTCCACGGAGGAAATCTTCGTCAACAAGTTCATCCGGCCGCTCGGCACCAAGACCGACAAATTCGGCAACCTGATCTTGGAGATCGGCGACAAGCCGAACATCCTGTGGTCTTCGCACACCGACACCGTTCACTGGGAAGAGGGCCTGCAAAAGGTCGTCCACAATGACGAGATCGTGTGCTTGCCGGAGGCGACCAAGTCGAACTGTCTTGGCGCCGACTGCACAGCCGGCGTCTGGGTCATGACGGAGATGATCAAGGCCAAGGTCCCCGGCCTCTACGTCTTCCATCGCGACGAAGAGAACGGCGGCGGTGGCTCGATGCACATCGCCAACAAGACCCCGGACATTCTGAAGGGCATCGACGCGGCCATCGCCTTCGACCGCTTCGGCAACAACTCGGTCATCACCCACCAGTGGGGCCGGTGCTGCTCCGATGACTTCGCCGACAGCCTGGTCGAGCAGTTGCCAGGCACCGAGAAGGACGACGGTGGTCTGTTCACCGACACGGCGAACTATGTCGACCACGTTTCGGAATGCACCAACATCTCGGTCGGCTACATGGGCCACCACACCAGCCGGGAGTACCAGAGCCTGAAGTTCCTGAACGAACTGAAGGATCGGATGATCAAGCTCGACACCAAGAAGCTGCGGTTCTCCCGCGACCTCAAGGACACCGGCTTCCAGCCTTACAAGCCGCAGTTCGAACTGCGGTCGAGCAAGTTCGACGACTGGATGTCCACAACACCCCGGACCCTGGAGCAACTCATCCGCGCCAACCCCGGCGCGGTCGCCGACCTTCTCGAAATGTACGGCCTCACGGCCAGAGACCTGGAGGAACACATCCATGAGTCACATTAGCGTCTCCGGCAGCTGGGGCACGATATTGGCCAACGCCGAGACCGGTGCCGTCCTGAAAGCCCCTGCGGACTATTCCGACATCGTCAAGTTCGACCTCGACGAACACACCAAGGCTCATGGAAAGCCCACCGCCGGCACCGTCGACATCCTCGACCTCGGCTACTGGACGAACACGGGCTTCTACATTGCAGCCGACGAGTACCATCGTGAGATGACCGGGGCTGGCTGGGGACCAATCATCGCCAACGAGGCGGTGGGAAAGGTGCTGAAGCAATGACCCGGCCACTGGTTGAAGACCTGACCGGCGCTCTCCGGTTCATCATGGCGTTCTACGAGCCGGGGCAGCGCTACCTCGACACCGAAGCATGGAAGCATGCCGAGGCCGGCGGCCGGCGGGCTCTGGCCCGTGGTGAGGCTGCACTCGCCAACCCCGTCGAGCAACTCGGCGGTGCGCCTGATGATCTGCACAACCTGATCAAGATCACCTTCGCGGACAAGAGCCTCGAACAGATGAACGAGATTTGCAAGCAAGTGATCGCTGCACGGAAGGCACCAACATGAGCATCCTGATCTACGAAGCCCGCATGTTCGCCGCTGGCGCCCACGCAGCGGTAGGCCAGAAGCGGAAATACTGCGGCGAGGACTACATCAACCATCCGAAGCGTGTCGCCGCTCTGGTGCATCCCCTGGCCAGCAGGCCTATCATCTCGACCTGTGCAGCCTGGCTGCACGACGTGGTCGAAGACACCAAGGTCACGCTCGGTCAGATAGACCGATATTTCGGCGGGGACATTGCCGCTCTGGTCGAGCAGCTCACCGACCCATCGAAGCCCTCGGACGGCAAGCGTGCCGCCCGGCGGGCAATAGACCTTGAGCACACCTCTCGCGCCTCGCCCGAAGCCAAGACCATCAAGCTGGCTGACATCATCGACAACGCTTCGTCGATCATGCAGGCCGACGCCTCCTTCGCCAAGGTCTACATGACCGAGAAGGTGGCTTTGCTCCAGGTCCTGAAGGAGGGGCATCCGCTCCTCTGGCAGCGAGCCAACGAGATGGTCAACGCCTACTTCGCCGCCGCCGACTAACCACCCCACCATCACCAGGGAACACACAGCATGACGACAAGTCATGAGAGGAAAACGCATGTCAAATTTCCAGCTCTACGCAGTGGAGCCACAACTCGACGGGACCGAGGACATCTTCGGTCCCGAAGTCGCAGCTGAGATGAAGCTGCCCTTCGACTACGGATGGGATCACTGGAGCGTCTATCAGGGCGCTCACAAGATCGCAGACTTCACCGACTACCAGCTGGCGTTCAACACCACGTCGGCCCTCAACGCCACCGTGAGGATGGCGTCATGAAGCGGCAGGAGATCGAACGACAGGTCGCCAAGCGGGCGATCAAGGAACTGTTGGAGGCCGGCTACCTGCTCGGCGTCAACGACGGTGAAGAGACCGTCATCGAACGTTCCACGGATGCTGACGCCATCTTCAAGGAAATGTTCGCCACCGACGAGGACTACCTGCTGGTCTACCGCCCCGGTGAGACCGTCCACTTCGCCTACGTCTGGTTCATCTACGGCAACTCCGGCTGGGATGTGATCAGCGACTACACGACAAACCTGGAGACCGTGCTGAAGCCAGTCTCTGACTTTGCCCAAACCTTCGAGGATTAACCCATGCAAATCAATTCGGCCCAGCACGAGACCCGCACCGGCAATCTCGGCGAGACGGCGACCTACAAGGTCGAGATGAACGCCATGTTGTTCGACACGGTCATCAACGGAATTTACGCCGACAAGATCAGGGCGCCCTTTCGCGAGATCACCACCAACGCCAGGGACGGTCATGCCGCCAAGGGCAATCTCGACCAGCCCTTCGACGTGTTCTTGCCCTCCGTGCTGGAACCGACATTCAAGGTCCGCGACTATGGCATCTCGCTCACCCATGAGCAGATCATGGGCCTCTACTCGACCATGTTCGCTTCGTCGAAGCGCGGCTCCAATCTGGAGGTCGGGAACAAGGGTCTGGGCTCGAAGTCGCCTTGGGCCTACACCTCGGTCTTCACCGTCATCGCCTACCTCGGCGAATACAAGCGGACCTACTCAGCCTTCATCGGTACCGATGGCGTCCCGCAGATCGCTCTGCTCGACATGTGCGAGACCACAGAGCCGGATGGCATCGAGGTCTCGTTCCCAGTCAAGGTCGAGGACGTTGCCAGGTTCCGCGCCGTCGCTCCTGACGTGCTGTTCGGCTTCGATCCTTTCCCCAACATCCTGAACGAGCAGTTCGTCCGCCCGGAGCCTGTCGTCCTCTACCAGGGCGATGGCTGGACGCTCTACGACAAGACGACCGTGCCGTTTGACGGCCTCATGGCCCGTCAGGGCTGCGTCCTCTACCCGATCTCGGCGGCTCCGCTGGATATCGCCACCACCTTGTTCAACTGGGCTGTCATGATCGACTTCCCGATTGGCGACCTGGAGGTTGCCACCTCTCGCGAAGCTCTCGGCTACGACAGCCGCACGGTGGCCACGCTCACCAAGCGGATCAATGACACCATTGCCGGCATGACCGACATGCTGAAGGACGAAGTCGGCGCCGCCGCCAGCTACCTGGAGGCATGCGCCATCCTCGCGGAAGGCAAGGCGTTCAACAGCCCGAAGAAGGCGCTGTTCGACCTGGTCGGCAACCATCTGACCTGGGGCGGAAAAGCCCTCAGGGAGATGATCACCTGTGATGCTCACAGGTTCGGTGCCCACGCATCCGAGCTGTTTGCCGGCCGGATCGCCATGGGTGAGCTTCGCAAGTCGGTAGCACACCGGCCCGGCCTAATCAGTGCCATCTACCGCACCCCGAAAGAGATGCTGGAGACCTTGGTCTACGTCGAGTTCGAGGGCACCAGGTTTGGCCCATCCCGGATGCGTCAGGCCATCATGGACAACGTCGACAAGAAGGACATCATCTGGATCAGGGCCAACGATCTGGAGACGGCATCACGAATGCTCCAGGACCTGGGCAACCCGGTATGGATCGACCTGAGCATCGTCGAGCCGCTCAAGTGGATCAGTGGACCCAAGACCGAAGCTCGCCGGCTGCAATACATGTCGCCGACGGACAGCGTCCAGCGTCAGTCGAACCTCTCCGCTCGCTACGATACCTTGATCCCGACCGAAGACATGTTCTTCGTCAAGCAGGACGGTGCTGACTTCTTTCTGAACGGCTCACGCCTCAGCAAGGTCCAGTTGCACAACGCGATCAATGGCCTGATGAAGGCCGGCGTCATCGCTCGGGGGGAGCAGATCTACCTCCTGAACAAGGCCTCCCAGAAAATCCTGGATGATGTCGACATGATCGACCTTGGCGAATTCGCCAAGGAAAAGCTCGGCAACATGGTGGACGCATCGACTTTGCGTCTGCCGGAGAGCGGGTGGACCGTCACCGAACGAGTAGCCAACTGCCGCAAGGCCCTGGTCGCTGACGTTCCGGTGCCGGTGGGCATCAAATCGGTCTGCCAGATGGTGGTCGATGATGCCGATGCGCCGAAGGATACAATGGCGTCGGATCATCCGCTGATGGAGGTCTACCGGCGCTATTACCCCACGGAATATTCCCGTGCCGCGTCACGAGCCGACCCGGTCGTCCAGGCCTACCAGGAGATGTTGGAGGAGTTCCCGCTCTTCAACCACACGATCTCCAACACGCCCAAATTCAACTATTACATGGAGCTTCTGGCACGATGAATACGATCCCCTACACCATCTCGGGGGACGCCCTGACGGTCTTTCTCCAGGGCGTCCCCCATTCCATGAACGCCACGCACCCGAACTACGAGAAGGTGCGTGACATGCTCGGCACCGATGCCGATGAGGACGAGCTGGTCAAGCTCGTCTCGTATCGCGAGGAGCTGAAGGCGGTCGCCGCCAAGTACGGCGACGTGTCGGTTGGCCTGGATTGCATTCTCTATAAGGAGAGGGAGGTCAACACCTACCTGACCAAGAGCATCCTGGCGATCATGGCCCTCGGCAAGGACATCGGCCCGTGGGCCAGGTTCATGGACAAGCTCTATCTCAACCCGTCGAAGACGGCGGTCGACGAGCTGTTCCTGTGGCTGGAGAAGGCCAACATGCCGATCACCACCAACGGCAACTTCCTCGCCTACAAGAAGGTGCGTGACGACTTCACGTCGTTCCACCTGAATGCGGACGGAACCTCTGTCGATAACCGGATCGGCGCCAGCCCCTCGATGCCCCGCAACGAGGTCGACGACAACCGAGACGCTACCTGTAGCCAGGGCCTGCACTTCTGCTCCTGGCATTATCTGCCGAGATACAAGGGCGGGCAGGGCAGGGTGATCATCGTCGAGGTCAACCCGGCCGACGTGGTGGCGATCACCTCCGACTTCAACAACTCCAAGGGCCGAGCCTGGACCTACAAGGTCGTGGGCGAAATCGACCAGGTCCACACGGAGTTCGCCTTCGCCGGCCAGCCGCTCGCCGCCTAGCCGTCCACCCCTCCTATCCCTTCAAAAAGGCTCGCTTCGGCGGGCCTTTTTGCATTTTACAGGAACCTTCAAAAATGCACTTCCATTTGACGGAGGTGAGTACGAATTCCAAAACTGGCCCAATTCCGGTAGCAACAATTTCGAACGAGTCGTGCCCGACCAGCTGTCCGCTGCTTGGCGCCGGCTGCTACGCGGAGCACGGTCCACTTCGTATTCACTGGGACGCGGTCACCAAGCAGCAAAAGGGTGTATCATTCGGGGAATTTACCAAGAAGGTTAAAAAATTGCCTAGACACGGGCTTTGGCGGTATGGACAAGCAGGGGACCTGCCGGGGAAGGGTGATAAAATTGATACAGAGCAGCTGATTGAGTTGGCCAAGGCCAACCAAAACCGACCAGTCATTGCCTTCACTCACAAGCCGCCGACGTTAGAAAATCTTACAGCGCTCCAACTAGCTTCCGAGCTGGGCTTTAAGGTAAATTTGTCGGCCGACAATATGTTAGAGGCTGATACATTCTGTGATATGGATCAGTCTGTCGTCGTGGTCCTGCCAATCGAGTACGCTCGAAAGACCAGAGGCAAAGAGTGGGGTGAGACGATTTCCGAATATCGGGAGAGAACCAAATCGCTCCCGAAAACTACGCCTAAGCATCGCAGAATTGCAGTTTGTCCCGCAACGTACACTGACACTCGGTGTAGTGAATGTCGGATATGCTCCAATCACGACCGTAATGGTGTTGTCGTCGGGTTCCCAGTTCATGGTTCCCGAAAACTACAAATTAAAACAGGGTAAAAAGTAGGTGGATCAACTTCACCGGGGCGCAACATCGCCCGAAACATTGAGGCATACACATGAGTAGCGTAATCGATGCTCCGACTGCGGAGGTGATAAATGACCTCCTAAGAGAGCTTGCGTCCGAAATAGACCTTCATTATGAAGACGGCGATTTCTTCGCGTTGACTCCAACCATCAACCGAATGAAGTCCGCAGCTGAGCTGATATCGAAGAACGGTTTCGATGTCCCAGACAGCTACACCCACATTCTACGTCGTTATAATATGCACCGGCAATAATATAAGGAAGGGCTAATACCTTCCGGGGGACATTGTTTTGTCTCACACTTGGGAAGCGCTCAAAATGTATCTTGAACTTAGCGAAATCGCACCTGATTTGAAGGTGTCGACGAGGACTCTCGCCTACTGGGCACAGAGAAACATGCTTCCTGGAGCGATTAAAGTGGGTCGGCACTGGAAGGTGCGGGCGCGAGATTACAACCTTTGGCTCCAACAGAAACATGAGTTAGGCGTAGCATGGCAGAGTTATATAAGCGACCCGAGTCCCCCTACATCCAAGCCTACATCACCGTCGCCGGCGTTAGGTCACGTATCAGCACTCAGGAAAAGACTAGAAAGCTTGCCCAAATAAGGGCTGACCTAGTCGAGAAACAGCGGAACGCCGAGGCCGAAGCTGCCAAGATCGCAGCCGAAGCCGAGGCAGGCCTGCGGTTCGTCGACGCCTGTGATCGGTTCTTCCTTTCAAAAGGGACGAAGCTCCAACCGAAGACGGTCGTCAACTACAACAGCAATATTTCGAATATCTATAGGGTACTCGGAGATTTTGCCCTTCGCAGCCTTACCGTTGAGGACATCAAGGCCTACGTTGCAACCAGGATCAGAACCGTTGGGTCGGTCGCGATCCGCCGGGACCTGGGCTTCCTGTCGTCTCTCTATAAGACAGCGGAAGATTGGGAAGCGGAGAAGCTCCCCAACGTCATAGCGCTATACAGCCAGAAGGACCTTCCTGAGGCCGTGGAGCGGAAGACGTGGTTGCGGGGAAGTGATGTTCAGAAGCTGCTCGACGCCTGCACGGCGACCTACCAGAAGCTTTTCATCTACCTCGCGGTCGACACCGGCATGAGGTCGGGTGAGCTGAAGAAGATACAATGGGCCGACATCGATTTCAAACGACGTGAAATCATCGTCGGCAACCATGAGTGGAACCGGACGAAGAACGGCGACATCAAGCTGGTCTACCTGAGTGATAGGTGCCTTGACGCACTTTTGCACACACAACGCACGGTGAAATCTGTGTGGGTATTCCCGTCGCCGATCCAGTCCGACGAGGACACTCACATGACCACGACAAAGACCTGGTGGAAGGGTGTGACAACGCGAGCAAAACTGAAGGGAGTTCGATTTCACGATTTGAGACATACGTTTGCGTCGTGGCTGAACCAGACCGAAACGGGAGAAATTCCGTCGATGGCGCTGTTGGGCCACAGGACCAGTTCGATGGTCAAACGGTACGCGCATACCTCTCCGACTCAGCTGAAGGAGGCTATTCGGAGATTAGAGGGTTACACAGAATTGGACACAGGACCCTCTGGTTTCGAAAAAACACTGCCGCGTCGTGTGAGGCAATCCAAGAAGAAACAATGAGTTAGGTGGTCGGAGTGGCAGGATTTGAACCTGCGACCCTCTGGTCCCAAACCAGATGCGCTACCAGGCTGCGCTACACTCCGAGGCCCTGCGGCGTATACGGTTCCGGACCCTGTCGCGCAACCCCTAAAACATCAAACGGGGCTTGGCGGTCTGCGCTCCCGCGCAATCCTGGCTGCGATCGCCTTGGCCTGGATGCGAGCATTGGCGAAGCAGCCGCGGATGCTTGGCCGCATGCCGGTGAACCACAGGCCCGGCAGTTTCGGGTCGCTGTCGGCGCCGTTGAACAGCGGCACGCCCTTTTGGTCGAGCACGCCGAGCTTGCCCAGCATGGCCTCGAGCCCGGTGCGGTAGCCGGTCGCGGCGATGACGATATCCGGCTGGATCGTCGCGCCATCGTCGAAAACGACCGCGTCGCGGGTAAATTCCCGCACGGTTGGCAGCACGATGATCCTGCCGTCCTTGATGGCATCGACGGCGCCGTCATCGGTGGCGATGGCGGTATAATCCGACGCCAGCCGGCTTGCGCCGCCCGAAGGCGTCGGCGGCAGGCCGTAGGCCGTGAGGTCGCCGAAGGCCCATCGCTGCGTCGCCGCCATCACCGCATCGGCGAGCTTGAACGGCAGCCGCGCCAGGATCGGCGAAAACCGGTGGACGGCGATCTGGCCGAGGCGCTTGGGCAGCAGTGCCGGACCGTTGCGCGCCGACAGCCAGATCTGTCCCGTGCCGGCTGCCGCCAGGTGATTGAGCACGTCGAAGCCGGAATTGCCGGCGCCGACGACCAGCACTTTCTTGCCCGCATAGGCCTTGGCGTTACCGAATGCGGCCGAATGGATGATGCGTCCGGCAAAGGCCTTCATGCCTTTCCAGGCCGGGATGAAGGGCTGCCGGTCGCGCCCGGTGGCGATGACGACATGGCGCGCCAGCCGCGGCCCGGCACTGGTCCGCACAAGCCAGTGGTCGCCCTCGAAGCCAATCTCCTCGACCGCGATGCCGAACTCGACCGGCAGCCGGTGCATGGCGTGGAATTCGTTCAAATGGCCGATGATGGTGTTTCGGTGCGGAAAGGCAGGGGTGCCGGCAGGAAAGGAAACGCCCGGCAGCGCCGAAAGGTCGCGATGCGTGTTGAGATGCAGTCGCTCGTGCCGCCCGTGCCATGGCTCGGCCAGCTGGGCTTCCTTTTCCAACACCATCACAGGCACGCCGGTCTTGAGCAGCGCATGGGCTGCGGTCAAGCCGGCTGCCCCGGCGCCGATCACGATCGCGCCGTCGAAAATCGCTTGGCTGTCGGCCTCGGCGTGCAAAATCCCTGCGTCCATGCCTCTTTGTGTCGCCATCATGACCATGACTTTTGATGCTACGCCAGTGTATCCAGCCTATGCCGCTGCCGAAGCGGCCTGGTTGCAGGCCGCTTCGGCCTTGCCGTCGGCAGTGTTGCACAGTATTGACTGAAATAAGGCGGCGCTACCGCCAACGCAGCTACGAGGTGCCCATGTCCGCGCGAATTTTCAGCCCAGCCAAAACCGCGATGCAGTCCGGCAAGGCCAAGACCGGCCATTGGGTGCTGGAATTCGATCCCGCCCAGCGCAAGAAGATCGACCCGCTGATGGGCTACACCACATCGGGCGACATGCTGAGCCAGATCAGGCTGACCTTCGATACCAGGGAAGAAGCGGTGGCCTATGCCGAAAAGCAGGGGCTGGCCTTCCGTGTCGAGGAGCCGAAAGAGACCAAGCGCCGGCAGATTTCCTATGCGGAAAATTTCCGCTATGACCGCAGGATACCCTGGACGCATTGACCGGCGGTCAGCGCCTGGCACATAGACATCAGCCGGCCAAGATATCAAATGCCGGCCAGCGGTCCCGTAGCTCAGCTGGATAGAGCACCGGCCTTCTAAGCCGATGGTCACAGGTTCGAATCCTGTCGGGATCGCCAACAACTTCAAAGAGATAGTGTGGAGGCCTGAGTGGGAATTGAACCCACTACGTCGGTTTTGCAGACCGATGCGTCACCGTCCCGCCCTCAGACCATGGCTCCTTGTGCATTGACCGCGACAGCTAGTCAACTTGGCCGGCCTCTGCTCGCAGGTTCGGACCGCGATCCGGCTGCCACCAGTCGAGATGTTCGGAACGCGGCTCGCGTTCAGGCGTTTGTTGCTGATGGCACCGACAACCCCGACCATTGCGCGCATCTGGCGCGGCAGGACCTTGCCCGACAAGGCCGACGCCTATGAGCGCTACAACTACGAGGTCGGTATCAAGCCGCTGATCGAGAAAGCGCTGGGCGTGCAGACTTTTCGCGAGGACACGCCGACGCATTCGGAATTCATCACCATCTCCTATTGGGAGAGCGTCGAGGCGATGGCCGCCTTTACCGGCGGCGATCCGCAAAGCATCCACCATCTCGACCGCGACAAGGAGTTCCTGATCGAATTGCCGAAGGGTGTCCAGGTGTTGCGCATCCTTTCCAGCCACGGAATGGTTGGCGGCAGCTGATGTTTGCGGGCTTTGACGCCAGGACCGTTCAAATGGAGGAGACATCGATCTTCGTCAGGGCCGGTGGCTCAGGGCCGCCGCTGCTGCTCCTGCATGGCTTTCCCGAAACGCATGTTATGTGGCGGGACATTGCCGTGGCATTGGCGCCGAACTTCAGCGTGGTTGCCGCCGATCTCAGGGGCTACGGCCAAAGTGGTTGTCCGGCTTCCGGAGCCGATCATGCCGCCTATTCCAAACGAGCGATGGCGCGCGACATGGTGCAGGTTATGGACGCACTCGGTTTCGACCGCTTCATGGTTGCCGGCCACGACCGTGGCGGCCGCGTCGCCTACCGCATGGCGCTCGACCACCGTGAAATCGTATCGAAGGTCGCCGTTCTCGACATCGTCCCCACGGCCTCCGCCTGGGATCGGGCCGATGCCAGGTTGGCGCTGGCCTTCTGGCCGTGGAGCCTGCTCGCCCAGCCGGAACCGCTGCCTGAGCGCCTGTTGTCCGCAGCACCCGACGCAGTTGTCGACAATGCGATCGCCGGCTGGGGCTCGGCTCCAGATGCTTTTCCCGCTGAGGTCAGGGCCGCCTATATCGAGGCGCTGCGTGATCCCGCCCATGCCCACGCCATCTGCGAGGAATATCGCGCCGCCGCAGGCATCGACCGCGAGCACGACGCGCAGGACCAGGCTGATGGCTGTCGCATCAGATGCCCGCTGCTTGCGCTCTGGAGCGGCGAGGGCGGGTTGGAGAACTGGTATGCGGAGGAGGGCGGCCCGTTGGCGATCTGGCGGCAATGGGCTGATAACGTCGGAGGCGGCTCGGTCAAGGGTGGGCATTTCTTCCCGGAAGAGCACCCCGAAGACACGGCTGCAAGGCTGTCGAGATTCTTCGCAAGCTGACTACGGGCCGATTGCTAAAATCCGGGCCTGTGTGTTCCTGTGTCGACTATCTCAGATGGCCGAGGGATTGCAGGATCAAAGTGCTCGAAAGACCAAGCAGGGCGATACCGTAAAACCGGTCGATCCACACGGCGTTCGGCCCAGCCAGAAGCCTTGCAGCCCGCGCGCCAAGGGCTGCGTAAAACGTCAGCACAAACACATCGGCAAGCGCGGCGATAATGGCCAGGATGCCATACTGGATCGCGATCGGCTCATCCACGCGGACAAAATGCGGCAGGATCGCGGGGAAAAGCAGCCAGGCCGCCGGATTTGTGACCGCCACCAGGAAGCAGCGCCCAATGAGTGCCTTGGCTGAATGGCGTGTTTCGGGAAGGTTAGGGTTGAACGAAGGTCGGGATGCGGTGCGCAGGGTACCGATGGCGACGAAAAGCAGATAGCCCGCGCCGAACATCCTGAGAGCCGAGAGATAGAATTCCGAAGCCAGCAGAAGAGCGCCGAAGCCCAGCGCGACGATGCTGATAAGAACGAAATCAGACAGTACGACGCCGGCCATGCCGAGAAACGCGCGTCGAAAACCGTAGCGGGAGCCGTTGGTAATGGCGAGCACGACGTCCGGTCCCGGAACCGCCATTCCGAGAACCGACACGAAGGCAAATGTCACCAGCGGCAGGTTTCCCATGACGCCGCGTAATGTACCCGGCGCTCACCGTCCGTAACGCCCTTCACACAGCGGCTTGGCTATCGCCGATTGTTTTTGGCCACCTTGGCTCAGTGCCCGCCGCGCATCTTCACCACCACAGTCCTCACCGCCAGCACCAGCACGGTGATGATGATCAGGATCACCGAGAGCGCGGCGATCGCCGGGTCGATGTTGTCGCGCAGGCCCATCCACATCAGCCGCGGCAGCGTGATGGCGTTGACCGAGGTGATGAACAGGGTGACGCCTATCTCTTCCCAGGACAGCACGAAGGACAGCAGCGCGGCGGTGACGATGCCGAACATGATGTTGGGCATGATGATGCGCGTGGCGCGCTCCCACACGCCGGCGCCAAGGCCGCGCGCGGCAAGGTCGATGCGGCGGTCGAGCTGGCTGAGCGAGACCAGGATCAGCACCGTGGCGAAAGGCACCGTCATCACCGAATGCGCCATGGCGACGCCAAGCCAGGTGTCGTAGCCGAAGAACGAGCTCATGCCCGAGATCGACGTCAGCAGGAAGTAGAGCGTGATCGCCGAGACCACCGGCGGCACCACCATCGGCAACACCACGAAGCCGACAAGGGTGGCCGTGAAGCGCGGCTGGAACATCCAGACGCCAAGGCTGAAGCACAGCGCCAGCACGGTGGAGATGACGCTGCTGACGATGCCGATGCGGATCGACAGCAGGATGGCGTCGAGCCAGCGCGGATCCTCGATCAGCGCGCGGTAGTGGCGCAGCGACAGTTCGCCCGTCGGCATAGCCAGCATGCGGCTTGGCGTCAGCGACACCGGGATGACCGCCAGCAGCGGCAGCAGCAGGAACAGTGCCACCAGCACGGCGAGGATCAGCGAGACGGGACCGGGGCGATAGGTCGGCATCAGATCAGTTGCTTCGGTCTGACATAGCGGAACAGCAGCGCCATGAGCGCGCCGACGAACAGCACCAGCACGACGCTGATCGCCGCGCCCAGTCCCCAATCGGGACTCTGGAAGATGCGCAGATAGATCAGCTCGGCGATCATCACGCTGCGGCCGCCGCCGAGGATCGCCGGCGTGACGAAGAAGCCGAGCGAGAAGACGAACACGATCATCGCCGAACCGATGATGCCGGAGCGCGTCATCGGCACGAACACGGTCCAGAAGGTGCGCATACGGCTGGAGCCGAGCCCGCGCGCCGCGAGCAGCACGCGCTCGTCGAGGCTGCGCATGGCGGAGGCCAGCGGGAACACCGCGAAGGGAATGAGGAAATGCGTCATGCCGACGATGACGCCGAACTCGTTGCGCACCAGCGCCAGCGGCTCGGAGATGAAGCCGATCGATTGTAGCCAGGTGTTGATCAGGCCGCGGTTGGACAAAAGCGCCACCCAGCCGAAGGCGCGGGTCAGCACCGAGATCCAGAAGGGGACGAGAATGCAGAATTCAGCGATTATGCGCTGTGCCGGGCTGCCGCGCACCCACACCATGGTGATGGCGTATGCCGCCGCCACGGAAACCACGGTGACGATCAGCGCGATGCGCAGCGTGCGGATGAACACAGACTGCACCAGGGCATCGGTGGCGAGCGCGCCATACTGGCCGAGCCCCGGTGTCGGCAAGGTGACGCTCCACTTGACGACGCCGAGGAACGGCCAGGCGTAGGCCAGCACAAGGAACAGAAGCAGCGGCGCCATCAGCACCGCCGCGCCCATCCTGTCGGAGAGGGTGCCTCTCATCGAAGCTCGTGCCCGGCCTGGTCAGGCCGAGATGATCTTGGTGTATTCGTCGAGTGCTGCCCCGTAATTCTTGGCGTACCAGTCCATGTCGAGCGCGATCTGCTTCTTCATGTTTTCGGGATCGACCGGGTTGATGCGCTTCTTGTCGGCGGGGATCAGCGCATCGGCGGCCGGATTGGCCGGACCCTGTCCGAGCTTGTCGAACATCACCAGTTGCTTTTGCGGATCCTGGGCGCTGGCGATGAACTTCATCGCTGCGTCCTTGCCGCCGGGGTTGCCCTTGAGCACGGCCAGCGCGCCGGGCGAAATCAGGCCCTGATCCCAGATGAACTTGATCTTGCCGCCCGAGTCCTGCTCGATCAGCGAGGCGCGGGTCGACCACACGATCGCCATCGAGGCTTCGCCGTTGAGCAGCACGCTCTGGCTCTCGGCGCCGCCGCCCCAGTAAGCCACGACGTTTTCCTTGAAAGCGGCGATCTTGTCATGCGCTCGCTTCAGGTCGAGCGGGTAGAGCGAGGCCGGCGCGATGCCGTCTGCAAGCAGCGCTGCTTCCCAGCTCGACACGCCCCATTTGTAGAGCGAGCGCTTGCCCGGAAACTTCTTCACGTCGAAGAAGTCGGCCATGCCGGTCGGCGCGTCCTTGCCGTATTTCTCCGAGTCATAGGCGATGACGTAGGAGAAGAAATAGGTCGAGGCCGCGTATTCCCAGCCGAAGCCTTCTCGCATCTTCTTCTTGTCGACGACGGCGTAGTCGATCGGCTCGAGCGCACCCTGGGCGCCGAGCGTGATGGCCGAGAACGGGTCGACATCGACGAGATCCCAGGTCGGCGCGCCGCTCTTGAACTGTGCGGCAATCGCGCCTTCGGTCGGGCCCGAACCGTCCATCTTGACGGCGATGCCGGTCTCCTTAGTGAAGGCCTGGCCATAGGCGGCGTCATAAGCGGTGAGGGCATCGCCACCCCAGTTGACCAGCACCAGTTCCTTGGCCTGCGCAAACGCGCCGGTCGAGCGCAGCAGCATCGGCGTGCCGGCCAGCACGAAGGCTGCAAGCTGGGTGAATTGCCGGCGCGAAATCTCGCCGCGCACAGCCCGGGCGGATAGCGCGTCCATGGCTTGTTTTTTGCTTTGGTCTGTCATTTTAGTTCCCCTTTTTCGTTGTTGGTTCCGGTGGTTATGGCGCGCTCCAGATTCTTTGCTGGAAGACTTCGCCGTTCTCGTCGTCATCCTCCGTCCGGAAGGAGGAAACCCTTTTCCGCCGGCCAGGTCAGCCAGACGGAATTGCCTTTGCTCAGCGCCGCCGCCGCGACCTCGTTCGGCACCGAGACGGTCACCTTGGCGCCCTGGCGCGTCGTCAGATCGAGTTTGGTCGCCGCACCCAGATAGGTCGAGCCGATGGCGGTGGCGGCGATGCCATTCTCGCCGGCGGCGGCTTCGCGCGCGATCGACATATGCTCGGGCCGGATCGCCAGGATCGCATCGCCACGGACCTTCTCGGCCTTGCAGAGCATGTTGACCGCGCGGTCCTCGCAGAGGCCCGTCGAGCCATTGTCGGCGGGCTTGACCCCCTTCAACGGCAGCATGTTGATCTCGCCAAGGAACTCGGCGACGAAGCGGTTGTCCGGCCGGTCGTAGACCTCGTCCGGCGCTCCGACCTGCAGCAATTTTCCGTGGTTGAAGATGGCGACGCGCGACGACAGCGCCAGCGCCTCGCTCTGGTCGTGGGTGACGAAGACGAAGGTGGTGCCGGTCTCCTGATGCAGCCGCTTCATCTCGGCCTGCATCTGGCCGCGCAGGCTCTTGTCGAGCGCCGAGAACGGCTCGTCGAGGAGCAGCACGCCGGGTTCGAACACCAAAGCGCGGGCCAACGCCACGCGCTGCTGCTGGCCGCCGGAAAGCTGCGCCGGCAGTTTCGTCTCATGGCCCTTGAGGCCGACGCGCTCGATCATCTCGGCAACGCGGCGCTTGATCTCGGAAGCCGATTTCTTGCGTACCTTGAGCGGGAAGGCGATGTTGGCCTCGACCGACATATGCGGGAACAGCGCATAGCCCTGGAAGACCATGCCGGCGGCACGCTGTTCGGCCGGCCGCTCGGTGATGTCGATGCCGTCGCTGAAAAGCTTGCCGGCGGTCGGTTGCACGAAGCCGGCGAGGATCATCAGGAATGTGGTCTTGCCCGAGCCGGAGGGGCCGAGCAGCGTCAAAAACTCGCCACGGCCGATATTGAGCGTCAGGTCGTCCAGCGCCCGGAACGAGCCGAAGCTCTTGCCGATCCCGATTGCCTTGATCTCTGCGGCCCGGCCGGGTTGCTGCATCCTGCCTCTTCCTTGGTCGTAGCTTGAGCGTAGGGCAGGGCCCCGGCTCACCGCAACCGAATAGTTTTCGCCTGATCGGCAAATTTGATTCACGGATGGGAGGCTAGTACGGGCTGATCCGGTTCTCCGACAGCTTCGACCTCAACCACCCATTGAATGCTTCCAGCACCGGGTGGCTGGCCTTGGCATGTTCCGACACCAGGAAATACGAGCGCGGCGAGGGGATCGCGATATCGAAGGGGCGCACCAGACGGCCTTCGCTCAGCGCCCGGCGGCTGGTCAGCTCGTCGCCCATGGCGATGCCCTGGCCGGCGATCGCCGCGGAAAAAACGAGGTTCATGTCCGAGAAGAAGATGCCGCCTTCGGTGTCGGGGTTTTCCACCTTGGACAGCGCCAGCCAGCGCGCCCAGTCCTCGGTGTCGCCGAGATGCAGGAGATTGGCGCGCAGCACGTCGGCCGGTTTTGAAAAGCCGCCGACCTTGTTGAGCAGTGTCGGGCTGCAAAGTGGCGTGAACGAGATTTCGCACAGCAACTCCACCGAGCGGTTCGGCCAGTTGCCGACGCCAAAGGCAATGAAGGCATCGGCGTCCGGATTGCTGACATCGTCCAGCCGCCTGGGCGTCAGGATCGACAGCGCCACGTCCGGATACATTTGCCGGAACTCGCCGATATGCGTGCATAAAAACAGAGAGGCGAAGCCCGGCGTGCAGGAAACGGCGAACGAGCCGCCGACGCCCGTGCCGGCCTGGCGCGTCACCGCATCGCCGAGCACCGTCAGCGCCTTTCTCACATCGGCGGCATAGCGCTGGCCGCGCGGTGTCAGCGCCACGCCCTTGCCGATGCGCTCCAGCAGGTCGAAGCCGAGGTCGCGTTCGAGCAGCCGCAACTGATGGCTGACGGCGCTGCGGGTCAAATGCAGTTCATCGGCTGCGCGCCAGACGCTGCCGTGACGGGCAAAACTGTCGAGGGCGCGCAACGCCTGTGTGGAAGGTATTCGCAAGAGGCCTCAGGTGAACCGAATTTGCATGAACCGGAAAAACATATCACTTTTTGCAATGCCGCTTCACTGCTTTCTTGGGCCGCATGGAGAAACCGGTGACGACCTCGGCGCAAGCCACCGCGCTTGCCTGTCTCGATAGCATCCAGCCGTCGCTGTCGGCGTGGACGCGCACCATTTTCGATTTCGGCGAAACAGCCTGGCGCGAATACCAGTCGGCGGCCTGGTATGTCGCGCGGCTGAAGCATGAGGGCTTTTCGGTCGAGGAAGGGTCGGCCGGCATGCCGACCGCCTTTTGCGCCCACTGGACGAATGGCCCGGGGCCGACCATCGGCATGTACGGCGAATACGACGCGGTGCCCGGCAACTGCCAGGACGCGGCAACGGTGAAGCGATCGCGGCCGGGCCTCGGCAGCGAGGCCGGCGGCCACACCGATCCGCATTCCGGGCTTGGCATTGCCGGCCTCGGCGGACTTCTCGCCACCAAGGCGGCAATGCAACGCCACGGCATCAAGGGGACGCTGCGCTTCACCGGCGAGCCGGCCGAGAAGGTCAGGGGCTCGAAGCCGATCCATGCAGCCAAAGGCTATTATGACGGCCTTGCCGGCATGATCTCGTTCCATCCCTTCTATATGCTGCCGCTCTGCAACACGGCGCGTTGGGACACGCATTGCGGCGCGGCCTACGCGATGATCTACCGTTTTGTCTGCGACGAACCCGAAAACTGGGTTCGCGCAAGCGATGGCGCGCCGATCCCGCAGGCGCATTCGGCGGTGCGGGCGCCCGGCGCCAATGACGCGCTGATGACGATGTACATGGCCTCCAAGGCGCTGCGCGATTCCATGCTACCCCACCAGGGCGGCTGGTCGATCAGCGAGGCGATCCTCACCGCCGGGCAGGCGACCGCCGACAATCTGCCGGCGGGGCTGGCCGAGATCCAGTACATGATCCGCGTGCCGACCATTGCCATGGCAGAGCAGGTCACCGCGGTGCTCGACCGTAATGCGGCCGCGGCCGCGGCGATCAGCGGTTGTCGCCATGAGCGCCATTGGGTGACGAAGTCGCGGCCGGGCCTCGCCAATCACGTCATGGCGGGGATTGCCTATGAGGCGCTGTCCACCGTCGGCGCGCCGAGCTGGGACGAGGCGGCGAAAGCGATCGGTCGCGAGGTCCAGGTCAATGCCGGCGGCACCGCGACCGACAACCCTTTCATCGACGAGATGGAGCGGCTGGTTGCGCCGCAAGAGGCCGAGGCAATCCTGCGCCGCGATTTGCCTCCGTCGCAGATCAACTCGACCTCCGACGACTACACCGACATGTCGTGGCACACGCCGACCGCACGCTTCTATGTCGCCCGCCCGGCGCTGCGCTCGGCGAATGGCCATGCCTATCCATCCTGGGCGATGAACGCGCTGGGCGGTATCTCGGCCACCATCGACCCGATGGTCATTTGCGCCGCCAAGACGGTTGCGCTTGCAGCCCTCCGCCTGCTCGAGGACAAGTCCGCGCGCGATGCAGCCATGGACGAATTCGTCACCCGCACCGGCGGCGGCATTGGTGGTTCCAACTGGATCGCGCCGCTTTGCGACTATGACCCGCCGATCAATTTCCGCTGGCCGGAATATGTCACCACCGCGCGCGGACGCGATTGGTGGATTCCGAGCAGCCAATCCAATCAAGCTGCATAGTCAAATCGAGGAGAACCTTATGACCGTCCATGATCGCATCATCGCCGAACCGTTCTCGCTGCAGCGCCGCAATCCCGCCGGCGGCACCAAGCCGCTGACATCATGGGGCTTTGCCAACGAGACCGACGTGCTGACAGACGTGTTGCTCGGCTCGCCAAACTTCCTGCGCCACCTCTCGACCAGCTCGCTCTCGCGCAAGCATTTGCGCGAAGCGCCCTGCAACGTTCAGATCGCCCAGGCGCAGCACAAGGACCTCGTCGCCGCCTATGAGCATTTCGGCGTCAACATCCACTGGCACGAGCCGACGCCGGAACTGCCGATGCAGGTCTATTCCAGAGACTCCAGCGTCATGACGCCCTACGGCGCCTTCATCACCGCCATGGCCAATTGGTGGCGGCGCGGCGAGAACTATGCCGCCATCCGCACCTATGAAAAGCTCGGCATACCCATCTACGACATGGTCACGGCTGGCACCTTCGAAGGCGGCGACTTCAACGTCATCGAGGAGGGCGTGGTGCTGATCGGCTGCGGCGGCGCCCGCACGCAGGAAGAGGGCGCCCGCCAGGTGCAGGACTGGTTCGAAAAGGAAGGCTGGGAAACGCGCCTCGCCTTCATCGACGAATATTACGTCCATATCGACCTGATGGTGGTGCCGGTCGCCGAGAAGCTCACCGCGGTGTGCCTCGCCTGCACCGAGCCCGGCATCGTCGACTGGCTGAAGGGCAAGGGCCACGAGATCATCGACGTGCCCTTCCAGGACACGATGGCGCTCGGCTGCAACTTCATGTCGCTCGGCAAGGACAGGGTGATCGCGCCGACGTCGAGCCAGTCGCTGATCGGCCAACTCAAAGCGCGCGGCTTCGAGGTTGCTGCCGTCGACATGAGCGAGATTTCCAAGACCGGCGGCGGCATTCACTGCATGGCGCAGGCGCTGAAGCGCGAGCCGGCGTAACGGCACGAATTGCCGCCGGGACCTGTGACGGACTGCTGCCAGATTTGACAAAACAGGCCTGGCAGAGGAAATTGATGCCATTAGAGGAGGGATTCTGTGAAGAAAACTTACGAAAAGCCGAGTCTGGCCAAAGCCGGCAAACTCGGATCGCTGGTCGCTTCAAACCCGTCGAAGCCCGCCCCCTGAGCGCAACCAGCCGCTGAAGGCCGAAATTCGGTCGTCCTGGTTATCGGCGACCGGATCGCGCTGTATGATTGAAGGGAGCCCGCCGGCTTTGAACGGCGGGCTTTTTGCTTTGCGCCAGAGCGCTGCCGCGTCTGCCGGCCAGTCCAATCTGCCCGAACCTGAATTGAACTTGCTCCGGGCGTTTTCCAGATGCGCCCGCATCGCTTGGCCGGCCGCTTCCGGGTCGCGGCGCTCGATCGCCTCGAACACCGCCTGGTGGCCGGCAAAACTCGTGCGGTTTCGATCTCCGTATTGGCCACGTGGATGCGCTGATTGATCAGCCATTCGACCTAGCCGTTGATTTTGAAACCAAGCCAGCTTCCCCAAAAGATCATGCCCAAACAAAGCCATAGCGCGAAGACCACATGCGCGCCGTTCCCGCCCGCCCGGCGATCAGGGAGTGGCTGGCGTGAGATGGCCGCGCTGACGACGGAACGAGATCGCCTCGTCTGGCCGGCCGGACTCGCGACGGCGTGGTCCGGCCGGAGTTCCATCTGCTATGCGGGTATCAATACGGCGATGCGATGCACGCCGACCTCCTTGCTTGTATTCGTCGCTTCATCGGTCTTGCCCTTGGAGCAGGTGTACATATCACCCGTCTTGAGCTTGAATTCCTTGTCCGCTTTCTTGATCGTGAATGCACCTGAGGTAATGGTGCACACCATGTCGTTGTCCATCACGGTTTGAGGAGCATGTGCTCCGGGCTGAAACACAACGTCGATAATTGCGATGCTCTTGTAGGCGGGAATGTCTGCATTGCCGGTGCCGACCTCCACCACCCTGACACCGGGCGCAATCTCCTTGCCCTCTTTCGGGCCGTATTTCTTGATTTTTGCCGATGCCGCCAAGGTGAACAAAGGCGCTACCGCGGCGGTCGTCAGACCGAGGGCAATTGCAGACCTGCGATTCATGGTTTTCATTGCATCCTCCCGATGCTCGTCATGCATGGATATGCATGACTTCGATATATTAGCACGAGCGAATTTACTTGTATGCAAGCGGCTGGGGCGCAGGCCAGCAAAGGGTATCGCTCCGGCGGGTAAGTCTATTTCACTGTAGCTTCCGCCGGAACTTCGAATGACAGCTCGAGCAATCCTGCAGGATCAGGTGCAGGAGATGCTCCGCCGGCACTTTGGTAGGATCGACTTCCACGGTGCTCGGCCGCTTGCCGAGCAGGCTGCCGCCGCCCATTGCCGTGCCGGTGCCCATGCGCATGTCATCAGTGATGACGGCCGGCGCGCTTTGGGCCTTGGCGGCCAGCGCGCGCGCCAGCGCCCCGATATGATTTGCCAGCGCCTCGAATTCCGCCCGTGACTGATCGATCTCCAGCCTGGCCTGCGAAGGCGGTCCAAGCGAGCCGCTCGGAAATTCGGCAATCAGGGCAGGGCCGGTGCGAGCGCGCAGCGTGTCCGCTGCCGCCTTGAAGGCTGCGGCGTCATAGGCTTGCCTGCGGTCGAACATGCCGGCAATGGTTTTCGCAGCCGCCGCCATCTCCTTCATCGACGCCTGGCGGGCCGCGACCATCGGTCCGCCGCCGACGGAGGCGGCCATCGTAAGGGCACAGACCAGCCACAGCAGCGCCGCTTTCACAGTCCATCTCACGGCGCCATGTCCTTGCCCCATCCATCTGTGATCAGCCAGCCGCAGCAGGGGTTCGACCTGCAGTCGGATTCTTCGGTCGTGATGCCGGTTCTCATCGGTAAATTTCCGTCGCCGGAAGTCTCCGTGTCTGAGCGGATAGACCTTCCAGCCACCGGAAGGTCAACTGATTGAGAAGGCCGATCAGCGGGCAATCAGCACAGGCTTGCAGCAAGCTGACGCAGCGTTTCCTTGACTTGGATCGCAAAAACGGGCAGCAAGGCGGGGGTGAGGGAGAGCATTATACCGTGGCGCAGACCATGGAGTGCTCTTTTTTTCGTATCAGGCGCCGCATAATCGGTGGCTGATGGAGGGATTGGTTAACCAACTTTGTCCATCTTTTGATTCAATCGGCAACAGACGCGAAAGGTGCAGGGGGCACCAGCGAACTGTGGATGTCACGGATGCGAGGGTCGCAAGCCTGCATGCCGATTGAGAGTGGTTGTATGGCGTTTTTGCGTTTGAAAGACCGGGGCGACACTCCTGAACGGGGTTTGACTTCGAAGAGATCCGGCCAGCGCTGGGTGGTAGTGCCGGTTGTCGGCGCGGCCTTGGCGCTGTGGTCGGTGGCAACCATGGCCGGCCTCTATTCGCTCGGTACCTCGCTCACCGCAGCCTCCAACAGCCTTCCGCACAGTCTGCTTCTGCCGAACGCAGCACTTGCCGATTCGCGCCGCAGCCTCGCCAATTCGTGGGCGCCGCGGCTTTCGGCGCAAAAATCACAGGCCTCGCTGCTCAGCCATTGCGACGCCGGCTGCGCGCATGCCGCCGCGAACTTCGCGCATGACGGCAAGATGGCGCGGCTGAAGCCGGCCGCGCACGCTGTGGCCCCGAGCAGTGTCGCCTCAAACATTGCGCCAAACACCAGCGTCGCTCTCGCCACTTCGCGCGGCATGCGCTTCGACGGCGTGGTGGCCAAGGCAGAGCTGTCGCCGCAAAAGCTGGCTGCCGCCTTCGCCAAGGCCTCGAATGCGCCCTTCATGCTTGCTAGCCTTCCGGTCGCTGCCCGTTTCGCCGAAGTCCGGCTGCCCGATCAGCATGGCCCCGCCTCGGAACGCTTTGGGCCGGAAGTGGCTGAGATCGAACGCTCGTCGCGCCTGGCGCTGGCGCTGGCCAACAGCTTGCCGGAAGACGCTGACATGCTGGCCCCGCCGCCGGCCGTTGAAGCAATCGCCGGAGGGCAGGATACTGAGCAGGCCGAGGTTCAGGTCGCTTCGCTGCCGCCGCAGGACGATCTGCCCGACAACATTGCGTTGCCGGGTTGGCGTCCACGCGCCGAAACCGCTCAGCCTGCCGAGGCTCGGCAAGCCAGCAAACCCAGGGCAGTCAAGCCACAGACCGACAGGACGGCCGAGAGCCCCGCACCCCAGTCGCCGGGCAATTCGTCGCCGCGCTCGCCACGCAGTACTTCGGAGGTTGCCGCACTGCCTGGCGTGCCAGAAAGCCAGAGCATCCAATCAAGCCGGATCAAACCTGGCAAACGGTCGAAGACACAGGCCGGCGAGATGCTGGCCTATGCCAAGCCGGACGTCCCGGCGGGCGGTGTCGGTCGCGCCTTCAAGGATCTGTTCGCCACGCCCGGAATGGGCGGCGGCGTCGCCGTCTACGATATCTCGGCCAAGACCGTCTATATGCCGGACGGCTCGCGGCTGGAGGCGCATTCGGGGCTGGGTTCGATGGTCGACCAGCCGCGCTTCGTGCACAAGAAGAATGTCGGCCCGACGCCGCCCAACACCTATGATCTGCGGCTGCGCGAATCCCGCTTCCATGGCGTCGAGGCGCTCCGTCTCACTCCCGTCAGCGGCGGCAACAAATACGGCCGCGACGGCCTGCTCGCCCACACCTACATGCTGCGCGGCGGCCGTGCGGAATCCAATGGCTGTGTCGTCTTCAAGGACTACGCCCGCTTCCTTGCCGCTTACAAGAAGGGCAAGATCAAACGCCTCGTCGTCGTGCCGCGCCTGACCAAGCCGCTGACGCGGGTCGCTCAGGAAGGCCGAGGAGCGTAAGGCAGTAGGCAGTAGGCAGTAGGCAGTAGGCAGTAGGCAGTAGGCAGTAGGCAGTAGGGCCCAGGAGCGTCCACCGCCTGTTCCTTGTTTTTCTGCCCCTATAGCCTATTCCCCACTGCCTATTCCCTTTTGACCCCCAGGCAGACTATGAGTGACCGCTGCGGGTCGGCTTCACCACGAGGACATCATGACAATACGCGCTGTCGTTTGGGGCGAGAACATCCATGAGCGGACCAATGAGGTGGTCGCCGCCCTCTATCCCGAAGGTATGCACACGACCATCGCCAAGGCGCTGAACGCCGACAATACGATCTCCGCCTCGACCGCCACGCTAGAGCAGCCGGAGCACGGCCTGCCGGCCGGCCGTCTGGCCGAGACCGACGTGCTGGTCTGGTGGGGCCACAAGGACCATGGCGCGGTGGCCGACGAGATCGTCGAGCGCGTCGCCCGCCGCGTTTGGGAGGGGATGGGGCTGATCGTTCTCCATTCCGGCCATTTCTCGAAAATCTTCAAGCGGCTGATGGGCACGCCCTGCACGCTGAAATGGCGCGAGGCGGGCGAGCGCGAGCGGCTTTGGGTGACCAGTCCCAGCCATCCGATCGCCGAGGGCGTCGGCGAATATTTCGAGCTCGAGAATGAAGAAATGTATGGCGAGCAGTTCGCCGTGCCCGAACCTCTGGAGACCGTCTTCATCTCCTGGTTCCAGGGCGGCGAGGTGTTCCGTTCTGGGCTGACCTATCGCCGCGGCGCCGGCAATGTCTTCTACTTCCGCCCGGGCCACGAGACCTATCCGACCTATCACGACGCCAATGTGCACAAGGTGCTGCGCAATGCGGTGAACTGGGCGCACAATCCGCAGGGCACCAAGTCGGCGATCCTCGAGGCGCCGAACGTGCCGGTCGAGAAGGCGCTGGAGCCGATCGTCGAGCGCGGCGGCAAGCTGCACGCTTCGGGCGAGGCCGGCTTCCGCTAAAGCAAAATCCAGGAAAAAAGGCGTAGCGGTTTTCCGCATGGGTTTCCTAGACCGTATCTGCGCCATATGATTGAATCGAACCAATTCGCTCGGAGTGCAGAGAATGCGGCTTTTGATACTGGGTACCGGCTGGATGGCGCAGGAGCATGCCCGCCGCTTCGGCGGCATCGACGGCGTCGAGATCGTCGGTGCTGTCGACGTCGATGAAAAGCGCGTTGGCGAATTTGCCGACGGGTTCAAGATACCGAAGCGATTCGCGTCGCTGGAAGACGCGCTGGCGTGGGGCGAGTTCGATGCGGTCGCCAACGTCACGCCCGACCGCATTCACCACCCGACCACCATGGCGCTGATCGCGGCCGGCAAGCCGGTGCTGTGCGAAAAGCCGCTGGCCGAAGACTTCGGCAAGGCAAGCGAGATGGCCAAAGCGGCTGAGGCCGCCGGCATCGTCAACATGGTCAATCTCACCTATCGCAATGTCGCTGCCTTGCAGAAGGCGCGGCAGATGGTGCTGGCCGGCGAGATCGGCACCGTCCGCCACGTCGAGTCCTCCTATCTGCAGAGCTGGCTGGTCTCGAAATTCTGGGGCGACTGGCGCACCGACCCGAAATGGCTGTGGCGGCTGTCGCGCGACCACGGCTCCAACGGCGTGCTCGGCGATGTCGGCATCCACATCCTCGATTTCGCCAGCTATGGCGCCGCACTCGACATCGACCACGTGTTTTGCCGGCTGCGCACCTTCGACAAGGCGCCAGGCAACCGCATCGGCGAATACGACCTCGACGCCAATGACAGCTTCGCCATGACGCTGGATTTCTCCAACGGCGCCTTTGGCGTCGTTCACGCCAGCCGCTGGGCGACCGGCCACATCAACGAATTGCGCCTGCGCATCTATGGCGACAAGGGCGGCATCGAAGTCGTGCACAATCTCGAGGGTTCGGAACTGAAGGCGTGTGTCGGCGAGGATATCGAGAACGCCAAATGGCAGGTGCTCGACGCCGGCACGGTGCCGACCAATTACCAGCGCTTCGTCGATGCGGTTCGCAGCGGCGTGCAGGCCGAGCCTTCATTCCACCATGCCGCCGAACTGCAGAAGGTGCTGGATCTAGCCATGGTTTCGGAACAGAAGCGGACGGAACTGAGGGCCAGCGCCGATACGCAGTGATGTGAAGGGAGGAAGAAACAATGGTCACGCGCCGCGCGCAATGTCTCTGTGGCCAGCTTTCAGCCGTCTGTTCGGGCGAGCCGGTGCGCATCTCGGTCTGTCATTGCCTCGACTGCAAGCGCCGCACCGGCAGCGCCTTCAGCTACAATGTCCGGTTTGCGCAAGCTGATGTATCGATCGAGGGGCGGGCGAAGCAGTTCACGCGCACCGGCGACGAGGGCGGCCGCGTCATCTACAATTTCTGCCCGGAGTGCGGCGCCGCCGTCCACTATCGCATCGACACGCAGCCCGGTGTGATCGCCATTCCCGTCGGCGCCTTCGCCGACCCGTCGTTCCCGCCGCCCTTCCAGTCTTTTTACCACGAAAGCCGTCGCTGTGAGTGGGTCGAGATCAACGCCGAGCCGCTGGCGACGTTCGACTGAAGGCCGCTTTTTGGATACCCGGAACCGTCCGCACGCTCCGCGCCTTCAAGAGGGCATCGCCCCTGATTGCCATTGCCGGGCCGTTAGCCATCGCGCTCGGCTGCCCCATGAATAGGCATAAGTCAAGACGAATCCGGCTTGCGGCCCGATTGCTGACATGCTTACCTGACGGCATGTGTTCAATGGGGGTATATGGATGGCTAAGGAATCTTCGAATTCAGCTTCTTCAGAAAAGAAGGCGGACGTAAATCTGATAGGTAACACAGAAGGAAACGGGCTGAACTTCATGGGAGTTCAGGCCCGCGAAAACGGAACCGCCGGCGACGCCGTCGGTGTCGACAAGATCCGTGACCTGCTGTTCGGCAACCAGATGCAGGACTATGACCGCCGTTTTTCCAAGCTTGAAGAACGGGTGTTGCAGCGCTTCAAGGATGTCGAGTCCGAGGCCAAGCGCAATCTCGAAATGTACGAGTCGAATGCAAAGAAGCAGATCGATTCGCTTGCAGGGCAATTGCGGAGCGAAAAAGATTCACGAGCCGATGCCGACAAGGAGATCGACCGGAATCTTCGCGAGCAAAACCAGGCTCTTGAAAAGCAGGTGCGCACGTTGTCGGATCAGTTGAGCGCGCTCGAGCGCGACGTTTCCGACCGGATAAATCGAAACGATCATTTGCTGCGTGAGGAAATCAAGCAGAAGAATGAAGGCGTTCAGATGCTGATCGAGAAGATGTTTGCCGACCTCAGCAACGTCAAGACCGACCGAAATCTTTTGGCTGGCCTGTTTGTCGAGGTTGCAAAGTGTCTCAATCAGGATCCCGTCGGGAGCAAGAGCAACTCGGACCGTAGCTGGAAAGTGAGTTGATGGGACCTTGACGTCCACCGTCGACCCATTCAACCTTCCGCAAAGAACAGCCTCGAACGATACAGAGATTGATCGCGAGGCTCTGGCTCGTCTTTTGATCGAAATTGCCCGGAACGTTGATCCGGACTACCGTGCGCAGTTCGAGGCGGTTCCCACCGCCGATCCGCGCATGGAAACGCTGCGGCAGTTGCTGGTCAGCCGCGAAATCTCGGAGCTTTCACGCGTTACGCATCTGCTCGACGAACCCGAGCAGCTTGCGGCGGCCGTGGGCGACGTTCTTCCCAGTGCTGCCGGACGAGCGCCTTACGCGCAACTCGGCGAGGCGCTTGCGCCGGCTGTCGAACGGGCTGTGCAACGGTCGATCCAGAAGAGCCCGCGCACGCTGACGGACATATTGTACCCGGTGTTTCTGCCGGCAATTCGCAAGTCGATCGGCGAAAAGATCGACCAGACCTTTCAGTCGCTGAATGAAACTCTAAGGCACATATTCACCTGGCACGGGCTCAAGTGGAGACTTGAAGCCTGGAGAACAGGGGCAAGCTTCTCGGCAGTTGTTCTGAAGCATTCCCTTGTCTACCGTGTGGAACATGCGTTTCTCATTCATCGGAATTCCGGCCTTTTGATAGCGCATGTAACGGCCCACAATGCAACGAGCGAAGATCCTCAGCTCATTTCTTCGATGCTCAGTGCGATTCAGGACTTTGTAAAGGACTCATTTAACGAGAAAGAGCAGAGCGGCCTGGACACAATCCGTTTCGGCGAGCTTCGTCTCTGGTCGGAAGTTGGACCGTTTGCGACCCTGGTTTCGGTGATCCGGGGAAATCCGCCGGAGGAATTGCATGAAATCGTTCGCGATGTGTTGCTTCGCATCCATGAGGAAAGCTCACAGGCCTTAGAGCAGTTTGACGGCGACGGTTCGCAGCTGGCCAGCGTAGAGGCGCAGTTGCAGACCTGCGTCGAGCTGAAGCAGGAGGAATCAAACGACGGATTTCCGTGGCTGGTGGCGGCCGTTGCCCTGCTGCTTTTGAGTCTGGCAGGCGGTTGGTACTTTCTTTCCTGGCAGTCAGCGCAGCGCTGGCAGGCTTACGTGTCGCGCTGGCAGGCTTACGTGTCGCGAGTGGAGGCCCAGCCGGGCATCATCGTTGCCGAACAGCAGGTACGCGATGGCCAGTTCTATATTGCCGGCCTGAGGGACCCGCTTGCCGTCGACCCGCAGTCGCTGTTGTCAGGCACGGGAGTCGATCCGGCCGGGGTTCATTCGCAATGGCAATTCTATCAGAGCCTTGAGCCGGAGTTCGTGCTGAAGCGGCTGACGGCGTCGCTGGCTCCGCCGGATTCAGTGCGACTTTCGATTGTCGATGGCCGCATCGTCGCCGAGGGTGAGGCTCCCGACACCTGGATCAGCCGGGCGCGCGCGGCGGCCCAGCAGCTTTCGGCAGGCGGGCCGGTCTTCGATATCTCGGGGGTTCGTGACGTAAGTCCCCAAGTGCGCGAGGCGGAGCGCTGGCACGCCTATGTGTCGCGACTGGAGACCCAGCCGGGCATCATCGTTGCAGACCAAAAGATAAGCGACGGCCAATTCTATATTGCCGGCCTGCGAGACCCGCTTGGCGCCGATCCGCAGTCGCTGTTGTCGGGAACAGAGGTCGATCCCGCCCGGGTTCATGCGCAGTGGCATTTCTATCAGAGCCTTGAGCCGGAGTTCGTGCTGAAGCGGCTGACGGCGTCACTGTATCCGCCGGATACAGTACGACTTTCGATCGTCGATGATCGCATCGTTGCCGAGGGTGAGGCTCCCGACACCTGGATCGATCGCGCGCGCGCAGCGGCCCGGCAGCTTTCGGCAGGCGGACCCGAATTCGACATCTCCAAGGTTCGTGACGTGAGCCCCGAAGCACGCGCGGCGGAGCACTGGCAGTATTATGTGTCGCGACTTGAGGCCCAATCGGGAATCATCGTCGCCCAACAAAGCGCGAGGGGCGGACATTTCTACATTTCCGGCTTGAGAGACCCGCTTGCCGCCGACCCGCAAGCCCTGCTCTCCGGAACGGACGTTGATCCTGCCCGCGTTCATGCACAGTGGCAATTCTATCAGAGCCTTGATCCGAAGTTTGTGGTGAAGCGGCTGACGGCGGCGCTGTCCCCGCCGAAAACCGTTCAGCTCTCGATCATCCAGGGTCGCATCGTGGCCGTGGGTGAGGCTCCTGCCGGCTGGATCAACCGCGCGCGGGCCGCCGCTGAACAACTTTCGGCGGACGGAGTGGTTCTGGATGTCTCGCAGCTGCGTGAACTGAACCTTGCAGAACTTAATCATTTGAGGCAGGCCATCCAGACGACCGATATTTTCTTCTCTTCCGGCAAGGTTGTGCCGGGACCGGAGCAGACGCCGGTTCTCGACAGGTTGGCGGATCAAATAAAGGAATTCGCCCAGAGTGCCCGCAATTCCGGCGTAACGGCGCGGTTCATGTTGACCGGGCATTCGGACACCACGGGCCGTGAGACGGCCAACGCGTCGATCAGCGCCGCCCGCGCCGAGACAGTTCGTGCGCTTCTCAACAAGCGGGGCGTCGCTCCCGAATTGCTGCTGGTTCGGGGCGCGGGCACTTTTGAGCCGGCTGTACCTGAAAACAGTCTAACCGGTAGCTCCACCAATCGCCGGGTTTCGATTACCGTAAACCTGGACTAGCGGAGCCCAACATGTTGCAAAAAAAGATCTGCATGCTGGGCGGTTTCGCTGTCGGAAAGACGAGTCTGGTCCGCAGGTTTGTGCAGAGCATCTTCTCAGAAACCTACTTGACCACCGTTGGAGTGAAAATCGACAAGAAGAGCGTCGCGCTCCCGGACAAAACCGTGGATCTGATTTTGTGGGATTTGGCCGGCGAGGACGATATCGGCTCATTCCGCGTCAGCTATGTTCGCGGTGCAACCGGGCTCGTGCTAGTCGTCGATGGAACCCGCGCTGCTACTCTTGCCGTGGCACTCACGCTGCGCGAACGGGTCGAGGCCGAATTCGGCGCCATGCCGTTCGTATTGCTGTTCAACAAGTCCGATCTGGCCGATCGGTGGGCGATATCGGATGGTGAGATCAACGAGTTGAGGCAACGTGGATGGCAAATCTATCTAACAAGTGCGCTTTCGGGCGAGCAGGTCGATGACGCCTTTCGTCAACTTGCCTTGATGGTCACCAAATAGACCATGCATGAATTGCCAAAAGAAGTCAGAAATTGGTTTTTCAATTTCTTCTTCGACGGGCACGCTGTCGCTTATCTGAAAATCGACGCTGAGCTTTGCATAGCTGCCAAGGGCGGTAATGTTGAACATTACGGGCTGTCATCGCTTCGCATCGGCAAGCCTGTTGCGGGGCAGCTTGAATTCATGGAAGGTTTGCTGCCTTGCCCGGAGCTTCCGTTTCGCATGGACATGATCGAACTGCCCGGCGGGCGTGTCGCCGACCTTCATTTTTTTGCTGACAATGCGTGCGTGTGGCTGCTTTTTCTGGACGCCACTGCCGAACGAGACAACAGGCAGCGGCTTCAACAGAAGGCCTATGAAATGACGCTCCTGCAAGAGAGGGAGCGTCAACTCAACGAAAAATTGCAATCGACGAACGAGGCACTGAGAAAGAGCCAGGAGGGATTGGCGCGTGAATACCAGCGCGCCGAAACCCTGCTCCTCAACATTCTTCCGGCATCCATCGCGGAGCGGTTGAAAGCGCAAAAGAAAATTGCCGACAACCATGCGGAGGTGAGTGTGCTTTTTGCCGACATCGTCGGCTTTACCGAAAGAGCGCGCAGCGTCGGAGCGGTGACGACGCTCGCTATTTTAAACTACTTCTTCAAGGCGGCGGATCGGCTCTCTGAGCGATACGGCTGCGAAAAAATCAAGACAATTGGCGATTGTGTGATGGTGGTCGCCGGCCTGCCCACGGCGCGATCCGATCATGCAAAGGCCCTCACGCGCTATGCGATTGAGCTGCGCAAGGCGGTCAAGCGGGAACGCTTCGCAGGAGAACCGATAAGGCTGAGAATTGGAATTCACTCAGGACCGATCGTCGCCGGCGTCATAGGCAAGAGGCGGTTCGCCTATGACCTGTGGGGTGAGACCGTTAATCTCGCCTCACGTATTCAAACGTCCGCGGAGCCCGATGAAATCCGTATTTCCGATGCAACTTGCCAACTGCTTGGACCGAAATTTGCTTGCGACCCACTCGAGGAAACGGAATTGCGCGGTGCGGGTCGCGTGCGAATGTGGCGGCTCCCGAGCTGATCCGTCGCCTGCGGTGCGACCGTGGAGCGCCGATAGCGGCGCCCGAAAGCCATTGGCGTGACCTGATCTTGCGATCGCAAAGCACCCTTTGCGCTTGCCCGGGAGGCCTCTATTCTGGAGCACAGTGGCCGCTGGTGGGATAGAATGTCGGTACTGCCTTTTCTGAGAATCTACGCACCGCTAAATGCGGTGCTCGCTGCGCCTGGGCTTCTGGCGGTGGCTGCGCTCACGATGCCGAACATGTCCGGACGAAGCAGACTGGCTCTGGCTGCCGTGCTCGCTGTCATTTGGGCCGCCTATCTTCTGCAGATGGCCGAGACCCTGCTCAAGCGCTGGGCGGGAGACCTCAGGGACAGGACGCCGGCAATCGCGATCGATGTGCTCGCGGTTTTGGTTCCAGTCGCCGCATTTCTGCTCGACGGCACGCCCGACCGGAGCCTCTACTGTGCTGTCTGGCTGCTGAAGCCGCTGCGCGACTCGACCTTCTTCCCGCTGCTTGGCAGGGTTCTGGCCAACGAAGCGCGCAACCTGGTCGGCGTCACCACGGTCTTCGGCCTGGTTTTGTTCGGTGTCGCACTCGCGGCCTATGTCATCGAGCGCGACGTCCAACCGGAAAAGTTCGGCAGCATCCCCGAGACAATGTGGTGGGCGGTGGTCACGCTGTCCACTACCGGCTACGGCGACGACATTCCGCAAAGCTTCGCCGGCCGCGTCCTTGCCGGGGCTGTCATGATGTGTGGCATCGGCATCTTCGGGCTCTGGGCCGGCATTCTTGCCTCCGGCTTTTATCAAGAAGTCCGTCGCGAGGATTTCGTCCGCAATTGGCAATTGATTGCCGGCGTTCCGTTGTTTCAGAAGCTTGGCCCGGCCACGCTGGTCGAGATCGTGCGCGCGTTAAGACCCCGCACGGTGCCGGCGGGCGCCGTGATCTGCCGCAGCGGCGAGACCGGCGATCGGATGTTCTTCGTCGTGGAGGGCCGCGTCAGCGTCGCGACGCCGAACCCGGTGGAGCTTGGCCCTGGCGCCTTCTTCGGCGAGATGGCGCTGATCAGCGGCGAACCGCGTATGGCGACCGTCACTGCCGCAACTTCGGTCTCACTCCTATCGCTGCACGCGGCGGATTTCCAGATGCTGTGCAGCAGCAGCCCGGAGATCGCGGAAATCATCCGCAGGACCGCGCTCGAGCGGCGCGGCGCGGCGCCGGTGGCTTGACCGTACAGCCGATGGTGGCCCGGCTGGAACTGGATGGTACGGCTCTATCGACCACGCGCGAAGGTTCTGGACGGCACGTGGAAGGTCCCAGAGGCGTAGCCGGAGACCTAAACGTAGCCGATCCACTCTACCGGCGGCTCGTTTTTTTGGCGCTGTGCGTCGACAGTTCCTGCCCCGCGGCCTTTCGGACGACCGGCTTTGGCTAAACTCTAATGCCTTAGAATCTTGCTTAGAAAAGCCCGGCTGCGGTCGGTCTTCGGGTCGGAGAAAAACGCCTCCGGCGTGCCGCTTTCGACGATGGCGCCGGCGTCCATGAACACCACGCGCTGCGCCACCTTGCGGGCAAAGCCCATTTCGTGCGTCACCACCATCATGGTCATGCCTTCCTCGGCCACCGCGACCATGACGTCGAGCACTTCGGAGATCATCTCGGGATCGAGCGCGGAGGTCGGCTCGTCGAACAGCATGATCTTGGGCCGCATGCCGAGGCAGCGCGCGATGGCCACACGCTGCTGCTGGCCGCCGGACAGCTGTGACGGGTAGGCGTTGACCTTGTCGGCGAGGCCGACCTTGGCCAGCAAGTCGCGCCCGGCCTGCTCGGCCTCGGCACGGGGGATCTTGCGCACATGGATCGGCGCCAGCGTGACGTTTTCCAGCGCCGTCTTGTGCGGGTAGAGGTTGAACGACTGGAAGACGAAGCCGATCTCGGTGCGCAGCTGCGTCATGTTGGTGGCGGGGTCGCCGAGGCGCTGGCCGTCGACGACGAGGTCGCCATCCTTGATCGCTTCCAGGCCGTTGATGCAGCGGATCAGCGTCGACTTGCCCGAACCACTTGGGCCGCAGACGACGACCACTTCGCGCGGCTCGACGCTGAGCGTGATGTCCTTCAGCACATTGAGCGAGCCGAACCATTTGTTGACGCCGCGAAAGTCGATCATGCCCGTTTTGGTCAGGTTTGTCTTGGTCGGGCTTGGATTGGTCATGGCGGTCAGCCCTTTGGGTTCGATGTCACAGCTGCACCTCGCCATGCGCCGCGCCCATGCGGCGCTCCAGCCGGCGGGCGAGCATGATCAGCGGATAGCAGACGACGAAATAGCCGACGCCGACCAGGAAGAAGACCAGCAGGCCGTTGGGCACACGCTGCACCACAAGCCAGCCGACGCGGGTGAGGTCGGTCAGCCCGATCGCCGAGACGACGGAGGAATCCTTGATCAAGAGTACATATTGCCCGACCAGCGGCGGCAGCACGATGCGCATCGCCTGCGGCAGCACCACCTGGCGCATGCGTTGCCAGCGCGACAGGCCAGACGCCAGAGCTGCCTCAACCTGGCCGGTCGGCACCGAGCGGATGCCGGCGGCGACGATCTCGCAGATGAAGCACGCGGCGAGGTTGGTGAGCGCGATGATGCCGGCCGTGAAGGCATCGAGCTCGATGCCGAATTCCGGCAGGATGAAGAAGATCAGGAAGATCTGCACCAGGAACGGCGTGCCGCGGATCAGGTCGACCCAGGCGCCGATCACGCTCGAGATCAGCCGGTTGCCGCCGGTGCGCAATATGCCGAGGCCGAAACCAAGCAGCGTGCCCAGCACCAGGCTGATCGCCGACAGCATCACGGTCATCCCGAGGCCGCGCAAGGCGAGGGGGTAGCTGCCGGCCAGGCTTTGCAGCTGTTGCCAGATCATGTGCTGCTCCTTGCCGGCTGCAGACCGAGCCAGCGACTGGACAGCCCCGCCAGTCCTTTGAGGCCGTAATAAAGCAGCAGATAGAAAGCGGCGATGGTGATGAAACCTTCGGCCGGCATGAAGCGGTCGGACGCCAGCAACTGGCCGGCGCGCGTCAGTTCGGAAACCGAGATCAGCGACAACAGCGCGGAATCCTTGACCAGCACGATCGCCTGGCCGAGCAGCGGCGGGATCGTCACCTTGAACGCCTGCGGCAGGATGACCAGGCGCATGCGCTGGACATAGGTCATGCCCGAAGCGACGCCGGCCTCGACCTGGCCGCGCGGGATCGACAGGATGCCGGCGCGGATGATTTCCGCGACATAGGCGCCGCTGTTCAGCGACAGAGCGATGATGCCGACGACCAGCTCGGGCAGGACGAAGCCGAGACGCGGCAGGCCGAAATAGAGGAAGTAGAGCTGCGCCAGCAACGGCGTGGCGCGCACGGCATCGATATAGCCCTTGGCCAGCACGCGAAACAGCTGGCCGCGCTGCAGGTTCATGGCGGCGAGCACGATGCCGACGGCCAGCGCGCCCGCAAAGGACAGCGCCGACAGCCATACGGTCGTGATCAGACCCTGCCCGAACAAAGGCAGATATTCGATGATGGTGCGGAAGCTGAAATTTTCGAGCATGGCGGTGAATTGTGAATGGTAATGGGCAGTAGTGAGTAGTGAGTGGTGAGCAGTGAAGGGCGTCCGGAATGGCCATTCACCATTCACCATTCACTACTTCCTACTCACTACTCCCTGCTTACCTCTGCTTAGTGATCCTTCTTCCAGGCGTCGGAATTGACCCAGTAGTCGAGGTTCTTCTGCAGGCGTCCGTCGATGCTGACCTGGTTGAGGAACAGGTTCATCCAGATCAACAGGTCCGGCTCGTCGTAGCGGGTGGCGAAGGCAAGCGGCTCCTTCGACAACAGGTCCGGCATGATGGTGAAGGTGCCGGCGGGATAGGCTGTCGACTGACCCTTGACCGCCGAGACGTCGTTGACGCCGCAATCGGCCTGGCCGTTGTTGACCGCGTCGAGCAGCAGCGGGCCGCCGCCCTTGTAGCTCTTGATGTCGGCATCCGGGAAGGCGTTCTTGGCTTCCTTTTCGCCGGTGGCGCCCAACAGCACGGCGATCTTGGTGCCCTTGGCCTTGCAGTCCTCGGTTGTCTTGAACTTGCTGTCGGCCTTGGTGAAGACGGTGCTGCCGGTATACATGTAAGGTGTGGTGAAGGCGACCTTCATGCCGCGCGCCAGCGTCGGCGTCATGTCGGCGACGAGCAGGTCGGCCTTGCCCGAAAGCAGCGCCGGGATCAGCCCGTCCCAGTCATAGTCGAGGAAGGTGATCTTGACGCCCATTTCCTTGGCCATCAGTTCGGCGAGTTCGACCGAACTGCCGGTGCGTTCGCCATTGGCGCCAACCAGCGAGAAGGGCGGTCCCTGCGTCTGCACCGCGACGCGCAGCTCGCCGCGCTTGGTGATCTCGTCGAGGGTTCCGGCACTGGCAGCAGCGGTCAGACCCGCAAGCGCAAGTCCGGCGATGAAAAGCTTGGCAATCTTCATTTGGCATTCCTCCTGTTATCGTTGTTGTTCCACTTTGTTATTCCACCCTTTTGGGTGTTTTTTGAGCGGCAGCGCCGTTTGCCGGCGGCAGCCACCGTTCGAAAATCGTCACTCCCAGGCCACCGTTTCGGTCACCTTGATGCCACGCCTCGCCAGCTCGCCGAAGAAGGGTTCGTCCGGCACATGCAGCAGCGGGTTGAGCAGGCCAGGTGTGGCGATCTCGCGCCGCGCCAGCATCTGCGCCACGATGCTGGCGGGATAGCCGACGCCGAGGCTCATGCCGAACAGGCCTGATGCCAGGTCGCGTTCGATGATCAGGTCCGATGTCACCGTCTTGGCGCGACCACCTTCGAGACCGGAAAAGACATTGCGCATCACGCAAAGGTCTTTCTCGTCGGCGCCATATTGCAGTTGCGGGCCGAGCAGCCGGCCGAGAAATTCGCGCGGGCTGGCGCTGGTGCCGGGCACCTTGTCTTCGGAGAGGAAGCCGAGTTCCTTCAGCGGCGCCCAGAACGCCGACCATCCCGGCCAGCGCAGCGTATAGCGGCCCGAGCGTTGCAATCCCTTGGCGGCTGCCAGCATCTCGACATAGTGCAGCGCGTCGCCATTGGGGAAAGCTTCCAGTCGGCCAAGGCCCGCGACCTCGATTTCGTGGATGAAGGGATTGTCGTGTTGCCGCCCGGCCGGCACTTCGACGCGCTTGCCATCCTCGATCATGACGCTGTCGCGGTTCTGGCTGACCAGAACCATGTCGAAATTCCAGCTCACCTTGTAGCAGAGCGGCTTGGCCATCGCCTTCGGTTCGGGGATGCCGCCGCAATAGGAATCGATCGAGGAGATCCTAGAGAACTGCTTTGCGGCGCGCGCGTAGAGCACGAGGTCGATGCCGGGGTCGAGCCCGCATTCGGTCATGATCGAAACGCCGGCCTGTTCAGCCTCCGGCGCCAGGTCGGCGATTGCCTTGCCGTAATTGGTAGTGACCAGCGGTGTGCGCGTTGCGATCGCGGCCTGCACCGCCTCACGCATCAATGGTTGCGGCAGCAGATCGATGGCGGCGTCGACATCCGCCAGCACGGTGGCAAGCGCCGGACCGATCGCGCCCTCGGGCATGACGAAACGCACGCGGGAAAGGTCGGTCAGGCCGGCAAGCCGGGCAGGGCCGTCGGCCGACGTATCGACGCAGACGACTTCCTCGACGCCGGCGCTGGCGACGAGATCGGCGATGGCCGCCCGTCCCTGCAGGCCGAGGCCGCCGAGAACAGCTATTCTCATGCCGGCTCCTTGCGCGACGGTGTTTCTTCCGACCAGCAGCCTTCGGGAAGGCTGACCCATTTGTTGCATGAAGCCATGACGACGAAGGTTTCGCTGCGCACGACTTCCCCGGGAATGCCGGCGCCCGGAATCAGCTCGCTGGTGATGCGGTAGAGGTCGGCGACATCGCCGGCGACGGTCACGTCGACGATGATGTCGAAGCGCCCGGTAACCACCGAGGCCGAGTTGACGAAAGGCAGTTCGGCAATGCGCTGCGCCAGTTCCCGGGCGCGGCCACGTCCCTGAGCGTTGATGCCGACAATGGCCGAGATCAGCTCGGGGCGTTCGGTCAGATTGAGCAGCCCGACGATCTTCAAGAGGTTGCGGTCGAGCAGATTGCGCAACCTTGAGCGCACCGTCGGCACTGAGATCGCCATCGTCTCGGCGAGCCGGTTGATGCCGGGCTGGGCATCTTGCGACAACAGCTTTACCAGCCGTCGATCGGTTTGATCGAGATGCTCACGCAAAAGGCAAGGCTTTCATAAAGGGAAAGAAACGATGGGATTTTCTTTCGGATATGAAAAATACCTTATGGGGAATTTTTTACAGCAGCAAGAGCTATGTCATCCCTCTGTGTCCCTTCCGTGTGCGTTCGGGCTAGACAGGATCAGGGGCCTCTGTCCTGCTGGACATCTCCTCACAAGAGGGAAATCGCTAGTTTCGTCGAGGTTGCCACATTTGTTCTTGTTTTGTTCCAGCAGCTATGCTACTAATTTGGGGTAGGTGCTGATTCGCGCCGCCAGCCCGCCTTCCGAGGCGGGTTTTTTGTTTTCAGCATACCTTTGAAGGTTCATCGCCGCCTTTGAGGCTGGCGGGACAGCGCCGTTCGGGGCGCTGTGTTCGAAGGCGAAAAAGCAAACGGCGCAAGAGGTGTGCTTCGAATTTCATGGAAAGGAATGGTGAATCGATATGAAGAAGATTTTTCATCTGTTGGTGCTAACTGCAATCTGCACCATTGCTGCTACCATGGTGCCAATTGGCGCCGCATATGCCCAGAATGCGCCCTACTGGCGTGCGGACTGGGAGGAGGGGCCTTGCACCGGAGCCTCGTGCTATACCGACTGGTCTTTCGTTCAGGCGGAGGATCCCGCGGAAGCTGATCCCAACCTGAACGCAATTGTCAGCGGCTTGGTCTCGACCGGCGCGGGGAATGTATCCTCGCACGGCGGCAACAGCTTCGGAAAGTTCGAAACGACGGTGGCTGCCATCAATGCTGGAAAGCCCCATTCCAAAGTCTACAAAGAGTGGCTCTTTCCAGGCGGCCTGGCCAAGAACGACGCTTTCGGACGTCCGCTCCAGGCCGTGTCGCCATCAGGGATCGATGGGACCTATGTCTCGTGGTTTTTCATTCCGTCCAATTACCAGGCGGCCAATGGCTGGACGAATATCTTCCAGTTCAAGGTGACCGAGCAATCGCCTTTCTCGCAGGAACCAACGTGGTGGGTCAACTTGCGCGACAGTCAGACTGAGGATTTGCTGCTGCTGCATGTGGAAAATGCGGCAGCCGGGACCTACAATCCGGCTAATGATGTTCCCGCACCGAAGGGCCGTTGGTTTCAGCTGCGCGCGGATCTCTATGAAGGGGTGGGCATCGATTGGTATCTGGACGGGGTGTTTTGGCAATCATCGTCAAACGCAACGTGGCCGGTCGGGCGGGATTCAGACGGATCAGGTACACCTCAGTCATTTGTGTTTGGCGTGGGTCACTATGGTGGAGTTGGCAAGATCTATACGGACGATGCCTATTTGATCGCAAAATAGCTACTGCCAAATTGCCCTGGCGCATAAAACACTAAGCTGCTTCGGGTCCAAACGGGGCAGCTTTTTTTGCACTTGAGCACGTCGCGTTTGAACGGGACCCCTGCGACGCGCTTAAGTCTCTGTTCATGCATGTCGTCGTCCCAAAACCGCTGTGCATTTTGGGGCGACAGGCAGTCGAGGATGTGCGCGACAGCACTAGGCGACGGAGTTCGAAGACGATCTTGCCGCCGCCGTGGTCGCTTGAACGCGACGCGAGGTCGTAGTGAGCAACGCACCCGCGTAGCAGGCCGACCGAGTTGCGGCGTAGCCGCAACTCACGCCTTCACCTGATAAGCGGAGAGGCTCATTCGCGACATGGCCAAAAGCGGCCTTTCAATAAAACTATAACTCGCCAGGGACACGGCGATGCAGGCGGTGACAATAGCTATGCCTGCAAGCCATGGTGACACATTGGCGGTTGCAACGACAGGAGCGATCGCGAGCAGCACGATAGGATGGGTCAGATAGAGAGAGTAGGAAGCATCTCCCAGCCTTGCCAGCACGCGAGGAGCAAAAAGTCGGAAGTAGCTCTCCAGGCTGATGCAACCCGCGACAAGGATCAGCGCCGGGATACCTTGAGCAAGGGTTCGCGGCAAGTTGAAGCCAAGTACCATCACCAGTGTGGACACAATAGCGAACCCGACAGCCGAGGCACCCAGGAAAGCGGGCAAACGCACCAGTCTGCCGACCAGATGGCCGACAGCCATGCCGGCAAGGAACTCAAACAGGATTGGCGTGGTATAGAAAAACAGCACAGTGTCGGCGGCGGGTTTGAAGATAATGCGTGCGGCTACGGCGATTGCAAAGACAACTCCAATGGTGGCCATTTGCGTCAGCGCACCAAAACCCATAGTCGCCGCGAACAGAATGTAAAACAGGATTTCCAGATTGAGCGTCCAACCCACGCCAAGCACTGGCTGGACATAGCCTGTGGCCGTATCGAGATAGGGTACGAAAAGCAGGCTGTTGGCAATCTGCTCAAAGGACACTCCACGACCGGCAAACAGACAAAGTGCGGCGACCATGAGGAAGGTCATGACCCAATAGAACGGAACGACGCGCGTGAACCGCTGCATCAAAAAAGCACGGTGGTCGCGATGTCTGTTCTCCGTCGAGAGAACCATGACGAAACCGCTGATGACGAAAAACAGGTCGACGCCGCTGTTTAGAATGGGAATAGGCAAATCGAGCACGCCTAGTGCGGCCGGAAGATGATAGATAACAACCATAAGGGCTGCTAGCCCCCGCAGGGTCTGTATCGATGTATATTGTTGAATCCGACGCGGCGCAGCGTGATCATTATCCGGAATGACGTTCATTAAAAAAGTCCCCGATGCGGGAGAATATTAACATAGATGAGACCGTTGATGCGACTATTAACTGCCGGTTTAATTAATACATAAAATTTGAATAGCTTCCACCGACTTTCGCGGCCCGGGCCTTGCGATCGCCATCGTCTCGGCGATGCCTTGGCGCGCTGCTTGTATGCGCTATCGCCCGGCCTGGAAGATCGCCACCGCTGCCGCCGTCAGCGCGGCATTGCCGGCCGCAACCGTGCCATCCGGCAGATGCTTCCCATCCTCCAGCCCGACGCGCGTCGACCAGTTGCGATCCGCCGCACGGCGCACGAACGGCCACACCGTCGCGTTCTCGCCATGCAGCAGGATGGCACGGCGAATGCCGGCGCGCTCCAGGACCTGTTCGATGCCGTCGGCGACCGCAAAAGCCTCGTCTAGCGTCTGCTCGGAAATCTCGATCAGGACGCGCAGCACGCGCCCGCCATGGTCGAGGCTGACGAGACGCTCGGCGTCGGCGACTGAAGCCAGACCGGCTTCGATGCCGATGCCGCGCTGACGCAGGCTTTCCATGACGATGGGTGCTGCCGCCTCGCTGAGATTGACCGAGGCATAGTCCGGCAGTTCGCGCCAGGCGGCGATGGCGACCAGCGTGCTGACGTCGTCGTTCTCGATCCAGGCGCCGGTGGAGACGCCGATCAGCGTACCGGGGCATGCGCGGCGAAGTGCTGCGATCGTCGGGTCCATCGCCGCCGGCGAAAGGCTTTCGCGGCGGTCCGCTCCGCGCGCATGGACATGCAACTCGGCCGCGCCCGCGGCAATAGAAGCCGCCCCATCGCGCGCCATCGCCTCGGCATCGAGCGGCAGCGTGGGGTGAAAATCGGCGGCGCGCGCGCCGTTGATGCAGGTCTGGACGATCATGGCTCTCGCGATCCGGTTGCCGATGGGCGAGCCTAGCAAAGAGCAGGGTGGAGAGGAAACGGGCGCGGTGAAGACTGCTGGCAGAGTGTTGCGCCAAACCTGGGCAATGCCGAGTTCCTTCGCACCCCCCTCTGGCCTGCCGGCCATCTCCCCCTCAAGAGGGGAGATCATCTGCGCCTACGGCGTCGCAACGTTGGAGATTTGGCGAAGGCAGAGGTGAGGTCCAATCTCCCCCCTTGAGGCATAGGCGCTAAGATAGGTATTGCCTTGCGGAATCGGGTGTGATTCTACGCTGCGATGACACACGAATCGCTTGTTGATGACGGCTGGGCCGAGACGATTGAGCTTCTGGGCGGCGAAGAGTTGATCGCAGGAAGTGCCCGCGAGACGAAGGCGTTCCTGCGCCCGCGCGGCGTCAGGTCGGCGAGCGACCTGTTGCGCCTGACACTGGCTTACTGCCTTGGCAAGGTTGGCATGCGGGGCGTCGTGGCCTGGGCGGCGGCGAGCGGGATTGCCGACATTTCGGACGTGGCGTTGCTCGGCCGGCTGCGCAATGCAGGACCATGGCTGCAGCAGTTGATTGGGCACCTTTTGAAGCGCGAGGATGCAGGTTTGGCCAAAGGCCGGCTGATCCGCATCCTCGATGCGACAGCGGTTGCCAAGGCCGGTGCGTATGAGAAGAAGAACAATGGTCTTTGGCGCATGCACTGCGCCTTCGAGCTTGAGCGCGAGCAGTTCGACTTCCTCGAGATCACCGACCAGAGCGAGGCCGAGTTGATCGACCGCGTGCCGGTGGTGGCGGGCGAGATCCGCATCGGTGACGGCGCCTATCTGCAGGCCGAGCGGATCGCCAAGGTGATGGCGCAAGGCGGCGATGTTGTTGTGCGCGCGTCGTGGAAAAACGCGCGATGGCTCGACGCCAACGGCAGGGCGTTCGATCTCATCGGCTACCTGGAGAGCTGCCGGGAGGAAGTCTGCGAAACGCCTGCCCGGCTGGCACTCAAGAAGGGCGAGCCTGTGAAGATGCGCCTGATCGCCTTGCGCAAATCCGAGGCCGCGGCACAAGAAGCGCGGCGCAAAATCAACAAGGAAGCCAGGGCCAAGGGCAACAAGGTTCAACCGCAGACGCTGATTGCGGCCGGCTTCGTCCTGCTTGTGACCTCGCTTGACCGGGAGGAGTTTCCCGCCGATACGGTCCTCAAGCTCTACCGCATGCGCTGGCGCATCGAACTCGCCTTCAAGCGCCTGAAGAGCCTGATCGGGCTGCGCTCTCCTCCCGCCAAAGACCCAAGGATCGCAAGGTCTTGGATCCTTGCACACTTCCTCATCGCGCTTGTGACCGAACCCCTCTCGCAGGAGTTGGGTGTCTCTCCCCCTTGAGCGACGGGCGCCCGCTACTGTGGCGCGCCACCCGCCAGATCGTCGCCTCTCTGATCGCGACCATCTTTACTCAACCTTCCTTGGCGGCCCTGCGCCAAAATCTCCATGCCTTGCGATATCGCTGGCGCGAACCACCACGAAAGCGCAAATTTCAGTCCATGCCAAAGCTATCTTAGCGCCTATGCCCCTTGAGGGGAGATGCCCGGTAGGGCAGAGGGGGGTGTCTCGCGTAAACCTCAGGTGGTGTTCGGCGTCGCCGCGCCCATCATCGCTACGATCAGCACCGAAGCACCCCGGCCTCCCTTTCAATCGCCGTCCTCGCTCCAGATCAGCCGTAACAGCCGCAGCAGTGTTGCCCGATCTTTTTTCGTCAGCCGTTGCAGGAACCGGTCCTCGTGGTTGCGCACTTTGAGCCGCCATGCCGGCATGGCGGCTTTGGCTGCCTTGGTCAGAGCGAGCACCTGCACGCGCCTGTCCTGCGCATGGTCATTGCGCTCGACCAGCCCGCGCTCCTCGAGTTCGGCCAGCAGCGGCGCCATGTTGGCGCTTTTCATGCCGAGCCGGCGGCAAAGCTCGCCGGCGCTGATGCCGGGCCGTTCGTCGATCAGCGCCAGCATCCCGTAGGTGACCGGGCGCAGTGAGGCATCGGCCATCTCGGCGGCGAAATCATTGAGCGCCAGGGTCGAAGCGCGCCGCAGATTGTAGCCGATCTGTGCGTCGAGCCTGTCTTCAGGCGCCACCCTAGCCACCTTGCCGCTGCGGTCCGATGTCTCGTCCATGCTGCAACCGATCGCTGCGACCAAGGTTCTTGTCAAGCAAAAAAGACTATGCAACATAGCAATTCTAAAAGCTATGTCACATAGCGATTGATGCAGGGGAAGAGCACAACTCTTCTCCCCGCCACAGGAACGCAAGCCGGAGGAGAGTTGCCATGACCGAAGAGACCGTTGCCTTCGACATCGAGGACGGCATCGCCTGGGTGCGCTTCAACCGGCCTGAAAAACGAAATTGCATGAACCCGGCGCTCAACCGGCGCATGATGGAGGTGCTCGACCAGCTGGAATACCGCGACGATGTCGGTGTTCTGGTGCTGTCGGGCGAGGGCAGTGCGTGGTCGGCGGGCATGGACCTCAAGGAGTATTTTCGCGAAACCGAGGCCAAGGGGCTGGGCGCCGTCCGCAAGGCGCAAGGCGAGGCCTATGGCTGGTGGCGGCGGCTGCGCTGGTATCGCAAGCCGACCATTGCCATGGTCAATGGCTGGTGCTTTGGCGGCGGCTACGGCCCGCTGTTTGCCTGCGACCTCGCTTTCGCCGCCGACGAGGCGCAATTCGCTCTGTCGGAGATCAACTGGGGCATCCTGCCCGGCGGCGGCGCCACCAAGGTGGTGGTCGATCTCCTGTCGATGCGCGACGCCATGTATCACGCGCTGACCGGCGAGCTGATCGACGGCAGGAAGGCGGCGGCCTGGAAGCTGGTCAATGAAAGCCTGCCGCTGGCGGAGCTGAAGCCACGAGTTACCGAGGTGGCGAACATCCTGCTGAAGAAAAACCCGGTGGCGCTGAAGGCGACCAAGGATGCTATCCGCCGCGTCGGCGAGATGACCTACGACAATGCCGAGGACTATCTGGTGCGCGCGCAGGAAGCGGCCAATTCCTACGACAATGACGGCCGCAAGGAAGGCATCCGCCAGTTCATCGACGAAAAGAGCTACAAGCCCGGGCTCGGCGCCTATGACAAGGCGAGGTGATCCCGGCGACCGACTGAGCCGAGAGTGAGGGCGCAATCCGGGAGAAGATGCGAATGCCGGCCTGGACGACTTCAGACCCCGTGGCGCTGCACGCGGGCGCGCAGCCGCAGCGCGTCGCCTGCGTCGATCTCGCATCCGGGCGGCGCTGGACTTACCGTACGCTCGACGAGGCCATCCAGCGCGCCATGGCTGTGCTGGAAGACTACGGCATCGAGCCGGGACAACGCATCGCGACGCTCGCCCGCAACAGCGCCGATCTACTCATCGCGCAGCAGGCCGCCATGCGGCTCGGCGCCATCTTCGTGCCGGTCAACTGGCGCCTTTCCGCCGTCGAGCAGCAGACGGTCCTGGCCGATTGCGAGCCGGTGCTGCTGCTGCACGACGCGGCGCTGATTACGGCGCTGCCAAAAGGCTGCGTACCTGTGGAGGTCAGGGCCTTTGCCGCGGCGGTCGAAGCGCAAGCGCCCGCGCTACGACGCGCTTTGCCGGCGGGCGATGTACCGTCGATCGTCCTCTACACCTCCGGCACATCGGGCCGGCCCAAGGGTGTCATCCTGACCGAGGCCAATGCGTTCGCCACCGCGGTCAATTTCGGCGTGCTCGGCCGCGTCGGCAATTCCAGCATCTTCCTCTGCGACGCGCCGATGTTCCATGTCATCGGCCTTATCACCAGCCTGCGTCCGCCCTTGCTGCAGGGCGGCACGGTGCTGATCTCGTCCGGCTTCGAGGCCGGTCTCACCAACCGCCGTCTGGCTGACCCGGACCTCGGCGTCACCCACTATTTCTGCGTCCCGCAAATGGCACGGATGCTGCGCGACGGCACCGCGTTCGCGCCGGCGAACTGGGCCACGCTGACGGCCATCTTTACCGGTGGCGCGCCCAATCCCGCCGCCGACATCCTTTGGTGGCTGGAGCAGGGCGTGCGCATGGTCGACGGCTTCGGCATGACCGAAGCCGGCACCGTGCTCGGCATGCCGGTCGAGGCACACCAGATCGCCCGCAAGGCCGGCTCCGCCGGCCTGCCGGCGCCGTCTTTGTCGCTGCGCATCGTGGACGAAGATGGCCACGACGCCGCAGCCGGCGAGCCGGGTGAGATATGGCTGTCAGGCCCCAATGTCACGCCGGGCTACTGGAACCGGCCCGATGAGACGGCGCAGGCCTTTACATCGGATGGCTGGTTCCGCACCGGCGACATTGCGCGCCGCGACGAAGATGGTTTCGTCACCCTCGTCGACCGCCGCAAGGACATGTTCATTTCGGGCGGCGAGAACGTCTATCCAGCCGAGGTCGAGATGGCGCTGCTCGATCATCCCGACATTTCGGAAGTCGCTGTCGTCGGGATCGCCGACGAGCGCTGGGGCGAGGTGGGGCGTGCCTTCGTCGTGCTGAAGGCTGGCTGCGTCCTCGATCCGGCGGCGCTCGCGGCGCACTGTGCGGCTCGCATCGCCCGCTACAAGGTGCCGAAGGAATTCCTGCTCACCGACGCGTTGCCCCGCACCGCCTCCGGCAAGATTCAGAAACACATTTTGCGCGGCTGCCGGTGACCCCACCGCCGTCCTTCACTGCGCCCGCGCTTTGGCCACGTCGGCCGGTGTGATGGCGGATTGCTTGCCGCCGAAATGCGCCAGCACATAGTTGCCGAGCGCCGCGATCTCGACATTCGAATAGGCATTGGCGAAAGCCGGCATCGCCTGCTTGCCGAGCGGCGTCGTCATATGCGCGCCCTTCAGGATGACCTGGATGAGGTTTGTGCCATCGGGGTCATTGACCGTGCGGCTGCCGCCCAGCGCCGCATAAGGTGTCTGCAGCCCTTCGCCGTTCCATCCGTGACAGCTGGCACAGGCGCCCTGGAACAGCTTCAGGCCGAGCCCGCCTTGCGCCACTGAATCGGCAGACGGAGCGTAGGCGACGGACGTCGTCAGTGTTGCCGGCGGCTCGACTTCGACGATCGCCTTGTCGCTGCTGACTTGCGGCGGCACGGTTTTCACATAGGCGACGATCGCCTTGATGTCTTCCGGCGTCAAATGGCGCAGGCTGTAGTCGACGGCTTCGCCCATGTTGCCGGTGGCCGCACCACGCCCTTCCGCATGACCCTTGGAGAGATAGTTGGACAGCTGCTGATCGTTCCAGCTGCTGATGCCGGTCGTCTTGTCCGAACTGATGTTGTAGGCCTTCCAGCCCTGCAATTCGGCGCCGGCGAATTTCTTGCTGTTGTCTAGCCCATAGAGCAGGTTGCGTGGCGTGTGGCATTCGCCGCAATGCGCCATTGCTTCGGTGAGATAGGCGCCGCGGTTCCATTCCGCGCTCTGCTTTTCGTCTTGCGGCAACGGACCGTCGGGAACGAACAACAGGTTCCAGAACCGCAGGACATAACGCTGGTTGAACGGAAAACTCAGATCGTTCTTCGGCGCCTCGGCGTGCACCGGCGGCAGGCTGAACAGATAGGCCTTGATCGCCAGCGCATCTTCCGTGGTCATCCTGGCGTAGGCCGCATAGGAAAAGGCCGGGTAGAGATTGCGGCCTTGCTTGTCGATGCCCTGATGCAAGGCACGCGCGAACTCCGCGTCGCTCCAGTCGCCGATGCCGGTTTCCTTGTCGGCGGTGATGTTTGGGGAATAGACGGTGCCGAACGGCAGCTTGAAGGCAACGCCGCCGGCATAGGGCTGGCCGCCTCCGGTTGTGTGGCAGGCGACGCAATCGGCGGCGCGCGTCAGATATTCGCCGCGATCGATCAGCGCCTGACCGGTCGGCAGTTTCGCCGCCGCCACGGAGACGTCCGGCAGCGACGCCGGTTTGAACAGGAAGATCGCAACGCCGGCGGCGATGACGACCACGACAGCGAGGAGGATGCGGACCAAGCTTCTCATGGCCTGGCCCTCACAGCGCTTCGGCTTCGGTTTCGATGCCGGTCTCCGGGCGCTCCCTGCTGTTCGCCAGCACCGCCAGCAAGGGTGCTGAGGGCGGCGGCACCATCGACACGCTGGTCTTATCGGCGCCGTCGCTCTTCAGCTGGTTGCGGTCGATGGGCAGGCTGCGCAGGCGTTTTCCCGTCGCGGCAAAGATCGCGTTGGCAAGGGCAGGCCCGGCCGAAACCGTTGCCGTCTCGCCGATGCCGCCGGGCGATTCCAGGCTCTTGACGTGATAGACCTCGATCTTCGGCGCCTCATTGTTGCGGAGGATGCGGTAGTCGTGAAAATTACTCTGGTCGACGCGGCCATTGCTGAAAGTGATGCCGCTGTAGAGCGCCGCCGACAGGCCGAAGATCAACCCGCCTTCGATCTGGGCTTCGACCGTGTTTGGGTTGATGGCGATGCCGCAATCGACGGCCACCACCGCGCGCTGCAGCGTAATCTCGCCGGCCGCTGAAACCGAGATCTCCAGCACCGCGGCCATGAAGCTGCCGAAGGCATCGTGCAGGGAAATGCCGCGGCCGCTGCCGGCCGGAAGCGGCGAGCCCCATCCCGACTTTTCGGCCGCAAGCTCGAGCACGCCTGCGGCCCGCGGCTGGTTCTTCGTCAGCGCCCGGCGATACTCTACCGGATCCCTGCCCACCGAATGGGCGAGTTCGTCCATGAAACTTTCGACCACGAAGACATTGTGCGTCGGTCCGACGCCGCGCCACCAGGTGATAGGCACCGGCGGATCCTCGCGCACCCAGTCGACCTGGATGACCGGCAGATCATAGGGCGGTTTGGCGGCGCCCTCGACGGCATCGTCGTCAAGCTTGTCCTGAGGCCAGCCGCCGGGGATGTAATTGCCCAACACCGAACCGCCGGCGACATGGTCGATCCACACCGTTGGCAGGCCGTCGGCGCCGAGACCGGCTGATATCCGGTCGTAGTAGGTCGGCCGGTAGAGATCGTGCTGGATGTCTTCTTCACGCGTCCAGATAACTTTGACCGGGTAGCTCACCTGTTTGGCGATCGCCACCGCCTGGCCGACATATTCGGCGACCAGCCGGCGGCCGAAGCCGCCGCCGATCAGGTGATTGTGCACGATGATCTTGTCGAGCGGAAAGCCCGTGACCTGTGCCGCCCAGCCTTGCGCCTGGGTGGGCACCTGGGTGCCGAGCCAGATCTCGCATTCATCGGCGCGCACATGCACGACGCAGTTGACCGGCTCCATCGGCGCATGGGCCAGGAACGGCAGCTCATAGCTCGCCTCGACCGTCTTGACGGCGGCTTTCAGCGCGCCGGCGACGTCGCCTTCCTGGCGCGCCATGATCGGTGTCTTGTTTTTGGACGCAGCCTTCAGCGTGTTCATCATATCGGCGCTTGAAAGCCTGGCGTTGGCGCCTTCGTCCCAGGTGATGGTGAGGGCCTCGAGGCCTTTCTTGGCCGCCCAGAAATGATCGCCGATCACGGCGACCGCATTGTCCAGCCTGACGATATCGCGCACGCCTGGGACGGCGCGTGCCGCCGTCTCGTCCACATCGCCGAGCTTGCCGCCGATCACCGGACAGGCGGCGACCGTCGCCACCTTCATGCCGGGCACGCGCACATCGATGCCGTAGACCACTGCGCCATTGACCTTGCCCGCCGTGTCGACCCGGCGCAGCGACTTGCCGATTAGCTGGAAATCCTTGGGGTCCTTGAGCTTGACGTCGCTCGGCACCGGTTGCTTGCCGGCTGCGTCGGCGAGCGCGCCATAGGCCAGCTGCCGGCCTGTCGGCAGATGCGTGACCACGCCAAGCTTGGCGCTGCATTCCGAAATCGGAACCGCCCATTGCGCGGCTGCTGCCGCAACCAGCATCGTGCGGGCAACGGCGCCTGCCTTGCGCAGCGATTCCCAGGTTGCCCGCATCGAGGTCGAGCCGCCCGTTGCCTGGCCGCCAAGCGCAGCGGTGGCGTACAGCTTGTCGTTGGGCGGCGCGTCGACGACCTTCACCTGGTCCAGGCCGACTTCCAGTTCCTCGGCAATCAACGTCGCTTCGCCGGTGTGCGTGCCTTGGCCCATTTCGATGTTGGGCAGGATGAAAGTGATCTTGCCGTCGCTGTCGACGCGGATAAAAGCATCGGGTGAAAAGGCGGCGGTGACGTCGCCCTCGACGGGTTCGGCGGCGGCAAAACCGGGCCTGGTGCCGGCGCCCAGCATGGTGAAGCCGAGCAGAAGGCCGCTGCCCTGCAGGAAGGCACGGCGCGAGGTGAATTTTTGGGTGGGGGAGGAGGACGGCTTGCTCATGGCTGGCTATCTCCCTCAGGCCTTCGCGGCCTGTTTTATGGCCGCTCTTATTCGCGTGTAGGTGCCGCACCTGCAGATATTGCCGGACATGGCGGCGTCGATATCGCTGTCGCTCGGGTCGGGGTTGCGCTCCAGCAGCGCCGAGGCCGACATGATCTGGCCGGACTGGCAATAGCCGCACTGGATGACTTCAAGGTCGAGCCATGCCTGTTGCACTTTCTTGCCCGATGGCGTCGCATCGATCGCCTCGACGGTGGTGACATGGCGCGACCCAACCGACGCGACCGGCAACACGCAGGATCGCACCGGTTGCCCGTCAAGCTGCACCGTGCAGGCGCCGCACTGGGCGATGCCGCAACCGAACTTCGTGCCGGTCAGGCCGATGACATCGCGCAGCACCCACAGCAATGGCATATCGTCCGGCACGTCGACACTGCGATCCTCGCCGTTTACATTGAGCGCAATCATGGGCCTCTCCTCGGTTATCCGCATCCCCGTGGACAATGCAGTAGGCACCTGTTTGCCGGTAGTGTCTAATCACATGCATGTTGTTCGGCACCGCAACGCGTGTGCAAATCGCACTCGTGTGCGCGCCACAGTGCCCCTGATCTTTGCCGGGCTGCCGGCTGAAAGGTTTTTGCGATGGCTGAGTTGAAGGTCAGAACCCGCGTCACCGGCGCGACGGCGACGCTGCAGCCCGGCGGCTTGCCTTCCATCACCACTCCGACCGGCGGTGCAGTCGATGTCGTCACCGGTGTCAGCGCGCCGGGCTTCAATCCGCTCGACCTGCTATACGCCTCGCTCGCCGCCTGCATGGTGCTGAGCGCGCGCATCGCCGCCTCCCGCCTCGGGGTTGCCGCCGCGCTTGGCGAGGTGCGCGCCGAGGTCAGCGGCGAGAAGGCCAAGGACGAGCCGTCGCGCGTCGAAAGGCTCAACATCAGGCTCGACATCTCAGGCGATCTCGACGCTGCGACCAAGCAGCGGATCGTCGAGGACGCCGAAGCGATCTGCACGGTGTCCAACACGCTGCGCGCCGCGCCGCAATTGCATACGACGCTTGGGTGAGGGCTTCGCAGAATGCCTCGCTGCCACCAACCAAGGACCGTCCCATGGCCATGATCCCGCCGATCGACTACGCCTCGGCATCGCATGACATCCGCGCCGAGCACGACAGGGAGCTTGGCCTGCGCAGACGCATGACCAACATGAAGCGCATCCTGCTGCATTCACCGGCGGCCCACCGCATCTATGCCGAATGGTTCACCCTGCGCGATCTGCTCAAGCCCGCACTCGACGACCGCGCTTTCTGGCTGTTGTCGCTGGCGATCTCCGAGAGATGCCGCGCCGAGATACCGCTTACCTTCTTCCGCCGCGCGCTGATCGATGGTGGCCTTGATCCCGAGGCAATCCAGCCAACCTCCGACGAGGCGTTGCTGATCGAATTTGGCAAGGCAGTCGCCGCCGATGCCAATGTCATTCCGAACGACATCTGGGCAGCGCTGAAGGCTCGCTATGACGACACGCTGCTGGTCAACCTCGTCGCCTTCGCCGGCATCATGGTGGCGACCTGCCTGTTCACAAACGCGGTGAGGGTCGATCTGGACCCTGAGTTGGAGGCGTATCGCCGCAAGGGTGCCGATCCGGTCTGATGCGATCGATACGCAGTCGATCTGCAGTGGATATCGCCCGGAAGGATCAGCCGTAGTAGCCGGCTCCAAACAGCAAAAGTGTTTCCACCTGGGAGTCCGCTTCTTTTCCTATGGCTGTCCAGATGCTGATGCCGAGAGCATTCGAAATCGCGCTATCGATCTCGACCTTCACATTGGGGTCGGTTTGTCTCAAGAACCTCAGCGCAACCTCCATGGAAATCGGAAACAGCGACGCGCCACCCAGTTCCAAGATCGCAGGCGAGGTGAATTCTAGCGCTTCGAGTGCGCCATCGGCCTTGTAATAGGCGAATACTCCAAGGTCCGGCCAATAGTCGGCCGGAACGCTGGTTGGGCTCCGCCGGAAGACCTTGAGCTCTCCTGAAAAGAAGGATCTGACAGTCGCCTTAGACGATCCGAGAGGAAGCCCTTTGACGCCATTTAGCGGTTCGATCGAAAGATGCATGTACACAGTTAATCGCTGCCGGCAGCAGATGACAATGTTCATCGCAGGAATCGGGTGGCCCAGGCGCCTCGTTCGCCCCACTTTGACCGCAAGCAAAGGAGGCATCCATGACCATCCATTCGATAAGCACCAAACGCGCAGCCCATTCGGCCGAAGCGCGCATCGCAGCGCAGGACTGGAGTGCTCTGATCGGCGAACTGAACAGCCACGGCAGCACCGTCATGCCGGCGCTGCTTTCACCCGAGGAGTGCACCGAGATCGCCGGTCTCTATCCGCATGAGGACCATTTCCGCAGCCATGTGGTGATGGCCCGCCATGGCTTCGGCAAGGGCGAGTACCGCTATTTCCGCTATCCGCTGCCGGATCTGGTCGGTGGCCTGCGCACCGCGCTCTATCCCAGGCTGGCCGGCGTCGCCAACGACTGGAACGAACGCATGGGCGCGGCACGGCGCTATCCCGATGACCACGCCGCCTTCCTCCAGCTTTGCCACGAAAGCGGCCAAACGCGGCCGACGCCGCTTCTCCTGCAATATGGCCCCGGCGACTTCAACTGCCTCCATCAGGACCTCTACGGCGATCTCGCTTTTCCCCTGCAGGTGGCGATCCTGTTGTCGCAGCCCGGCGAGGATTTCACCGGCGGCGAATTCGTGCTGACCGAGCAGCGCCCGCGCATGCAAAGCCGTGCCGAAGTGGTGCCGCTGACCCGAGGCGATGCAGTGATCTTTGCTGTCCACAATCGCCCGGTGCAAGGCACGAAAGGGCACTACCGCGTCAATCTCCGGCACGGCGTCAGCCGCCTGCGCTCGGGACGGCGGCATACGGTGGGGATCATCTTCCACGACGCGAAGTAACGTCGTCCGCTTCGGCGCGGCTCCTTCGTTCCACTCCGAGATCGGCTAAGATTCACACTTCGTCGACGTCGAACAGCAGCATCGTCAAGTCATCGTCTCCTGGGGCGAGTATACGCCGGTCAGCGGCGCAGGCAATGCCGATTTCGGTGGCAAATGCGCTCTGCATATCGGCGAGGCTGTCGAAATAGAGTGTCCCGACCAGATACGGAATCTCGCCCGCCGAGCGCTTGATGATGGGCCGCCTGCTGATGTCGTAGCGCCGCAGGCCGGGAAGCTTCTTGGCCAGCGGCACATGAACCTCGAAATAGTGCCGGTCGAACGCCTCCGGATCAGCCGGGGTTTTGTAGATCACGAGCATCTTGGCCATCGTCATATTCCTGCCTGTTGGTGTCGCTGTTTGGGGGCCATGCAGGCCGCCGTGCCAATGTCGGTCCGCGAGGGCGGTTTTCGACAATCGCTGGATTTTTGTTTTCGAGCGCGATGACGGGGTCCTCGCCACCATCTGTGGCGCTTCTGCCTCTTTCCTCCTTGCGCTCATTCGCGTATGGCCCCGGGCAAATCCCTCAACTTTGCACCAACTCCCCCGGACCGCCTCATGATCCGTCTTGAAAGCATCAGCAAACAGAACGGCCGCCAGCTTGTCTTCATCGAGGCCTCGGCCTCGCTACAGAAGGGCGAGAAGATCGGCCTTGTCGGTCCGAACGGCGCCGGCAAGACGACTTTGTTTCGCATGATTACCGGCCAGGAGCAGCCCGACGAGGGCCAGGTGCAGGTCGATCGCGGCGTCACCATCGGCTATTTCAGCCAGGATGTCGGCGACATGGCCGGCCACAGTGCTGTGGCCGAAGTGATGAACGGCGCCGGGCCGGTCAGCGACGTGGCGGCCGAAATGGCCGAACTCGAGGCGGCCATGGCCGATCCCGAGCAGGCCGACCGGATGGATGAGATCATCGAGAAATATGGCGAGGCGCAGCACCGTTTCGAGGAACTCGACGGCTATGCGCTCGATGGCCGCGCCCGCGAAGTGCTGGACGGCCTGGGCTTCAGCCAGGAAATGATGGACGGCGATGTCGGCAAACTGTCCGGCGGCTGGAAGATGCGCGTGGCGCTGGCCCGCATCCTGTTGATGCGGCCCGATGTCATGCTGCTCGACGAACCGTCCAACCATCTCGATCTCGAAAGCCTGATCTGGCTGGAGCAGTTCCTGAAAGGTTATGAGGGCGCGCTGCTGATGACCTCGCACGACCGCGAGTTCATGAACCGCATCGTCAACAAGGTGGTCGAGATCGACGCCGGTTCGCTCACCGCCTATTCCGGCAATTACGAATTCTACCAGCAGCAGCGGGCGATCGCCGACAAGCAGCAGCAGGCGCAGTTCGAGCGCCAGCAGGCCATGCTGGCCAAGGAGATCGCTTTCATCGAGCGCTTCAAGGCGCGGGCGTCACACGCCGCCCAGGTGCAGAGCCGGGTGAAGAAGCTCGACAAGATCGATCGTGTCGAGCCGCCCAAGCGCCGTCAGATCGTGAATTTCGATTTTCAGCCGGCGCCGCGCTGCGGCGAGGATGTCGTGACGCTGAAGAACGTCCACAAGGGCTATGGCAGCCGCTCGATCTATGAGGGGCTGGACTTCCAGGTCCGCCGCCGCGAGCGCTGGTGCATCATGGGCGTCAACGGCGCCGGCAAGTCGACACTGCTGAAGCTGGTGGCCGGCGCGTCTGACCCGGATGCCGGCACAGTTGCTCGGGGGCCGAGTGTGAAAATGGGCTATTTCGCCCAGCACGCCATGGAGGTGTTGGAGGGCGAACGCACCGTGTTCCAGACGCTGGAGGACGCGTTTCCGCAAGCCGGCCAGGCGCCGCTCAGGGCACTCGCCGGCTGCTTCGGCTTTTCCGGCGACGAGATCGAGAAGAAATGCCGGGTGCTGTCGGGCGGCGAAAAGGCGCGCCTGGTAATGGCGCTGATGCTGTTCGACCCGCCCAACCTGCTGGTGCTGGACGAGCCGACCAACCATTTGGACATCGCCACAAAGGAGATGCTGATCACGGCGCTGTCGCAATACGAAGGCACCATGCTGTTCGTCTCGCACGACCGCCATTTCCTGGCCGCACTCTCCAACCGCGTGCTGGAACTGACGCCAGAAGGCATCCACACCTATGGCGGCGGCTATACCGAATATGTGGAGAGGACCGGGCACGAGGCGCCGGGGCTGCGGACCTGACGCAGGTCCTGCGTCCGCATTTGCGTCCGGCAAAGCCAGGATTTGTCAGCTCGCCGCCAGCCATTTGCGCGACTGCGCGAAGGCCTTGAAGGCTTTGGCATCCATCGGGTAGCCGAACAGGAAGCCTTGCAGGATGTCGCAGCCAAGCTCTTTCAGGATGCGCGCGTGCTCCATCGTCTCGACGCCCTCGGCGATCACTTCGATCCCGAGCGACTTGCCGATGTCGATGATGGACGACACAAGCTGCCGCTGTGCGGTTGAGCTGGTGATGGGGGTGACCAGCTGGCGGTCGATCTTGAGGCGACGGGGCCGCAACTTCAACAGCGAGACGATCGAGGCATGCCCGGTGCCGAAATCGTCGATCTCGACGTCGATGCCGAGCCCCTTGATGTGTTCGATGTTCCAGCTGACCAGCTCGTCGTTTTCGTCGAGGAAAATCGACTCCACCAGTTCGAACGACACGGTCCCTTCCTTGATCGGAAGCTTGCGCAAACCCTTGATCAGGTCCCTGTCTTCCAGGCGCCGTGCGGAAACGTTGACCGAGACGCGCGGGATGTTGAGGTGGCTGCGCGACCAACGCTCGAAATTATCGAGCGCCTGCTCCAGGACGGTGCGGTCGATAAGCGCCACGACATTGAGTTCTTCAGCCACCTTGATGTAGGCGTCGGGGGTCAGCATGCCGCGTTGCGGGTGATCCCAACGCGACAGCGCCTCGACGCCGACGATCTCCAGCGTCTTGGCGTCGAACTGCGGCTGATAGTAGACGATGAATTCGTTCCGCTCGAGCCCGCCCAGAATCTCGTCGGCGGTCTGCTTGGTCCGCACGATCTCGCTCTGCAGCTCTTCGTTGAAAAACTCGTAGCGGTTGCGGCCGCGGCCTTTCGCCCGGTACAGCGCCAGATCGGCATTGACAAGCAACTGCCTTGCATCGACGCCGCTATTGGCCGCAATGCCGATGCTGACGCCGAACCGGCACTGGTGACCCAGATAGTCGACCGGCTGGCGCATCGCATCGATAATGTGGTCGGCCAGCGCGGCGAGTTCCTTGTCGTCGCGTCCATGGCTCAGCACGACAAACTCGTCGCCGCCGATGCGCGCAACGAAATCGGCACTGCCGACGCTGGCCTTGATGACTTTCGAAGCATGCACCAGCAAAGCATCGCCCGCTGCATGGCCGAGCGTGTCGTTGATCTGCTTGAACCGGTCAAGGTCGAGATGCAGCAACGCCGCACGGCCGTCGGCTTCGCGGTTTTCGGCAAGCATCTCGTCCAGATACCGACGGTTGGGCAGACCGGTCAGCGAATCATGCATCGCGACATGCTCGATGCGGGCTTTGGCCAGGTTCAGTTCGGCATTTTTCGATTCTGAAAGGCGACGTTCACGCATGAGATTCTCGTTGAGCAGCACGTCGCCTGTCACATCCCATTCGGCGCCGATCATTTTTGGCGTGCCGTTGATGTCCCGGAAGAAACTGGCGCGGGTGCGCACATGGCGAATGGTGCCGTCCGGCCGCAGGAGCCGATACTGCGAAGAGTAGGGGCCTTGTGTTGCAACAGCCGAATCGAAATCTGCTTTAGCCCGTTCGAAGTCTTCGGGATGAATCGCCAAGGCCCAGTCGTCATAGCTACGGGTCTTGCCGCCGGCGGGTTTGCCATAGATTTCGTTGATGCGGTCGTCCCATACGAGTTCGTTGCTGACGGTATCGTGCTCCCACACGCCTATAGCAGAGGCTTCCAACGCCAGCTCCAGCCGCCGGGACAGGCGCCTCAACTCGGCGTCATTTTTCTGCCTCTCACCGAAAAGACGTCCTGCCACGAGGATCGGCAGCACCACCAGCGCGCCGGCAAGCGCCATGAGCAGACGCAACAGCCACTCATTTTTCGGAGCGGTCGGCCAGCCGCCCTTCGGTATGGCTGAAATTTGCCAGGAGCCTGAAGGCAATTGCACCTCTGCCATCACCGGATTGCCGGACACGACATTATCGCCGCCGAAGAACAGTTCCCCGCCGCCGCCGAGCGCATCCTTGCCGATAAGCGCCACATCGATATCCAGATCAGGGTCGGTCAGTCCGCTGGCAGCGTAGAGCCGATCGACATCGATCACGGCCGAGACGATACCCCAAAAACGGTCGCCGCCACCCGCCGTCGGCACGAAGACCGGGATACGGCCGATGAAGCCACGTCCGCCTTGCGCCAGTTTGACCGGCCCGGCGAGCACCAGCGCGCGCTGGTCACGGGCGCGAAGCGCGGCCATGCGTTGCGTATCGCTCTTGCGGTAGTCCAGCCCGATGGCTTTTTCATTGCCTTCCAGCGGATATATCAGCGCGATGACGAGGTCGGGGGCGCCGGCAATATCGCGCAACTGCGATTTTTGCTCCAACAAATTACGGGCGAGTGCCGCAAATCTTTGCTGGCCCATATAGGGCTCGGTAACGATTGTCGAAACGAGACCCTGAACCAGCTGGAGATTGCCGCCTATGTTGCCTTCGAGCTTGGCGCGTATGATGTTGACCTTGGCCAGGACGTCGGCGCGCGCCAGCTGATCGGAGACCTCTCTGTTCCTCTGGTCGGCAACCAGGGCGCAGACGAGAAGCACGACAAAGGCAATCGCCGCCGGCAAGTTGGCGGAAGAAAAAACGGCCCGTTTCAACCGGCCGGAATTGAGCATTGCACCTGCCAACTCGATCCGAAGACCTTTCCAGGACAGTAGTCCTTCGGTCGACCATAGTAGCTAAAGCTTAAGTTTGAGCTTCGAGACGAATCCGAGAACAAACGGTAAGCTTTTGGCTGCCAGGGTCCAGCCGAAATCTGAATGAGTGTCCGAAAGTAGGACGCCAGGTTGCAGAGTTCTGCAACCCGGCGGCGAAGTCATATTCGCCTCAGATTGCAACAAGCCGCCTGATCTTGCCGCGTGGGCTCTTGCGGGAGGCTTACTTCCCAGCCATTTGATCGGCCAGTGCCTGCGCCTGGGCCAGCAGCGCCGGGAAAGCCGGGTCAGCCGGCAGGCGCTGCGCCATGCAGGCCCGGTAGTCGCTGTCGCCCTTGTCCCAGGCGGCGTTGGAGGAATCGAACGCTTTTTCGTCCTTCAGGTCCGATGCCTGGTAGGCCGCCTGGAATTTCTGCGCTGCGGCGTCCGCAGCAGCCCACACTGCGTCGCAGGCGGCGATCTTCGGAACTGCAGGGGCTGCCGGCGCTGCGATAATTCTCACGCTGTTGCCTTTGACGAGCGTAACGACGACTTCCTGCTCGTAGATCGGTCCGACATCCTGCGTCCAGCCGCCGAGCCGTGCGAAGGCGATGTCGGCGCCCTCGGGTTTCTTCAACGGAAAGTCGAGCGTTCCCTCGAAGGCGGCGTCGCTGTTGATCGCCTGGGTGTAGAAGGCATCGAGCTTAAGCGCCTCATCGATGCCGGCGGGCAGTTTGAAACTCTCGTCGGTCTCGGCGGTTCTGGACTGGAGCCAGCGCTCCAGCAGCCCTCGCGTCGTTGCCATCAGGCTAGGCCCGTCGTCGTCCTTGGTGTATCGCAGTCCATCGAGCATGCCATAGCCGATATCGGAGTCGCTGAGGCTTTCGATATTGATTGTGCCGGTTGGGGGGAAGTCCTTGACCGCCAACGGACCGATGATGCCGGCAAGACGCTGCTGGAGGTCGGCCAGCGCCTTCTCGTTCTCAGCGTCGATGGTCTCGATTGCCGCGTTCGCGCTGTTCAGCGCCGCGATATCAGCCATCGCCTTGTCACGCGCGGCGACATAGTCGTCCTCCGGCGAGGCCGCGAAAGCCACGCTGCTCACCAGCGCAAACAGAAACGTCCAGACCCACCGCATGATATAAACCCTGCCCTACGTTCGATTCCAAGGATACATGACAACATTGGGCTGAAAAAAGACGGCGTTGGAGCTGCAGATCTCTCCCCTTGAGGGGGAGATGGCCGGCAGGCCAGAGGGGGGGCGCCGCGCGTGAAGCGCTGACTCCTTTTTCAGCGCGAGACGACGTTAGCGCTTCACGCGCAACGACGCCCTCTGTCGCCTTCGGCGACATCTCCCCCTCGAGGGGGAGATTGGCGCCTAATCACGCCTTGCGCTTCTCCACCTCCGCCTTCCTCAGCAGGAAGCGCTGGATCTTGCCGCTTGGGGTCTTCGGCAGTTCCGTGATGAACTCGACCTCGCGCGGGTAGGCGTGCGCCGACAGCCGTTTCTTGACGTGCTGGGCCAGCTCTTCGGCGAGCTCCGAATTGCCCTTGTAAGCCGGCGCCAGAACGACGAAGGCCTTGACGATCTCGGTGCGCTGCGGATCGGGCACGCCGACGACAGCCGCCTCGTTGACCGCCGGATGCTCGATCAGCGCGCTTTCGACGTCGAACGGGCCGATGCGATAGCCGGCCGAAGTGATGACATCGTCGGCGCGGCCGATGAAGGAAACCGAACCGTCCGGCTCGTACTCCACCGTGTCGCCGGTGCGGTAGTAGCCGCCCGTGATCGCCGGCGTTTGCGCCTGGTGATAGCCGTCGAACCAGCGCAGCGGCGAGTTGGCGATATCTACGGCGAGGATGCCGGGCTGGTTGGGGCCGAGCTCGTTGCCGGCCTCGTCCAGTACCACCATGCGGAAGCCCGGCATTGGGAAACCGGCCGAGCCCGCGCGCACGACATGCGAGAGCCCATGATGGTTGTTGACCATCATGCCGTTCTCGGTCTGGCCGTAATGGTCGTGAATGGGCGCGGCGAGATTTGCGTCGAACCAGCGGATGACTTCCGGGTTGAGCGGCTCGCCGGCGCTGCTCACCACGCGCAGTCTGCCTTTGACACGGGCCGCAGCTTCCGCGCCTTCCGCCATCAGCAGGCGATAGGCGGTCGGCGAGCCGGCAAGGCTGGTGACGCCGAGCCGCTCGATGATGTCGTAAGTGCTCTTGGCGTTGAAGGCGCCTTCATGGAAGGTCGTGGCGATGCCGAGCTGCAACGGGCCGGTGATGGCGTAATAGAGGCCGTAGGCCCAGCCGGGGTCGGCGATGTTCCAGAAGATGTCGTCGGGCAGCAAGCCGATCGCGTCGCGCATATAGGCGCCGAAGGCGAGCAGGGCGCGGAGCGGCACCGGCACGCCCTTGGGCAGGCCGGTCGTTCCCGACGTCGACATCATCATGAACAAGTCGTCGCCCTTGCGCATCACCGGCTGGCAGTCGGGCGAGGCGGCGGCAAGCGCGGCGCGGAAATCGATGTCGCCTGCAGGCAGCACATCGCCATTGCCAAGAATGGTGGCGATTTGCGCTGATGTCTCGACCTCGTCGAGCTTACCGCGATCGGCCGGGTTGGTCACCACGATCCTGGCGCCGCTATAGCCGAGGCGGTGCTCGATGGCTTTCGGACCGAAGGCGGTGAACAGCGGCTGGTAGACCGCGCCGATGCGCCACGTCCCGAGGATCAGCGCCACCAGTTCGGGGACGCGCGGCAGCATGCCGGCGACGACATCGCCGGCACGGACGCCGGCGGCCTTGAGCACATTGGCGGCGCGCCCCGACATGTCGGCGAGATCGTCGAAGCTGAATTCGCGAAGCTCACCGCCGGCCGAGATCGCGCGCAGCGCCAGCCGGTTTTGTCCGGTGTAGCGGCCGCAGCATTCGACATAGGCATTGATGCCGGTTCCAGGGTTGCCATACAACCACGCGATCTCATCTTCGATGCGAAAGCGCTGAGCGGCATCCTCATAGCGCGGCATTTTGCTCATTGCGGTCCTCCCTAAGCGGCGCCCATCTCCCCTTGGAGCGCCTTATCGGTCAGATTGCCTGAAATTGCTGCGCTGGTCGATTACGGCGATAGTCGGGGGATGCGAAGGATCGCAGCGCAGCGACAATCCGCGCCGAGCCACTGCTGTTGACCGAACCATCCATCCGGCCGATAGCACCGCCAGAATTGCCCCGAGGCCCCAATGACCCCAGACTCAACTTTCGATGACGCGGCCATCGCCGACGAAGGACGCGATGCCGACACCGCCTGGCAAAACGACATCCGCGCGGGCGTGCGCCACGTCCGCGATCTCGCCTCGCTGCCGCTGTCACCCGCCGAGCGCGCGGCGGCGCAGGAGGCGGCCGTACGCCACAAGGTGCGTGCCCCCAAAACCTATCTCGACCTGATCGACTGGAACGATCCCGCCGACCCGATCCGCGCCCAAATCATTCCATCGCCGGATGAGCTGACGGAAACGGAAGGCGAGCTCGACGATCCGATCGCCGACCATGCCTTCAGTCCGGTGCCGCGACTGACGCACCGCCACGCCGACCGCGTGCTGTTGTTTGCGACCTACCAATGCGCGGTCTATTGCCGCTTCTGCTTCCGCAAGGAATCCCTGACCTCGATCGGCCGCGGCTATACGCGAGAAGCGCTCGAAGAGGCTTTTGCCTATATCGAGGGCCATACCGAAATCCGCGAAGTGATCCTGACCGGCGGCGATCCGCTGTCGCTGCCGGACAAGGCGCTGGCCGAAATCCGCGCCCGCATCGAGGCGATCGCGCATGTCAGGCTGCTGCGTATCCACACACGCGTGCCTGTCGTGCTGCCCGCGCGCATCACGCCGGGGCTGGTTGGCGCCTTGCAGGGCCGGCTGATGGTCACAATCGTCACCCATTTCAACCATGCGCGGGAGATCACGCCGGCCACCGAATTGGCCTGCCGCGTCATGCGCCAGGCAGGCTTCGTGCTGCTCAACCAGAGTGTCCTGCTCAAGGGCGTCAACGACACGGTCGAGGTGCTGGAGGAACTCTGCCGCGAACTGATGTACCGGCTCGGCGTCAAACCCTATTACCTGCACCATGGCGACCTCGCGCGCGGCATGGCGCACAGGCGCACCACGATTGCGCAGGGACAGGCGCTGGCCGGTGCGTTGCGCGCCCGCCTGTCGGGCATCTGCAATCCCGTCTATGTGCTGGACCTGCCGGAAGGCGGTGGCAAGGTGCCGCTCGGGCCATGCCATGTCGAGGGCCGGGACGGGCAGGACTGGCGCATCCGCGGCCAGGACGGCGAGGTGAGGCTGTATCGGGACGTCGTGGTGTAGGCAGGGCGCAGCGGCGACGATGACCGCCGCCGTCACATTGTCGATCGGGATGACCATCGCACCAAACTCTCGCCACTACGCGTTCGCCTGCATTCCGTATGTTGACATAAAGATATCCTTATGTGATGGTTGTCGCCTCAAGGATAAAAAATGTCGCAGAATTCTGCATCGCTGGACGCAATGTTCGGCCCCGTCGCGGCCAAGCCCGACGGTTCGGAAGTGCTTGCGGCGCTCACCGCGGCGGCACGCGAACGCATCCTCATCCTCGACGGCGCCATGGGCACGCAGATCCAGGGTCTCGGTTTCGACGAGGAGCATTTCCGCGGCGAGGCTTTTGCCGGCTGCGCCTGCCACCAGCAGGGCAACAACGACCTCTTGATCCTGACGCAGCCGAAGGCGATCGAGGAGATCCATTATCAATACGCCATCGCTGGCGCCGATATCCTCGAGACCAACACCTTCTCCTCGACCTCGATCGCCCAGGCGGATTACGGCATGGAGGATGCCGTCTACGCGCTGAACCGCGGCGGCGCGCGGCTGGTGCGTCGGGCAGCGGCGAGGGCACAGCAGGAGGACGGCAAGCGGCGCTTCGTCGCCGGCGCGCTCGGGCCGACCAACCGCACCGCCTCGATGTCGCCCGACGTCAACAATCCAGGCTACCGCGCCGTCACCTTCGACGATCTGCGCCTGGCCTATGGCGAGCAGCTGCGCGGCCTGATCGACGGCGGCGCCGACATCATTCTCATCGAGACCATCTTCGACACGCTGAACGCCAAGGCGGCGATCTTCGCCTGCAACGAGATATTCATCGAAAAGGGCGTGCACCTGCCGGTGATGATTTCCGGCACCATCACCGATCTCTCCGGCCGCACGCTGTCGGGCCAGACGCCGACGGCGTTCTGGCATTCGGTGCGCCATGCGAGCCCCTTCACCATCGGCCTCAACTGCGCGCTCGGCGCCAACGCCATGCGCGCGCATCTGGCTGAAATATCGGGTGCCGCCGACACCTTTGTCTGCGCCTATCCGAATGCCGGCCTGCCCAATGAATTCGGCAGGTACGACGAGAGCCCGGACTTCATGGCCGCGCAGATCGAGGATTTTGCGCGGGAAGGGCTGGTCAATGTCGTCGGCGGCTGCTGCGGCTCGACGCCGGACCACATCCGCGCCATTGCCGAGGCCGTGAAAAAATATCCGCCGCGCGCGATTCCCGAGATCGAGCGCAAGATGCGCCTGTCCGGGCTGGAGCCGTTCACGCTGACCGATGAGATTCCCTTCGTCAATGTCGGCGAGCGCACCAACGTCACCGGCTCGGCCAAGTTCCGAAAGCTGATCACGGCGGGCGACTATGTTCCGGCGCTCGACGTGGCGCGCGACCAGGTCGCCAATGGCGCACAGATCATCGACATCAACATGGATGAAGGCCTGATCGATTCGAAGAAGGCGATGGTCGAGTATCTAAACCTGATCGCCGCCGAGCCTGACATCGCGCGGGTCCCGGTGATGGTGGACTCCTCGAAATGGGAGATCATCGAGGCCGGGCTGAAATGCGTGCAGGGCAAGCCGCTGGTCAACTCCATCTCGATGAAGGAAGGCGAGGAAGCCTTTCTGCATCACGCGAAGCTGGTGCGCGCCTATGGCGCGGCCGTGGTCGTCATGGCCTTCGACGAGGCCGGTCAGGCCGACACCAGGGCGCGCAAGGTCGAGATCTGCACCCGCGCCTACAAGCTGCTCACCGAACAGGCCGGTTTCCCGCCCGAGGACATCGTCTTCGACCCCAATGTCTTCGCGGTCGCCACCGGCATCGAGGAGCACGACAATTACGGCGTCGACTTCATCGAGGCCACCGGCGAGATCACCGCCACGCTGCCGCATGTCCATATCTCGGGCGGCGTCTCGAACCTGTCCTTCTCGTTCCGCGGCAACGAGCCGGTGCGCGAGGCCATGCACGCGGTGTTCCTCTACCATGCCATCCAGCGCGGCATGGATATGGGCATCGTCAATGCCGGCCAGCTCGCCGTCTACGACACGATCGAGCCGGGGCTGCGCGAGGCGTGCGAGGATGTCGTGCTCAACCGCATGCCCAAGGCCGGCGGCACCGCCACCGAGCGCATGCTGGAGATCGCCGAACGCTTCAAGGGCACGGCCGGCAAGGAAGCCAGGGAGCGCGATCTCGCCTGGCGCGACTGGACGGTCGAGCAGCGCATTTCGCATGCGCTGGTCAACGGCATCACCGAATTCATCGACGCCGACACCGAAGAGGCGCGGCATGCGGCCGAGCGGCCTCTGCATGTCATCGAAGGCCCGCTGATGGCCGGCATGAATGTCGTCGGCGATCTGTTCGGCGCTGGAAAGATGTTCCTGCCGCAAGTGGTGAAGTCGGCGCGCGTGATGAAGCAGGCGGTGGCCGGATTGTTGCCGCACATGGAGGCCGAAAAGCTGGCCAACGCCGCCAACGGCATCGACAATGGCGAGCGCCAGACAGCGGGAAAAATCCTGATGGCGACGGTGAAGGGCGATGTCCACGACATCGGCAAGAACATCGTCGGCGTCGTTCTGGCCTGCAACAATTACGAGATCATCGATCTCGGCGTCATGGTGCCGGCGGCAAAGATCCTGCAGACGGCGCGTGAGCAAAATGTCGACATCATCGGCCTGTCCGGCCTGATCACCCCGTCGCTGGACGAGATGGTGCACATGGCCGCCGAGATGGAGCGTGAAGGGTTTGACATTCCGCTGCTGATCGGCGGCGCCACGACCAGCCGCGTGCACACGGCGGTGAAGATCCACCCGCGCTATTCCAAGGGACAGACGGTCTATGTCAATGACGCCAGTCGCGCCGTCGGCGTCGTGTCATCCTTGCTGTCGAACGAGACCAAGGGCGGCTACGTCGACACAGTGCGGGCCGAGTACAAAAAGGTCGCCGACGCGCATGCCCGCTCCGAGGCCGACAAGCAGCGGCTGCCGCTGGCCAAGGCCAGGGCCAATGCGCACAAGGTCGACTGGTCGACCTATGAGCCGCCGAAGCCGTCCTTCACCGGCGTCAAGGTTTTCGGCAACTGGGACCTGACGGAGCTCGCGCGCTACATCGACTGGACGCCGTTCTTCCAGACCTGGGAGCTGAAGGGGCGTTACCCCAAGATCCTCGATGACGAGAAGCAGGGAGCCGCCGCGCGCCAGCTTTTCGAGGACGCGCAGGCGATGCTGAAAAAGATCATCGCGGAAAAATGGTTCGCGCCGCGCGCCGTCATCGGCTTCTGGCCGGCGAACACCGTCGGCGACGACATCAGGCTGTTCACGGATGAGGCGCGTTCGCGGGATCTGGCCACCTTCTTCACGCTGCGCCAGCAGCTGACCAGGCGCGACGGCAAGGCTAATGTCGCGTTGTCGGATTTCGTCGCGCCTCAGGACATAGGCAAGCCGGACTATATCGGCGGCTTCATCGTCACCGCGGGGATCGAGGAGATGGCGATCGCCGAGCGCTTCGAACGCGCCAATGACGATTATTCCTCGATCATGGTCAAGGCGCTGGCCGACCGTTTCGCCGAAGCTTTTGCCGAGCGCATGCACGAGAAGGTGCGCAAGGAATTCTGGGGCTATGCATCAGACGAGAAGCTGGCCCCCGACGAACTGATCGGCGAGCCCTATCGCGGCATCCGCCCGGCGCCCGGCTATCCCGCGCAGCCCGATCATACCGAGAAGGCGACCTTGTTCCGGCTGCTCGACGGCGAGCGCAATGCCGGCGTCAGCCTGACCGAAAGCTATGCGATGTGGCCGGGCTCGTCGGTATCAGGAATCTATCTAGCACATCCCGAAAGCTATTATTTCGGCGTCGCCAAGGTCGAGCGCGACCAGGTCGAGGACTACGCACGTCGCAAAGCCATGCCGCTGGCCGATGTCGAGCGCTGGCTTGGGCCGATCCTCAACTATGTGCCCGTGGATTATGCCGAGGCGGCGGAATAGCCGGGACGTGATCTAGCCCAATGGCTGCTCGACCGCTCCCTTGATTTTTCACCGTCGAAAAAAATCGCGCCGCACCGGTTCTCGGCGAGCTGCCGGTTGTCGGTCGGTCAGACTTAGGTCCCTCGCGCCTGCTTTTCTGGAACAAGCCGTGATGTCCCGCATTTTATTGGCAGGGACACAAGGAGTGTCGAGTGAAAGCGATTTTGGGACTGGTCGGCGGCTTCGTGCTGACCCTTGCGGTGTTCGGCAGCGGGCTGGTTTTCGCAGCCTGGCTGCTTGCCGCCAAGCCTGTGCGGGAGGCAAGGCCGACCGTCAGCGTGGCGGAACTGTGGACCCGGAAAGCGCGGCCGGTGGACAAGACGGCGCAGGACTTCGAACGTGTGCCGCCCGAGCAGTCCGCGCCTGCCGACATCGCCGCCAAGGAGCCAGCCCAGGACCCGGCCAGGCAGCAGCCCGATCCCACAGTCACCGGCGCCATCGCGCGGACCGAACTGCCGCCGCCGCATCTCGCCTGGTGCGCCAGCCGATACCGCTCCTACGATCCCGACGACAACAGCTACATGTCCTATAGCGGACAGCAGCGCACCTGCGTATCGCCCTATCTCGCCGCCGACCGCGTCGCGCCGCGAGAGGCAAGCTATGTCGAGGGCGCGGGCGCCTACGCGGCCGCCGGCGGCGACCATGTCGAATCCTGCTTCAGCCGCTATCGCTCCTACCGTCCGGAAGACAACAGCTACCAGCCATATTCCGGCGGGCCGAGACGGCAATGCGAATAGCCAGCGCGAAGGGCGCCGCAACCATTGCGACCGCGCGATTTCTGGGATCGTTCGGATCGTCCTCAAAGCCCAGGGGAGAACCACCATGGAAGACGACCGGCATCACAAGATACAGCAGCGCGCCTACCAGATCTGGGAGCGCGAAGGCACTGGTGACCCCGAGCACCACTGGCACCGGGCCGAGGCCGAAATCGACCGCGAAGCAGCCCTGCCGCTGACCGCCGACGACGCCCTGCCGCGCGAGATCGCCAGCACCGACGTCCTGACCGTCGAGGAACTCGCCGTGCGCACCGGCATATCGGGCGACGAGGCGCAGGAGCTGATCGACAGACTGGACACGGACAGGGCGGCGGTTGAGCAGGCGGCGAGGGGGATTGAGGGAAAGAGGCGGGCAAAGGCATGATCGGCCGGGAACGCGTTCATTCGCGCGAGGCGGCAACTTTTCAGGGGTGCATCGCCGCTTCCTACGGCATAAGGTTATCAAGCGACTGAAACACGCCTGCACTTTTCCAGAGGGTTCGGTTGCCGATAACATATACGGCTTCCTTCGCCCGGGTGACGGCGACATTCAGCAGATTAGGCCGTCCACCGGCCCACGCTCGCGCCCCGCGTTGCTCGGCATTGGGAGCTCCAAGGACGAAAAAGGCCGCTTCGGCTTCCCGCCCTTGGACCGTGTGGACTGTTCCGACACGCTCGTACACCCAGGTGAAAGGGTTCTGGACCCATTCATCAAGCAGTCCGCTTGAACGCAGCATGTCACGTGTACGGTCCTGCACCACTACAAACGGCGTCACAATGTAGAAGTCAGGCGCAATCCCTTGCTGGCGTAGCTGCCGGAGCATATCCAACAGCACTTCGCCCTCTCTCTGACACCACTTCTCCTGCCCGGGTCCTTCCACATCGATCCAGCGTGAAGGACCGAGGACATCCCGGATAGCTGAGGTCTTGGCAGTTTTCGCCTGGACCATTAGGTTTTCGTAGGCAATCGAATTTGAAATGCTGAACATCGGCTCTTCGCATCGACGATGAACCAGAAGAGGCACCCCGACCTCACGTGTGCCAAATTTGGTTTCAAAGGTGCCGTAATATTCTGTGGCGCTGTCTGCCAACGTCTGGGCAGACGCCCCGGGCGGGCAGTAGATCAAGGGATCGATCCCGAATTGATGACACATCGCTTCGGTCAGTTGGTCTGGTAAAACCACAACAGGCTCGATCTGAATCGGGTCGCCTACAATGACTGCACGCTTGGTTCTTATCAACGCACCGACAGCGGCCTGCGGCAGTGCCTGACCGGCCTCATCGACAAGAAGCCAGCCAAATTCTTCTGGCCCAATCTTGGGGAACATGCGGGAGACTGACGCGAACGTCGTGGAGACCACTGGCACGAGCAGAAAAAGAGTCGACCACAGGTGTGGAATGAGCGCGTCCTTCTCCTCACTGCCAAGTGAGCGAGTCCCGAATCCATCCATCAATGCATTAAGGTTATGCCGAATTGGCTGGGCCGCCGCGTCGACAAATGCGCGATGTAGCGCAATCGCCGCCTCAAAAACATCATTACGAAGCCGAGCACCTTTTTCATCCAACCAGGGCGCGGTCTTTTGCTTGTCCGCGTGCCGTCGCTTAAAAAAATCCTCCGATATAGGAGTTCCGGGATAATGGCCTACAAGAGATGCGTGACGTTCTCTGTTCTGCTCAAGCGCGGCTAACAGGCTCGTATGCGACCTTCGCTTCCTTTCGACATCACCCGCCAACCGAGAATGTTCAGCGCTGTTGGCATTGGCGGCGTTCTTCAGCAAAGCTAGTTTGCTTCTCGCTTCAGCCAAACTTGTCAATAAAGCACCGTGCTTCGCTTGCCATTCGCGGGATGCCGCAGTTCGGAAAAGGCGGCCTATAAAGCCCGGGCGCGAGCGCAAGGCTTCGGTGGCCTCGTGCTGGAATCTCTCCATATTTGACTGCTGTTTTTGGTGTAGCAGAGCTGCGGCTTGAGCAAGGTGGGCAGCACGTTCCAGAAGTGGCTGAAGGGATGCGATCTCCGCGTCAACGGTGGCGATTGCAGCATGCCCTTTTGCAACAGCAATCAGAAGATCGTGGATCTCCTGCAAATCTTTGAGAGCAGTCTTCGCCTGTGCGAGTGCCTTGGTGAACCGCTGACGCGCCGTACGCCACCGCCGCAATGCTTCGTCATGATCTTCAGGCGCGTTTTCCTCCGTGACGATACGAGGCGGTCTCTGCCGTGTTCCGGTCTCAGTCTTTTGCTCGATTAGCTGCGGATTTCCGCTTGCCTGCTGCAAATAACGCTGAAACCCAACATCCTCATCCCACCAGAAGGTTTGACGGAAATCGCTTCTGTTTCGGGCGTTGCCGAGCACCGCCGCAATAACACCCCAACTATCGCGCGCCAACAGCGCGTCCGAAACTGTTTTGAAGTACCGCAACTCGGTCGCGTCCTCAGCGATGGCGCCTATCCCCGGCAGCTCAGCGCTTACATTTTCTACTGCCTTGTTGTTAGAGGAGGCGACAATGATTTCATGTCCGCGAAGCTTGTCGTCCAACTTGTAGCGGTGAATAAACGAATTCCCTCTTTTGAGTTTTTGGCCAGAAGCCGACAGCGCGTCTTTGGGGTCGCTGAACGAGCAAAGAAGCTCTGCGCGATTCGTAACGATGGCCGCTACTACATCCCGTAGCAGGGTTGTTTTGCCTGTACCTGGCGGACCGTTGACGGCAACAATTCCTTCTGTTTTCAAATCGTGAAGGGTAAGATTGACGGCACATTGCTGAAGCATCGACAAAGGGTGTCGTCCGTTGCCGGGCCAAGAGCCTAAAGGAAACTTCGCGGGCTCCAACGCGTCTGCAATAGCGCGGCTGTCGCTCATCAAATTTCGCCGTGCTTTCGGCTTTGTGGTTCCGATGTACCGTTTGAAATTGCCAGTAGCCTTTCCATCCGTGACCAGCGCTTGTGCTCGGGCAAGGTCTTCGAGAAAGAACGAATTTAGTAAGATCGCTTCCGGCGGATCCTGCAATTTGAAATACTGATACGAGCGAACGGCAAAGGCTGGAGCGTTCGTAAAGTGCGAGTCGATTCCGATCTTTGCCACCAGCCAGCGATGGGCCGCCTCGATCGCTTTTCGCGTTAGGGGCTTCGGCCGGCCCTCTTTGTCCTTGGCTACAACTTTCTGACCGAGTTCCTCGACCAAATGCCGTTCGACTTGGGACCACGTGCCGAGGTCACTCAGTCGCCCGGCTAGTGCCACCGGCACACCCCAGCCGAAACTGGAGATAGCCACGCACTCATCTTCGACGGGGCGACCCTCACGATCCACCATGATGGTTGCAAGCACAGCCTCGCCCCGCGCCGCCGGCCTCTCAATTCGGCTATCGGTGTAGACCTGCAGCAGTGCGGAAATGGCGGCTTCCATATCAACGCTGCCTAGAATGATCTGATAGTAGAGTTTCTGCTTTGGCCGACTGCGTTCTCCTTCATTCTCCCATGGAAGGTAAGCCTTATCCAAAGGTGCAATTCGGGAACGATCGCCGCTCGTCAGGTCCTCAGGTTTGCGGAAGGATGGAGGCGACAACACCTCCATTGCGGTCCAGGTTGACAGCACATCAGCTGCTTTGTTCGTGATAGGCGGCCGCTCCAGAGCGAGGCGCGGCACCAGCGGGATCGTCTCTTTTTCCGGTAGGGAGTGCTCTTCGGCATCAGGTTGCGGCAGTGGCGTTGCCACACCGGGGGTGGGCACAGCGACGGTGGCTGTAGCGTCCTGATCTTGGCTTCGGTTGCGCCGTTGAGGTGTGGTCCTTGAATTGATCCCAACAGCCTGGATCGCTCGGCGCTTTAGTTCCTGCGCACGAGGTACTTTTCTCTCTGAAAGTTCAGCAATTAGGACCTTCAGAAAATCCGGATCATCGCGTTGGCGGTCGAAGAGCTTTTCAAGCTCCGCGACACCCTTTTTTATTAGTGGTCTTGGAGGCATAGTTCCTCGGATTTCTGACGCGCCGTCCATATGCCCGTCAGTGCTTTAGTGTGTCTACCCACTTGTGCCTTTCACGGCTATCTCAGTCCATAGCGAACCAGCCGAAAATGTTGCCGCCGCAAGCGCGCCAATCCCACGTCGGTTTTCACCTTCTGCCCATTTCAGACCCCTTCATTAACCTTTCGTTAACCATACCACCGCTAGCGTTTACCTCTCAGTAAGGAATCGCCCGCCGTGACCTTTGCCGCTCCCCTCGAGGCCAAATCCATTCGCTTTCGCGCCCGCTCCTTCGTCGCGTTCACGCTGACGCCGGAGGCGCCTTTGGATGTTTGGCTGGAGAGCCTCGATCGCTGGGTCGGCAATTCGCCGGGCTATTTTGCCGGGCGCCCGGTGGTGCTCGATCTGAACGTGCTCAAGCCCGATGTCGTGGCCATCGAAGCGCTGGTCGATCTACTCGGCCAGCGCGGCATTCGCATCTATGCCATCGAGCTCGACGGCGGCACTGAGCTTGGCGCGCACCTGCCGCCGGTGCTGGTTGGCGCCAAGGAGGCGACCACCGACGGGCTGCTGCAGCCCAGCCGCAAGGCGGGCAGGGCGGAGGACGCCACGCCGGCAGGCGATACGAAGGCGGCCGGTGACATCAAGGCAGAGGCCGGCGATTTGAAGGCGGGCGATTTGAAGACGGGCGATCTGAAACCGGCGAGCGATGCCAAGACGCAGCCTCGAGACACCAAGGCCCCGGACGCCGGCACGTTGATGATCCGCTCGCCGATCCGTTCGGGCCAGCTGATCTTCCATCCGCATGGCGACGTCATCGTGCTGGGCTCCGTCGCCTCCGGCTCCGAGATCGTCGCCACCGGCTCGATCCACGTCTATGGCACGCTGCGCGGCCGCGCTTCGGCAGGCGCTCAAGGCAACACGGCGGCGCGTGTCTTCTGCCGCAGGAACGAAGCCGAACTTCTCTCGGTGGATGGCTGGTATTGCACGGCCGAGGAGATGGACCCGTCAGTCCGGGGCAAGCCTGTGCAGGCATTTCTCGACAACGGCATGCTGCGCATCGCCCCTTTCAGCTAATGCGTCTCGCCCGACAACGACATAACGAACAACAACGGAGGCTTTATTGATGGGCAAGGTAGTGGTGGTCACCTCGGGCAAGGGGGGCGTCGGCAAGACGACCTCTACCGCGGCTCTGGGGGCGGCGGTCGCCAAGACCGGCAAGAAGGTGGCGCTGGTGGATTTCGATGTCGGCCTGCGCAACCTCGATTTGATCATGGGCGCCGAACGGCGCGTGGTGTTCGACCTCGTCAACGTCATCCAAGGCTCGGCAAAGCTGTCGCAGGCGCTGATCCGCGACAAGCGGGTCGAGACCTTGTTCCTGCTGCCGGCCTCGCAGACGCGCGACAAGGATGCGCTGACCGAGGAGGGCGTGGCCGAGGTCATCGGCAAGCTGCGCTCGGTGTTCGACTATGTCTTCTGCGACAGCCCGGCCGGCATCGAGCGCGGCGCGCAGCTCGCCATGCGCTTTGCCGACGAGGCGGTCATCGTCACCAATCCGGAAGTGTCGTCGGTGCGCGATTCCGACCGCATCATCGGCCTGCTCGATTCCCGCACCTTGCGGGCCGAGGAGGGCGAGCAGATCGCCAAGCATGTGCTGGTCACGCGCTATGATGCGGGACGCGCCGCGCGGGGCGAAATGCTGTCGATCGACGATGTGCTGGAGATCCTGTCGGTGCCGCTGCTCGGCATCATTCCCGAAAGCCAGGATGTGCTGCGCGCCTCCAACCTCGGTTCGCCGGTGACGCTGTCGGAGCCGCTCAATGCCGCCGCCAAGGCTTACATCGACGCCGCCAAGCGCCTCGAGGGCGAACAGCTGCCGGTCATCGTGCCCTTCGAGCGCAAGGGCTTCCTCGATCGTCTTTTGGGAAGGAGGGCGGCATGAACCTGCTCGACATCTTCAAGCGGCGCACCAGCGCGCCGGTGGCGCGCGAACGGCTGCAAGTGCTGCTTGCCTATGAGCGCCGCAACCGCAGCCAGCCCGATCTCGTCTCCATCCTGCGCGAGGAGATCATGGCGGTGATCGCCAAGCACGTGCAGATCGACCAGGATTATCTGCAAGTTTCGATGGACCGCGGCGAGACCATGTCGACGCTGGAGATCGACATCCAGATCCCCAACAAGAGCGCGGTGCCGCTGGCCATGGCGGGGTGAGATTGAAGCTGCTGATCTCCCCCCTTGTGGGGGAGATGGCCGGCAGGCCAGAGGGGGGCGCTGTCCCGCTGGCCTGTCAATTACATGTAGCAACGGCTTTGCCGAAGATCTGGATTCGCTGAGACGTAGCGATCCTTCGCGCCCCCCTCTGTCCTGCCGGACATCTCCCCCACGAGGGGGGAGATTGCGCTCCTCGCGCTCGCCTGCGCCAAGCACCCCCGCCCGGACCTGCGGTCCGACCTCCCCACAAGGGGGAGGTAGGGGGCCAGCTCCTCTCGCCAAAAAACATTCAACCAACTAGTTGACTATCTAAAATCTCGCCTCTATATTCAACTACATGGTTGAATTAGAGACGCCCCAGATGGACCAGGTTTTTCACGCCCTTGGCGACGCCACGCGCCGGAACATGCTTAACCACCTCGCCGGCGGCGAGCGTACGGTGAGCGAGTTGGCACAGCCCTTTGCCATGTCGCTGGCCGCCGCCTCCAAGCACATCAAGGCGCTGGAGCATGCCGGGCTGATCCGGCGTGAAGTGCGCGGCCGCACCCATGTCTGCCGCCTCGAGGCACGCCCGCTGGCCACCGCCTATCAGTGGCTCGGCCAATACGCGCGTTTCTGGAACAGCCGCCTCGATGTCCTCGAACAGCTTTTGCGCGAGGAGGCGGGGCGCAAAACGTCGACAACGCAGACAATGCCGGCACCGGCAAATCCAGAACCATCCAAGCCGGAATCACCCAGGCCAACACCTTCCAAGGGAGACGACCGATGAATCAGATGAACAGCTTCGACGGCTACGCCCAGCTGATCCAGCCGGCCACGTTGAGGATCGAACGGCTCTTGCCCGGAACCAGGGAGCGCGTCTGGGAATATCTGACGCAGAGCGATCTGCGCCGCAAATGGCTGGCGGCCGGCGACATGGAGATGGAGGAAGGCTCTTCCTTCGAACTGGTCTGGCGCAACGACGAACTGACCGACCCGCCCGGCGACAGGCCGGCCAGCTTCGGTGGCGGCGAGCAGCGGATGCACAACCAGATCGTCGAGTGCGATCCGCCGCGCAAGCTCACCATCACCTGGAACGGCAGCGGCAATGTCACCTTCGAATTGGCGCAGCGCGGCGACGACGTCTTGCTCACCCTGGTCCACCGCCGCCTGCCGGACCGCTCGAGCCTGATGATGCATGCCGCCGGCTGGCACGTGCATCTCGACCTCCTGGTTGCCCGCGTGGCGGCCGAGAAGCCCGAACCGTTCTGGGACAGCTTTAGCCGTATCGTGGCGGAATACGACCGGCGCCTGCCGGCCTGACCCTGACCTGACGCGTCGCCCGGTCCGACCGGGCCCCATCGATCCCTTGCATCGGATGCCGGCGCAAGGGCCGGCGAAACACGCGCCTTCGCCAGACACCGCGGCGCGTCATCGGAAGTGAAACCAGGCAACGTGCTTGCATCCCGCAAGCCCGAAGGAGGAAGTCATGCGTAAATTGATCACCGGAATGAAGATCTCCATCGACGGCAAGATGGAAGGCCCCGAAGGCTTCGCCGACTGGGTCGACAACTGGTCGGAGGAATACAGCCTGATGCCTGAGATCGACGCCTGCCTGCTCGGCGGCGTCATGTATGCCGGCTATGAGCGCTACTGGAGCGCGATCCTTGAGAACGAGCCGGACCAGCCATTGCCGATGACCGGCAGACTGGTCGACCCGGCCGAACTCGAATGGGCGCGCTTTGCCGCGAAAACCCCGCACTATGTGCTGTCGAACACCATGACTTCGGCCGCCTGGGCCTCGACGCGCTTCCTGCGCAGCCTCGACGACGTCGCGGCGCTGAAGCGCGAGCCCGGCAAGAACATCTATCTCATGGGCGGCGCCCGCATCACCGCCAGCCTGATCGAGGCGGGGCTAGTGGATGAAATGCGGCTCATCGTCTATCCGCTGCTCGCCGGCGACGGCAAGGCGCTGTTCGGCACGGTGCACGCCCGGCACGGACTGGAACTGCGCAAGGCCGAGGCGCTTTCGGATGGACGTGTGAGCCTGGTGTATGGGCTGGCGAGCTAGCCTCTTTTCCTCTCCCTCCGAGGGGGAGAGGTGGCGCCGCGAAGCGGCGACGGAGTGGGGGAAGGCGCTCATGAAACCCACGGTCGCCGCAAAACAGGAGCGACGGAGCGAGGGGCGAAACGCCTGCAAGCAGGCAATCAGGCGGATGAACGGTCGACCCCCACTCCGTCGAGCTACGCTCGACACCTCTCCCCTGATCGACGGGGAGAGGAAATGCGTCGGCGTTCGCCTCCCACCCTTGCCCTATCAACAGCCCGCTCGTGCCACACGACAGCCAGGCCCTTTATCCCTATCTCCGGCCTGCGCTACGGCCGGCTGGTCGCGCGGGGAGGGACTGGAATTGACGTCGACGCCGATTGCCGCAGCTGAAGCGAAGGGCTTGCCGATCGGCGCGTTGCTTGGCGCCATGGTGTCGATCCAGATCGGCGCCACCTTCGCCAAGGGCCTGTTTCCACTGATTGGCGCCAACGGCACCACGGCGCTGCGGCTGGTCGTGGGGGCGCTGATGCTGGCGGCGGTGCTGAGGCCGTGGCGGGTGCGGCCGTCGCGCGCCGTGCTGCCCTGGCTCATCGCCTACGGCGTCAACCTCGCGGCGCTGAACCTGCTGTTTTATGCAGCGCTCGCCAGAATTCCGCTCGGCGTCGCGGTGGCGCTCGAATTCTGCGGCCCGCTGCTCGTGGCGACGCTGTCGTCGCGGCGCGCCACCGACTTCGTCTGGGTGGTGCTGGCCGTTGCCGGCATATTGCTGTTGTCGCCCTTCATCCACTCCGGCAGTGCACTCGACCCGATCGGCGTGATGCTGGCGCTGGCCGCCGGCGGCTGCTGGGCGCTCTACATCGTCTTTGCGCAAAAGGCCGGCGCCGAGCTTGGCAGCCAGACCACGGCTTACGGGCTGGTCATTGCCGCTGCTCTCGCCCTGCCGTTCGGCCTAGCCGAGGCGGGTACCGGCCTGATCGCACCCGCGATCCTGGTCAGCGCGCTGCTGGTCGGGCTGTTCTCCAGCGCCTTGCCGTTCTGGCTGGAGATGGTGGCGCTGACCCGGATGCCGGCCAGGCTCTACGGCACGCTGACTTGTCTGGAGCCGGCGCTGGGCGCGCTGGCCGGCTTCCTGTTCCTGCACGAGACCCTGAGCCCGCTGCAATGCGCGGGCATCGCCGCCGTGGTCGTCGCCGCCTTCGGCGCCGCGCTGACCACGAAGCCGCCGGTGCCATCGCCGGAATAGGTGCCTGAAATGGGTATGTGACGCCGATGCCGTGGTCCGCCGGTCCCGTGTCCGGTTGCTCAAGCGCCTGCAGCATCGATATATGGATCGATGTATGTGCAGGAGATCCAGATGAGCAGGGCCGACAGCATTGCTTGAGCCGTCCGTGATCAAGGCAATACTCCTTGTCGGGTTCGCCGCTGTCGTTGCGGCTCTCGCCTGGCGGCTGGCGCGGTCTCGTCTCAGAGCCCGGCTTCGTGAAGATCCGGCCAACGACTACGCCGTGCGCCGGGACTGGTCGGGCAACCACGGCAAGCTCAATCATTCGTCCTTTGTCTATTTCGATGCCGATCGCGACGGCCGCTACGGGCTCGGCGACCGCCCGATGGCCGGCATCATGGTCAGACTGCATGATGGCGACGGCCGCTTCGTCGCCGCGGCGCGGAGCAACCGCGGCGGCTTTGCCAATTTCCTGGCGTCGGCGAAACGTCGGGCCGCGCCCATCCATGTGCCGGGCAGCTACCGCTTCACCGTGTCGGTTCCGCCCGGCTGGCGCTCCAGCAGCGCCAACGAGGTCCAGTCGCAGCACCTCCGGCCGCTGCCGGGCTCGCCCACCGGGCTGGCCTCGGAAGCAATGCTGCAGCCGGTCGGCCTGTTTGCGATACGCCGGCTCAGCGGCCGCGTAGCGGACGGTGCTTCGGCGAGCATCTCGGTGATGGCGAAAGGGCAAGAGGTGGCAGTGCATCCGCTAAGTGCTGGGGCTGGCTTCCGTCTCGATCTGCCCGATGACGCCGACGCGATCGAAGTCACCGGCGATGGCATGGAACGACGACTGGCCTTGTCGGCCTACCCGACCGAGCTCGGCCTGCTGTCGCCCGAGAACGCGGCTGTCGACAGCGCCGCGTCCTTGCAGGCCATCGGTTTCGACGATGTCACGACGCGCGGCCTGCGCAAGGTGCCGTCCGGTTATGCCGGGTTGACCTGGTTCAACCTGAACGCACTGGCGCGCGATCATACCGAAGGCAGCGAAGGCTACGTCAACGGCAATATCTCGGGAGACCATGTCTGCTATACGAGCAGCGGACACCCGGCCGAATTCTCGAGCGACAAACCGTTCGGGTTCCATTCCGTGATGCTGACAGCGGCATGGTTGAAGTCCGAAGGCGAAACCGCACTGGTCGAGAGCTGGCTTGGCGACCGGCTGATCGCCAGCGACACGATCGTCCTGTCGGCACTGGCGCCCGTCCACTATGCGCCGATGCTGGCGGCAGTGACGCGCGTGCGCCTCTCCACGAGCCACTATTGGCAGCTCGTGCTCGACGATCTGATGGTTGTGCGCTGAAGCGTGTCGCGATTAATCGGGGTGAAAGGGTTTATCGCGGATTGGAAGCACCGTTCGCGGTGACCTGCGAGAGCTTGCCTTTTTTGACCAGCACCGGTTTCAGATAGGTTTTCTTCATTTCCACTCTCCACGTCGGGCACCCAAAGCCCCGTTCCCGGCCAGACGGCACGAGGCGTCGGATAATCGGCTGCTAGACGGCGACCGGCCCGGAGCCGTTACCATTGTCGGCTGTAACCTGCGAGAGCTTGCCCTTCTTGACCAGCACCGGCTTCGAATAGGTCTTCTTCATGCCGCATCTCCAGTGTCAGGCGAGGCCGCCAGATCAGGCGACAGTCCGACTCAACGACTTCACTCGATCGGGCCGGAACCCGCTCCATTGGCGAGCGCCGTAACCTGCGAAAGCTTGCCTTTTTTGACCAGAACAGGCTTCGAATAGGTTTTCTTCATAGTGAATCCTCCAAGCTTACGCGATAATGCCAGACGGATCGGCACTGTCAACCTTCGCGGCGCCGTCGTCCCGTCCCGGGTTTTCTTGGTCCCGATGCACTAGATCATGATGAGATTTGGTTGCAATCTCATCATGATCTAACCCTTTGTTGGAGCAGGATCCTCTCCAAGAACCAGACCCGCTTTTTGGAATCATGCTCTAACCCGCAAATCCACCTTCATCGAGAAAGCGTTGTTCTTGGGCGTGCATGGCGCGGCCGAGGATCGGGTTGCGGTGCGGAAAACGTCCGAAACGGCGGATGATGTCGCGATGATGTTCGGCCCGCTTCAGGTCGGACGGGCCGATGTCGCGCGATAGCGCCACCGAGCGGTCCTGGTCGGCAATCGCTTCGGAATGCGCGAAGGGCAGCCCGAAGAACAGCCGCAGCGAGGGATCGACCATCCGCTGGAACCCGGCATCGATCGCCTCAGTAGCGATCGCGCGGGCCTTCCCGTCGCTGGCATACATGCGCGGCGTGTCGCGAAAGGCGTTGCGCGGGAACTGGTCGAGCAGCAGGAGCAGCGCCAGAGCCCCGTAGGGCGTCGCCATCCAGCCATCGCAGTCGCCGCGCGCTGCGGCCTCATGCAGCCGCAGGAAGCGATCGCGAAACTCGCGGTCGAAGGCCGCATCCTTGGCGAACCACGCGGCAGGTCCTGCCTGCCACCAGAAGCCGACCACGGCGGCAGCGGCATCCGGCACATTCTTCCGGGCGGCGAGGCCGCCCGGTTCGACGGTTGCGATGGCGTCCATTGTCAGGCCGCCTTCGCATCGCCAGCCAGTGCCGCCCAGTCCAGCGCTCTTGCCCATTCGGCGAATGAGGTCGGCTTCACCGGCAGCAGACGGGTCGTCTGGCCGAGATCGACGGCAAGCACGGTCTGCTTCTGGCTGCGGATCCAGGCATAGCTGGCGGCAGTCTGTTCGGCGGCGTCCTTGCCGAGCATGGTTTCGAGCGCGGCGGCGAAGTCCGCCAGCGGCACCGGATAATAGCTGACTTCGCTGCCGACAATGCCTGACAGGATGACGGCCATCTCCGGTCCGGTCAGCGCCTGCGGCCCGCCAATGTCTAAGCTGGCACCGGCAAGCTCCGGATGCCGCAGCGCTTCGACCACGTAGGCCGCCATATCCTGCCAGGAGATCCAGGAGGTCTGGAAGTTGGCCGGCAGCGGATAGGCGAGGACGCCCTGATGCATGATCGCCGGCGCGCTCCAGGGCGCCGCGATATTGCTCATGGCCAGCGTCGGCTTGAGGACGATGGATGGCGGGCCGAACGTCTTGATGTAGTCGATGAGTTCGGCCTTGGCGTCCATCACCGCCGTGCCGGAATGGCCCGACACATGGCCGCTGGTGTTGAACACCAGAAGCTTGACGCCGCCTTGCTGCGCCGCATCCGCAATGTTGCGGCCGTAGCGCAGAATCTCTTCAGGGCTTGCATCGACGGGCAGGGTCAGCGCCACCGCATCGACGCCGAGGCAGGCGAGGGCCAGTCGGCCGGGGTCGGCGAGATCACCGCGCACGATGCTGACCCCATCGCCGAACGGATCGGGCGAGCCCTTGCGTAACAGGACACGCACCGTGGCGCCGACGGCGCGGCAAGCGCTGACAATTGGCCGACCCTTGGGCGCCGGAGGCGCCGGTGACCAGAACCGAATTGGGAAAGTTTGGCATGGATTTGCTCCTCTCTGAATGAGTGCCGACGAAACCGGCACCACCGTCTTCGCGTCGAAGAAGGCATTCGCAACTTTACTCTGCTGAATCCAGTGATATGATTTCAGGAATGTGCTGAACAAAATTGACCTGGCGCGCGCCGATCTCAATTTGCTGGTCTTGTTCCAGGCCATCATGGAGGAGCGGCATGTCGGTCGCTCGGCGGAGCGGCTAAACCTGTCGGCCTCGGCGGTCAGCCATGGCCTTGGCCGGCTGCGCAAGCTGCTTGGCGATCCGCTGTTCCTGAAGACGCCGCGCGGCGTCGTGCCCACCGACCGGGCAACGGAGCTTGCCGAACCGGTGGCCGAGATCCTGGCGCGGGTGCGCCGGGTGATCGCCAGCGCCGAGCCGTTCGATCCGGCCCGCTCGACGCGCCGCTTCACCATCGGTGCGCCGGATGCGGTGTCGTCCGTGCTCCTGCCGCCGCTGCTCGACCAGATCCGCCTTTTGGCCCCCGGCATCGACATCGGCATCCGGCAACTGCTGCCACGCCAAGGTGAACCGTCGCCCACTACTGCCTGGAGCGACTGTGTCGCCGAACTCGAAGCGCGCGCCATGGATGTCGCGGTGATTCCGTTCGACGGCCTGCCGGCACGCTTCACCGTCGACAAGCTCTATGAGGAGGATTTCGTTGTCGCCATGCGCGCCGGCCACCGCTTCGCCGGCGATCCGTGCCTCGACGCCTATTGCAGCGTGCAGCATATGGTCGTCTCGAGCAATGGCGATCCGAACGGGTTTGTCGACAGGGTGCTGGCTGAACGCGGCCCGTCGCGTCGCGTCGCGCTGACTGTCCCCAACTTCATGTTCGGACTGGCCGTGCTTGCGCAGACTGATCTGATATCGGCCTATCCGCGCCGGTTCCTCGCCATGTATGGCGGCCGTTTCGGTGTCGTCGGCGTCGATGCGCCCATCCGGCTCGGCCACTTCAACATCAACAGCATCGTGCCGAAGGTTGCGCTGATGGATGCGGGTCTGGCCTGGTTGGTCGGCCTGCTCAAACAGAGCGGCAATGCAGCGCGGACTGGCCCAGCCTAAACATTGGCCTTGCCGTCGCGCCGCACTCACAGTTCCTTCTCCGCCAGTTCGCGGAAGGCATCGGGAACCGAGCGCCGGGCTTCCAGCGCCACGGCGCCATAGCCGACAGCCTCTCTGCCAAAGCGCTGGCGGATCTTGTCGATGGCGCGGTCGGTGCCAAAGCGCGCCAGGCCTTGCCTGCTGCCGGGCCGCTGCTTTTCATCGGCAAGCCCGAGCGGCAGCTCCAGCTGCAGCTCGGCACTTTCTTCTAGCTGCGACACCGAGATCGCCAGCAGCGAGATGGTCTTCTCCCGAGGGTTGGCGGCCAGCACGCCGCGCACCAGCTCCCCGGCGATTTCGGCCAGCATCGCGGTTGCCGAAATCGGCTGATCGAGCGTCAGCGAGCGTGTGACAGCGTGCAGATCGGCGAAACGCACGCGCACCGTCACCGTGCGCCCGGGCCGTGATTTCGCCCTGAGCCGGCTGGCGACCCGGTCTGCCAGATGCAGCAGGACGGGTCCGAAGATACGCGCCTCGGCCGGCCGTCTGCCAAGCGCCGACTGCGCGCCGGCGGAATGCGACGGCCTGTGGGTTTCGAGCTTTCGCGGGTCGCGGTTCCATGCCAGCGACGCCAGCTTTTCGCCGGCGGCGGGCCCGAGCAACCTTCGCAGCGCCCCGCTATGCGTTTTTGCCAACTGGCCGATGGTCTCGATGCCGATCTCGGCCAGCCGCGCTCTGGTCGCCGGGCCGACGCCCCACATCAGCCCGACCGGCAGATCATGCAGGAAGGCAAGTTCGGTGTCCGGATCGACCACCACCAGCCCGTCGGGCTTGGCCACCTGCGAGGCGATCTTGGCCAGATGCTTGGTGCGCGCCACGCCGATCGAGATCGGCAGGCCGAGCTCTGCCCGGACGCGCCGACGCACCGTGGCGGCGATCTCGGCCGGCGGCCCGAACAGATGCGTGCAGCCGGCGACGTCGGCAAAGGCTTCATCGATGGAAATCCGCTCGACCAGCGGCGTGAAATCGTCGAGCACCTTGATGGCGGCGTCGCCCAGCCGCTGATAGTCGGCGAAATGGCCGCCGACGAAAATCAGTCCGGGGCAAAGCTCGCGCGCACTTCGTCCGGGCATGCCGCCGCGCACGCCGAAAACCCTGGCTTCGTAGGAGGCGGCAAGCACGACGCCGCCGCCGACGGCGATCGGCTTGCCCCTGAGCGCCGGGTCGAGCAACTGCTCGACCGAGGCGTAGAAGGCGTCGAGATCCGCATGCAGGATGGTGGGCTCCATCCCGACCGTTCCCTTTGCGGCGTTGCAGCATTAGCCGCGTCTGTTGTGAGAGGCGTTTTTGCCGAACAAATAGAGAACAAACAGGGCCTATTGTCAAGCGAAGCGGTTGTCGCCGGCCGGCCCGTTCCAGGTCGGGCTGTCGAGTGCTCCGCCTGGGCATCGGACCTGCGGAACATTGTCTCTCGCCTCGGCGTTCATATCCGCGACGGGACGCTGTTTTTGTGGAGGCCGGTATGGGCCAGTTCGAGATGATCGACCTCGTCAGCGTCATTGACGCCTGCACGAGCGATCGCGTTGCCGGGCACTGCGTGTCAATGGCCAGGGCGGTGGAGGAGTTGCGAGTGCTGACCGGTGATTTCGTATCGCCGGACGAGACGGTGGCCAACGCGCTGTCGGCAGTGGCGCTGGGGCGCGGCTGCGCGGTGGTGTTCGACGAGCGAGCGGGCGCCGACATCTTGCTGACGCCGTAGCGCGGCGGCGCCGGGTTGTGGCAGCCAGAAAAGTCGAACAGCGTGCAAAAAGCTGTGCAGGCATGGCCCCATAACCGGGGCGTGGAAAAGTTCTGCGCGTGGGTGTATTCTCCAGGTCGCAAGCGGTCGCAGACCGCATAGGGGGAGAAATGACATGCCGAGGGTTTCAGAACTCTTTTTCAAAACTGCCATCTTGTTCCTGATGTTGGGGATTGCGGCCGGCCTGCAGATGGCGATCTCGGGTGACCACGCCGCTTTTCCGGCGCACGCGCATATCAATCTGCTCGGTTGGGTGACGAGCGCCATCTTCGGCGGCTACTACGCGCTCAATCCGCAAAAGGCGGCGCGTCGCATCGCCATGATCCACTACGGGCTCTACACACTCGGCCTGGTGATCATGCTGCCGGCGCTGTATGTGATGCTGCAGGGAAACCCGGCGCTTGAACCGATCGTCGCCGGCGGCTCGCTCATCGTCGCCGCTGCCGTTCTGGTTTTTGCTTTCGTGGTGTTTTCGCCCGAAACGGCGCGCTCGGTGTCCGGCGTGGTTCCGGCCTCTCGCTGACTGTTCGCGCGCGGCGATCAAAGTCCGACCCGCATTCGCGACCCGCGACACGGGTTGGCCAGGCCGATGGCCGCAGCCGCTGGCTGCGGTGTCTATCGCCGCGTCGGCGCTCAACATACCCGAGTCCCACCACGTATTATTTCGTGACTATTTGGCGCCGGAACCTTCCCAGATATCGCGCGTTGCGGCGACTGTATTCGCGCTGCCTTATATATAGGCAGACTTGAGTACGTCCACAGCATGGGTTGGGGGAGGAGCAGGCCACCATGTCGAACAGAGAAATCGGAACGTCGGCCTCACTGGGCCGACGCATCGCCGATCTGAAAGCCAGGATGCGAGACGCCAGCGTTACTGAACACGAGATGCAGACCTTCCAGAAGGTCGCGGCCATCATGGGGGGTGTCGAAGGCTCCCTACGCCTCGACGCCGACGACCTGATCGCGGCGTCCTTCGTCACCGAGGCGCTCGGCGATCCCGGGTCGAACTGAAGGTCAGAGCCCGTCGGCACTCAAGTGCCGGCGGGCGATGGCCCGGTTCGCAGCGTTGCGATGCTGGAGCGTGTCTGCACCGCCCGCGGCGGGGATTTCTTGCGCACTTTGAAGATTTCAGGCGAGCGGCCTCGACGGCGCTTGAATATTGGGCTTCGCCTTGTGCTTCTCGGCTGCTTCTCGGCTGTCGAAGGTGCCGAGATTGTTGCCGTCCAGCCCTTGACCACAAGGGCTAAGCCAAACCGCCAAGGCGCCTTAAACGAAGGATCCGGCCAGCCGGATCCTTCGAAATATCGCGATGCTCCGGCATCGCCTTCAGCTCATCCTTGGTCCAACTGGTGACGGCGTGGACGTCCCGGGAAACCTCTCGAAAGTCCGCGGTCGCTGCCTTACACCTCGTCGAACGGGCCGCCGCGCCTCGCCAGGTCGTGACCAATGGCGGCTTCCTCGGCGTCGTCGGGCAAGGCATCGTCACTGTCCTGGTAGGGGTTGTCGTCATCCTCCTCGGGCAATTCGCCTTCCTTCTCGACACCGGTGGTGTCCGGCAGGCTTTCCTCATCTGCTCCGTCGGGCAGGACCGTTGCGCCACGCAGCGCATCCCAATCCTGCCGGCGCGGCGTCGGCGCTTCCACCTCGTCATTGGCGATCCTGTCGCGGGCATCGTTTTTGCTCGGTGGCGCCTCGACCTCGTCATTGGGTTTTCTGTTTCGTTCTTCCATGATTGCCTCCTCCGGGCGGCTTTGCGTCGAGAAGGTGGAACTCACTTCCCGGCTGTCAGGTTCCGGCAACCACTCCATCTCCGTGGAACCAATTGCCGCCAGTCTGCTTTGCCAAGGACTAGTCTGCTTTGCCAAGGAGATGAATCCAGAGGAGCTGGACCATGAAGACTTTCCCCCTCATCCCATGCGTGCTGCTCCTGGCGCTGGCCGACCCGGCGGCTGCGCAGGACAATGGCGACCAGCACGGCCGTGCCGCGCCTTGCCAGGCGCAGCCTCAGGACGATGGTCAGAAGCCGCCGGTCGCCAATGGCGGTGGCGAATCGACCAGCACGCTCGGTCCCTGCGGCGGCGTGCTGCAGCCGCCGCCCAGTGGTGACCAGGGTATGACGCAGCCGCCGCCGGACCAGGGCAAGACGCCGGTGATCAAGCCTGGCGAGGTGCCTGCGCAGCCGCCGAAGCAATGACCTTTGCTTGAAACTTCACGGCGTGGCACGAAGGCGGTCGGTTCCCGTCTTGGCCGGGCGACGCGGTCACCGGATCAATGCCGGCGCCGGCCGCAATCGCCCGGAATTGGAGCCGTGCATCATCCATGTCGAAGGTCTCCTGAGGGATTGTGCTTCAATGCGAATCTTGCGGGTGCGGGTTCTGCTGGCATGACCGGGAAGCCGATCAATTTAGTCTCCGCTTGCGGAACAAGACCGTACCGGCTGCGTTTGCCTCCAGGAGCCCGCCACCTCGATCTGCGCTGTTTTCGCCTCATGCGGGAACACGGCGGAGCTCGCCAACAACGACAGGAGACGAAGATGAAAACCATCCTTATTCCCGCCGTCGCCGGGCTCGCCATGATCGCTGGTATCGGCATTGCCGCCGCCGACGAGGTCATCGTCACGCAGCCGGCACAGCAGCAGGTGATCATCACCCCGGAACAGCGCACGGTCGTGCACCAGTACGTAAAGAAACATCCGCTTGCCTCGGTCAATCTGCTCGGCGTCGAATTGAATGTCGGCACTGCCTTGCCTGACACTGTCGAGCTGCAGGAGGTTCCCGACGTTCAGTACAGATACGCCGTCGTCGACAACCATACCGTGTTGGTCGACCCCAGCACGCGCAGGATTGTCGAGGTGGTCGAGTAACGCTCGACAACATAACCATTCATCGGTGATACGGCCCTGTCGTTCTTCCTAAAGGGCGGCAGGGCCGAATGATGAACATGATGAAGGAGAATTGCCATGTTGCCGCATGTCGAGACCCCGAACTCCGCCAATGTTGCGGCGTGTTGCGACAAGTTGCTGGCCGAGCGCAACACGGCGCTGTTATCGATGAAGGAAGCGATCGCGCTCCTGCGGGAGCGCACCGGCACCGATCGTTCGGATGCCGACCTCGCGGGGCTGATCGTCAAGAAGGCGGCGCTGCTCGGCGTTGCGGTGATTTCCGACCCGCGCTGAGATGTCTCGTCACTCAAGACGCCGGCCGAATTTTCGGCTAATGTTTTCGTGGAATCTGGACCAACCGACCGGACCCAACCACGGAGGCTTAAGTGACGGACGACAAACAGGACCGCATTCGTCAGCGCGCGCACGAGATCTGGGAAAAGGCCGGCCGGCCTGAAGGCGCGCATCAGGCACACTGGGAGCAGGCCACGGCTGAAGTCGATGGCGCGGTCGCCAAGCCCAAAAAGGCGGCGAAGAAAGCTGACGCCAAGCCCGCCAAGGCAGCCGCCAAGCCAAAGGCCGCGAAGCCTGCCGCCGCAAAGTCCGGCAAAGCCAAATCGAAATAAGGCCAGAAATAAGGCCAGTCGAAATAAAGCAAGGCCGGAATTCGCTGGCCGGGCCATCCTTGGCGCCCGCCGTTCAGGCGCGCCCGAGCCTCTCAACCTGACGAATTGCGCCTGCGACGGGCAGCGCAATTCCTTGTGTTTGGCGACAGCCGCCCCTCATGCCTCCCAGGCATAACTCGACAGCGCAAAGCGAATCCCGGCAGCTGTCATAGCCAGTTCGCATTCGGTGATCTGGCGCAGGTGGCGCAGATAGCGCGTTACAGTCTGTGGCAGCCAGCCGGCGCAGGCCTCGACATAGGCGCGGCTGTGAACAAGGGTGCCGGTCGACAGCCTCTCGTCCTTCTCGGCAACGACTTTCAGATATTGGCGGATGAAGCGGATGTCGTCGGCAATGTCCTGGCTGGCCATTCGCCAGGCCCCGGCGAGACGTTGGCACTGATCGAATGACAAGGGCAACAAAGGCGGCGGCAACGACGGGGGTGACGGCAAAGGACGAGAGAGATCGGCGAAGGCAACATGGTTCGCTGTGCTCAAGGACATTCCTCTCTGCAAAAAGAGATATCGTACTTTATGTACGAATCAGCGTCAAGCCAATTTCGTACAATTGGGACGATGGCAATGAATATAGCAGCGGACGCTTCAGCTAATCACGCATCGTGAATCCTTCAGGAGTCGCACCAATCTCGCGGAGGGCTTTTCCCAGGATGGTGTTGACTGTTTCCCTCGTGTCGGCGTCGAACAGGTTCAGGCCGCGCCGGATCGTCTCGCGCCAGTTTTCGCCCTTGTCCCACGCTTCCATGAAGGCGAAGGCAAGGTCGTCCTGGCGACGCGTGGCTTCGAGCGCTTGGGTCAGCAGGCGCGCTTGATGGAGATCCTTCTCCCGCTTGGCCCCAGCGCTCGGCCCGAGTCGCGAGGCGACGATCAGCTTGTGGATGGCGTAGCGCTGGGGCGAGGGGACCAGCACAGGCAAGCCCGAGCGATGCAGGAGCGCAGTCCGGATGGGGTCGCGGATAAGGAGATCCAGAAACCGTAAGGGCTGCGCGGAGTCTCTGCCGTTTTCTTATAATTACGTTTATCAGCTTGAATTTCAACGCAGTTATAAGAAATTCGTGGAAACCTTATAACGCAACGAACTGACGAGTCGCTCTGAACGCCCGGGCGCCCGGCCCGTCTGGCCCAAAACACGTTGCCGCAGTGCCTTCAACAAACGGCTTCCCCAATGTCGCGAACAATGCTTTAACCCGCTCATCCACAGGGGTGCTCCGTATGGTCGGGGCTGAGATGAGGGCGGCAAGCCTTCGGACCCTAAAGCTGATCTGGATAATACCAGCGGAGCGAGGCGGGCGATGTTTTCAGGCGCACAGATTTCCCTTTATCCCATGACCGGCGATTTCGTCGGCGTCATCCTTGGCGCGCTCGGCGCGCTCGATCCGTGGCGCGACCGGCTGCGGATCGAAACCGACGACATCTCGACGCTTATGGTCGGGCCGCCCGAGGTGCTGTTTCCCGCCATGCGCGACCTGTTCGTCGCGGCGGCCAGAAGCGGCAAGCACTGCGTGCTTTCGGCAGCGGTCTCGCGCGGCTGTCCGGGCGAGCCCGACGATCCGATCTGCCGCTCCGACGAGACCGGCGGCCCCGCCATTTCGCTGGACGAGCGCAAGATCGCCGCGATCCGCGCCGTCCAGGCCACGCCGTCGACCGGCCAGCCGGTGGCGGCGCAGTTCTCGCTCTACGTCATGGGCACGGGCGATCATATGGACCAGATCTACGGCTGCATCGATTTCCTGAAACAGTCCGGCGTCTTTGAGCGCTCAAAGAACTTCTGCACCAAACTGCGCGGCGATGCCGGTGCCGTGTTTGCCACGCTCAACGAGGCCTTCTGCCGCTTCGGCCCCGGCGCCGGCCACGTCACCCTCGACATCACGATCTCGGCGAACAGCCCGAGCGCCGTCTGAGCCGCGGCTCAAGCGTCGTTCCTTGAGGATATTGCCGTGGCTGGTTTATCTGACCCATTGCGTGGAGGAGATGCCCCTGACCCCTCAGCACAAAGAGGAGGGGAGCCATTGGCGATTGGCGAAGACCGCGATGCCCACGAATCTCCCCCCTCGAGCGGGAGATGGCTGGCAGGCCAGAGGGGGTCCCAGCGCGTGGAGCGCCGACGTCCTTTTCGCATCGGCAAGGCGTGGGCGCTCCATGCGAGACGACCCCCTCTGTCGCCTTCGGCGACATCTCCCCCTCGAGGGGGGAGATTAGCCGCAGCCCTCGCCAAGACCATCCCCGCCGCCTGCGCCTCCGCCCTGCTCCTCGCGGCGTGGGAGCTCTACGCCCGCTATGGCGGCGCTGCCCCCATCATGCTGCCGCCGCCGTCGCGCGTGCTGCAGCAGGCCTGGGAGCATCGCGCCGCACTCGCCGACAACACCATGCCCACCGTCCGCGCCACATCAGCCGGCTTCGCCTGCTCGTTGGTCGCTGCCTTCGTGCTTTCGGCGCTGGTCGATTTCTTGGCCCCGCTGCGCCGCGCGCTGTTTCCGCTGCTGATCGTCAGCCAGACCTTGCCGCTGGTCGCGATCGCGCCGCTCATCGTGCTGTGGTTCGGCTTCGGGCTGATGCCAAAAATCCTGCTTGTGGCGCTCGTCACCTTCTTCCCGATGATGGTCGCGCTGGTCGAAGGTTTTGCTGCGACCAGCAAGGAGATTTCGCAGATGCTCGCCGCCATGGGGGCAGGGCGCTGGCGTATCTTCTGGCTGGCGCGCCTGCCTTCGGCGCTGCCCTATTTCTTCGCCGGGCTGCGCATCTCCGTCACCTACGCCGTGGTCGGCGCGATCTTCGCCGAATATGCGGGGGCGGCGAAGGGGCTGGGCATCTACATGCTCAATGCCAAGAACAACTTTCGGCCCGATCTGGTGCTCGCTGCCGTCGCCGTCAGCGCCGCGCTCACGCTGATCCTGTTCGGCATTGTCGTGCTCGTCCAGCGCTTCGCCATGCCTTGGGAGAATGCAGGGAGCGAAAGCCGCGACGGCAAGGTTGAAGCTGCAGAAGAGAACCGTCAATGACGCGGCTCGAACTCCGGGACATCAGGAAGAACTTCGGCGCGCTTGAGGTGCTCGCCGGCATTTCGCTTCATGTCGCGGCCGGCGAGTTCGTCTCCATCCTCGGCCCTTCCGGCGCCGGCAAGTCGACGCTGTTCCAGTTGCTGACCGGCGCGCTGAAAGGTGAGGGCGACATGCGCTTCGACGGCGCGCCATTGCAGGGCAGCCCCTTCGCCTTCATGCCGCAGCGCGACGCGCTGATGCCGTGGCGGCGCGTCATCGACAATGTGACGCTGGGGCTGGAAGTTCAGGGTCTTGGCCGCAAGGCGGCACGCGAGCACGTCGCGCCGCTGTTTGCCGAGTTCGGCCTTGCCGGCTTTGAGCGCGCCTGGCCGGCGGAACTTTCCGGCGGCATGCGCCAGCGCGCGGCGCTTTTGCGCACCGTGGTGCAGCAGCGCGACATGCTGCTGCTCGACGAGCCCTTTGGCGCGCTGGATGCACTGACCCGCGCGGGTGTGCAGCGCTGGCTGGAAGGCATGTGGCAGCGCCACCGCTGGACCGCGCTGCTGATCACCCATGACGTGCGCGAAGCCGCCTACCTCTCCGATCGAATCTATCTGATGTCGGCGCGGCCGGCCCGCATCATCGGCGAGATTGCCGTGCCGCTGCCGCGCCCGCGCACCACCGGCAGCGATGCCGCGCGCCAGGCCGCCGCGCTCGAAGCCGACATCCTCGACACGCTGCTCAATCCCGGGACTGACCGGGGCTTGTTTCCGCAGACCGCTCAAAGGAGTTTTTCATGACCGAATTCACACGCCGGCAGGCTTTGCTGCTGACGCTGGCCGCCGGATTGCCGCTGGCCTCGCGCGCTCATGCGGCTACGCAAAAAATCACCGTCGCGCTCGACTGGACGGTCAACACCAACCATGTCGGCCTGTTCGTTGCCCGCGACAAAGGGTTTTACGGCGAGGCTGGGCTCGGCGTTGAGATCCTGCCCTATGGCGATACTGGCGCCGGCACGCTGGTCGCCAACCGCATCGCCGATTTCGGCATTGCCGGCGTCGGCCTGTTTACCCAGCGGGCTGCCGGCGCCGATCTCAAGGCGGTCTACGCCGTGGTCCAGCAGGAGACCGGCCGGTTGGTCTTCAACGCGGATCGCGGCGAGATCAAGAGTCCCAGGAATCTCGACGGTCTGACCTATGGCGGCTTCGGCAGCGCCTGGGAAAACACGCTGATCTCGACCATCATCCGCCACGATGGCGGCAAGGGCGTTTTCGAGACGGTGACATTAGGCACCTCGGCCTATGAGGCGCTGGCCAACGGCTCGGTCGACTTCACGCTCGAGGTCTCGACCTGGGAAGGCGTCGCTGCCGAGCTGAAAGGCGTCAGGCAGCGCAGCTTCCGCTACGCCGACTACGGCGTCCCCGACGAGCACACCACCTTGATCGCCTCCAGCAATGCATATCTCCAGGCAAACCCGAAGGCCGCATCGGCCTTCGTCGAGGCAACGCGGCGCGGCTACCAATTTGCCTGCGATCACCCGCAGGAAGCCGGCGATCTGCTGATCGCTTCCAACAGGGATGCGCTGACCGACCCGGCGCTGATCCACGCTTCGCTGAAAATGCTGGTCGACGGACACTTCTTGCGCAGCCAGGACGGCGTCATCGGCACCATCGACAGGGCCAAGATCGAGGCGATCGGAACCTACCTCTTCAGGGCCGGCATATTGCTCGATGGCGATGGCAAGGTTCTGAAGGAGAAGCCGGATTTTGGAGCGTATTTCACGAACGAGTTTTTGGGCGCGTAATCTCTCCCCTCAAGGGGGAGATGTCGCCGAAGGCGACAGAGGGGGTGGGTACGTCCTGACGCGACTTCCTATCGCGGACAGAGGACGTCAGCGCCTTACGCGCGGCGACCCCCTCTGGCCTGCCGGCCATCTCCCCCTCGAGGGGGGAGATTGCGCCTCACCGCCTTCTCCCTCACATATCGATCATCGAGCGCTTCACCCGGCCGATGATGGTGATGGCGCCTTCGAGCGCCGGCGGCGGGATGTCCATGTAGGAGGCCGGCTGGAAGGGCGGGTTCTCGTTGGGGCGGTAGCGCTTGTAGGTGGCCTGGCCGGATTCGTCCGAAATGACGTAGCAGCCATTAGTCACCAGCCGCTTGTCCCTGAGGTTGACGAAGATGATCGAATCCGGTGGCGAGATCTTGTTCATCGACGGGCCGTCGACGCGTAGCGCAATCCATTGGCCCTGCTCCAGATCGGTGGTGGGGATGGTCGGATAGTCGCTGAGATTGACCACCATGTCCTGGCTGCCGAGTTCGCCGGCGCTGATCCATGAGACGATGGGCACGTCGACGGTGGCCAGCGACGGCATCGGGATCTGCCGGCCCGACTCGTCAAAGCCGAAATGGCCACCCGAAAGGCTGCCGCCGTCGCCGTTGAACAAGAGCCAGCCGGGATCGACGCCGAACAAGCGGCCGTATTTCTCCGCCGCCTTGCGCGACAGCGGCCGGTTGCCATTCTCGTGACTGATCAGCGTGTTCTTGTTGATGTCGCGCAATGCCCGCGCAGCGTCGCTCGGCGAGGCATAACCCGCCTCCGCCCGTGCCTGCTGCAATCTGTGCCTCGGTTCCTGCATCGTACAAATTGCCTGAAACTTATCGTCCAATATGTACGATTTCGCTTGCGTACGTTTCGTACATATCGTACGCTTAGCGCATGATCGAACAAATCGCAAGCGTTTCCGCAGACATCCTCAGCTTTCTCCCATCGTCCGGGCTGTCCTCCTCCCCGGTCCGGACGCAAACCGGGGCTTCTGCCCCGGATCCGGTCGAACCGTCGTCCCCCCGATCGACCGGAACGGCCGGAGCCGCTCCTCTCCCGGCTCCGGCCACCTCTTCAGCCCATGGCGCCGCCGGTGCGCCAAGGGCTGTTTCCGGCGGGCAGGGCCTTTCCTGCATCCGCACGGAAGACGGCACCGTCATCCTGTTCGACCGGCTGACGGGCAGGGCAGTTTCCGCCATCACCAAAGCTGCCGCCGAAGCCGCCTTGCGGCATCTCGCCGGCTCGCTGCCGGCCGTCAGTATCGGCTGACCGCACCGACCATCCGCTCTGATTTTTCCCGTGGGCCCTCGGGGCCGGCGCTCGGTCTTTGCGCGCGCAATCAATGGATACCGACATGACTGCCTATTCCGACACCGAATTGCAGGAGATCGCCGTCTGGCTGAGGGATGGCCTGTCGGCCACAGGGATCGCCGTCCGCTTCACGGCGCTGCGCGGCAGCCCGGTCTCGCGCAATGCCATCATCGGCATCGTCCACCGCAACAGCGCGTTGAAGACCATCGGCTTCGCCAACCCTAGAGGCGGCAGGTCCGGCGGCCGACCGAGGAAGAATGCGACGGGGAAGACTGCAGCCAACGAGAACACGGCCGGGATTCTGCCGGTTCAGCCGAGCAAGCCGGTAAGGTGGCCTGCAGTTTCGAAGCAGGCCGCACCGGCCACACCGGTCGCCAGGCAAGCCAGACACACGCCGGCCAGGCCTTTGTTGCCAGCCCGTCCGGCGCGCTCCACCCCGGCCGAAGGACGGCTGGTGGTGGACGGCGAAATCTACCGCTTCAATGTGCCGGCGCCGCGCCCTGCCTCGCTCGGGCGCCAGCCGCATGTCGCCGCCATGCGCTTCATCGACTGCCTGTTCGACCGCTGCCGCGCGCCGCTCGACCTGACGCTGGAGGAAGACCCCGACAACGATGCTCCCGGCAGTCGGCCGGGGCTCGAGATGCTGTGCTGCGGCCTGCGCACAAGGGCGCTGAAAAGCTACTGCGAATACCACCAGGCGCGCTTCCACCGACCGGTGAGCGAGGTGGTGTGAGCGGCTGGGCTCCGTTCCTCGCCTCCGGACGACCCCACCAATGATGGAAAGCCGGCGGGACAGCGCCCCCCTCTGTCCTGCCGGACGTTCGTCGCTCGGAAAGCCAAGCAATTGGCTTTCCGTCCGCTTCGCGGACCACTCCTCAACCCCCACGAGGGGGGCGATCGGATATCGCCGCCGATTTCCCCAATTGCCAACGTTGCAGAGGCGCAGCCGCCGAAACTGCCAATCTCCCCCTCGTGGGGGAGATGCCCGGCAGGGCAGAGGGGGGCGCGAAGGAACGCCAACCTTCCGGCTCAACAACCCAATCCCACAAGGATCCCCCGATGAGCAAAAACACCGCGCAGAAACGGCAGCCACCAAAACTCCCCATAGGCGAAGCCGAGCAGGTGCGCATCCGCCGCGAGATCGGCCATGATTTCGCGCTGAAGGACGATCGCTTCGGCCGCAAGCGGTTGAGCGTCGGCACCGAAGAGGCGCGGCGCGTCTACGAGGTCTCCAATGACGGCTACACCGCGACCGGCGGCATCGTGCGGGTGCGCAATGTCGATCCGCTGGTCGGCATCACCTCGCTGACCCGCCAGCAGCGCGAGGCCGGCCAGCGGTTTCGCGACGATTTCGAGCGCGCCTCGCGTGACGGGCTGCGGCCGATGCCGTGGGAAGAGCGCATCGACGGCGGCCGCATCAATGGCGGCATCCCCGACCGCGTGCTCAACGCCGGCCGCGCCCACACCCACGCCATCGCCGCCATGGCCCACTGGGAAGTGGCGGAGGTGGTCCGCCAGATCTGTCTCGAAGGCCAGTCGGTGAAGGCGCTCGCCGAGCGCACCGGCGAGGGACGCGATGTGGTGGTGAAGCTGTTGAAGGTCGGGCTCGACCTTTTGGCCGTTGATTACGGGATGATGATGATGCGGAAGCCGCGATAAGGCCGGCAGCCGCGTAGTGAAGCCGCCGGCCGGCAGATGCCGGCCGAACCGGTTTCACCCTATCGGATCACCGTTCGCAAACGCGAATTTCCTCGACGATCCTGTGATGATGGCGCCAATGCTTGACCAACTCTATGCGGCAATGGCGATGGTGCCTGTGATACCTGTGGTACCTGAAGCCGTTATCGTAGGCATTATACTGGTAGTAGGGGCGAGGAGCGTAGCGATCGTAATGGTCGCCATAGCTGTCATTGTAGTCATCGTCATAGTAGCCGTTGCCGATGCCGATCACGACGCGCCCGCCGGCATTCGCCGGGGCGATCGTCGCCGCCGCCGAAGTGATAGCGATAGCCGAAGCAAGCAGGAGCTTTCTCATAGCTGCCTCCTATTCAAGGTTGCGCTAATATAACTCGCTGGGCACGACCTCGTTCCATAATTTTGCAAGATGCGAACGACCCCTGCGCCGTGCATTGCGAGGAAGGCCGGCGTCACCTCCTGTCAGCATCATCCCCCGATTTTTGAACCCTTCGCCGCCCCAGCCATTAATCCGGCATGAATCAGCAAGGGAAGGACGAGACCATGCATGTCATTCTTGGAGGTACCGGCCATGTCGGCTCGGCGGCGGCAATGGCGCTGTTGCGGCAGGGCGAGGATGTCACGGTGGTGACGCGCGACGAGTCGAAGGCCGCATGGTTGGTTGAACAGGGCGCGGAGGCCGCGGTTGCCGATGTGCTCGATGTCGAGGCGCTGCGTGAAGTCTTGCGGCGCGGCAAGCGGGCGTTTCTGCTCAACCCGCCGGCCGATCCATCGACCGACACCGACGCCGAGGAGCGCAAGACGGTTGGCGCCATTGCGACGGCACTGGAGGGGTCCGGCCTCGAAAAAGTGGTAGCGGAATCGACCTATGGCGCGCAGGCCGGCGAGGGTGTCGGCGATCTCACCGTCCTTTACGGCCTCGAGCAGAAGCTGAAGGCCCAGGCCATTCCGGCAAGCATCAACCGCGCCGCCTATTACATGAGCAACTGGGATCAGGCCCTGGAGACGGCGCGGCGCGACGGCGTCATCACCTCCTTCTTCCCGGCGGATTTCGAGCTGCCGATGGTTGCGCCGCAGGATCTCGGCGAGGCTGCGGCGAGACGTCTGCTGGAGCCGGCGGACAAGACCGGCACGCACTATATCGAGGGTCCTCGGCGCTACTCCGCCGCCGATGTCGCCGCAGCCTTCAGTGCGGCGTTGCGCAAAAACGTGCGCGTGGTCACGGTGCCGCGGGAGCGCTGGACAGAAACCTACGAAAAACTAGGCTTCTCCAAAGCGGCGGCCGAGTCCTATGCCCGCATGACCGGGGCCACGCAGGACAAGCCGATGCAGCCGGAAAACCCGGAGCGCGGCACGACCAGCCTGGAAAGCTATATTGCTGCGCTCGTCGAGGGCCGGCCGGAAGACCTGTTGAAGGGCGCAGCGTAAAGTGAAGGGTTGCTGTTGAGAAACAGGCGCTTCGACGACCTACGTGGCCCGCTATTCCTATTGCCTGACCGTTCGGCAGTTGCCCGCCGGCGGCGTGGTCTTGCAGATATCGATGGAGGTGCGGGTGTCGCCGTGACCGGTTTCGGTTATCAGATTCAGGTCCAAAAGTTCGTATGTCACGAGGTATCGTATGCTGTCGTCGGGTATTTTTTGCATGGCCGATACGATCCACGAACCTGCTTTCATCTCGGTGAAATAGCTGTCGACCTTGCGTTCATACCATTTGGGTATCGGAACGAGGACGATGGTCTTCTTGCCGTGGATCTTCTTGGCGGCCGGCAGCATGATCCGGTGAATGCCGACAAAGGCGCGGCTGTCTGCCAGGCGCCGTACGCCGCCCGCAAGAACCATCGTACAAGCTGACGAACAGACTGCGCCGACGGGGTTGGCGACGCCGAAGCGGAGGTCGCCCGGCCCGCAGGCTTTTGTGTCTGGCGCGCATTCGGAGAACTCCGTCTTGCCAACCATCGTGTCGAGCCCGCTGGCGCGGATCATATGGCCAAGCGCCATCGCCGCATCGGTCTCGCCGCCCGGGGAATTCAACGCCAAAGGCAATTTGCGGGGGCCGAGTTTTTTCAGCAAAGCCTTCAGCAAAGCTGGCGTGCCGGCCACGATGTGACCTTCCGCCGAAATCCATTCCGGGCATGTCGGCTCGCATCCTGGCGTGCTGTTGCGTACAACGACGAAGTGCATCGGCGGTGTATATGCCAGTATGGCAGGCTCAGGCGTCGTTTGGGCGATCGCGCCGCCAATCGCCAGCAGCACGAAAACCAACGTCCATGCGAATGTCTTCATGCCGAGCCTCGCCTGGCAGAGCATCACTTGAGAAATGGGTCTTTGCAAGCATTATCAAAACAAGCCGAGCACGTGTTTCTATGGGCCGCGCACTATCTCTGCATGATGGACAGGCAGCTACTGGCGGCCCCTGTCTGAACCGTCGTCGCTTTCCGCCGCCCCCTCCCACCCGAACACACTGCGCCCTCCAAGCAGATGCGACTGGTCGAACTCGCCGGCGACGATCTCCTTAAGGCTTGGCCCGGTGACGTAGCGCTCCAGCCGCCGCGCTTCGCCATCCAGCCGCTGCAGCGCGCCGAGCTCTTCCTCGCGGCCGAGCTTGGCCTTGCCGACGGCCGATTTCAGCACCGCGATCGTCTCGTCATAGACTTTCAGCGGCACCGGGAAGGGGTGGCGGTCCTTGCCGCCATGGGCGAGCGAGAAGCGCGCCGGATCGGAGAAGCGGCAGGGCGCGCCATGCACCACTTCCGCCACCATGGCCAGCGCCCGCACCGTGCGCGCGCCGACGCCGGGCACCAGCAGCAGCTCGGGAAAGTCGGCCGGCCCGCTTTCGATGGCGGCGGAAATGTTGCCGTGCAGCCGGTGCATGACGATGTCGCTCTCGCGCACGTCGTGATGCGCCGGCATCACCAGATTGGGCAGCATCGGCTGCGCCGCCGGTTTCGCAGGCGCTGCTTTCGGCGGCGGCTCCAGCACGGCAAGCTCGTCGAGGATCCGTTCCGGGCTCATGGTCTTCAACAGGTCGATCTGGCCGCTACGTGACGGCGCGGCGCGATGGTCGGTCAGGTTGACGATCTCGCCCTGCCGCTCGCCCTCGATCGCCGCATGCGGCTGGTCGACGAAGCTTGTCAGCCCTTCCGACAGCCAGTGATAGCGCCGCGCCTGGCGGCTGTCGCCGTTCATGCCTTGCTGCACCACCACCCAGCGGCTGTCGTCGGTGACGATGAAGCCGTGCAGATAGAGGTCGAAGCCGTCCTGCACGGCCGCACTGTCCACTTTGGCGACCAGGCGGCTGGCGGTGGCGAGTGCCGCGCCATCGATGCCGACGCGTTCGCCGATCGCGGTCAGCTCCTGCGGCGTCTTGCGCGAATGCGCGCCGCGCCCGCCGCAGACATGGATGCCGAGCTCGCGCGACATCGGGTTCAGCCCGCGCTTCAGCGCGCCGACGACCGAGGTGGTGATGCCCGAGGAGTGCCAGTCCATGCCCATGACGGCGCCGAAAGACTGGAACCAGAACGGATGCGCCAGCCGCCGCAACAGCTCGTCGCGGCCATAGTGATGGATGATCGCCTCGCACAGCACAGCGCCCAGCCGCGTCATGCGATCGCCCAGCCAGTTCGGAACCCGCCCGCCATGCAGCGGCAAATCCGCACTGCCGCTTCGCTGCGTCAAGTGAAAGCTCCGTGGCTAAGGCGCACCGGCGGTGCGCCTGTGATCTAGATGGCATTTGGGGGGCGATTTGCAAGTGGGGTGGGGGCGGCGACTATCGTCGCCCTACGCTCTTCTTGGCGTCTCGCCGAAAGATGCAGTTACGCCGCCTGTCGCACCTGGCAATAAGGTCGGCTCCATGCTTGTAGGCGAGACAGGTCTCGAATAGAGCTTACCCAGCCGACGGCAACTATTAAAATCAAAAACGATGTCGCAATTCTGGTGGGTAAATCACAGTCAGACCGCCTGCCAAGAGATCGACGGGCAATATCTCTGGTCGCCCAAAACTCAGAAGAATGGGGCACGCAGCGAGTTCTACAAAAATATGCGTCGGGCGACACCTGGTGACCTCGTGTTGTCTTTTTTCGGTCAAGCCGTGCGCTATATTGGTCGGGTAGCGGAGTATGCATTCACAGCACCGAAACCACCGGAGTTCAAGAACACTGGAGCCAATTGGAACGAGGAAGGTTGGCTTCTCCCGGTGTATTGGGCGCCGCTCCTGCCGACGGTGCGCCCGTCGGACATAATTGGCGAATTGGGTCCGCTTCTGCCTCCCCGATATTCGCCCATCGACCCAAACTCCGGATCAGGCCGTCAAAACGCCTATCTCGCGAGCGTATCGCAAGAGGTGTTTCACACCATTGTCGCGGGTACAGCTTTCGACCGCGAAGCTCTGAGGCGTGGTGGCGCAAACAGTCTCACTTTCGAAGTCGTCAATGAAATTTTAGAGGACGTCGTTGAGCGCCGTATCCGAGACGACCTCCAACTCGAGGACACTGTAAAGACGAGCGTCATTCAAGCTCGTCGCGGCCAAGGTAAATTTCGTTCCAATGTCGAAGCCATGGAGCGCTCGTGCCGACTCACAGGGGTCACCAATCCCTCGTTGCTGATTGCAAGCCACATCAAGCCTTGGCGCTTATGCGCTTCCGCGCAGGAGCGCTTGGACGGCATGAACGGGCTGCTCCTCACGCCTGATGCCGACCACCTCTTTGACCGTGGCTTCATCAGTTTTGAAGATAGCGGGCAGGTCCTCATATCCCAGCGCGTCGACAAGACTGATTTGCGGCGGCTCGGTTTCGAGCAATTGGTGATGCAGAGTTTCGGCTTTGCCGAAGCCCCCGCCGTCTGGCGCACTAGCACCTTCACCCCGCCGCACAGGCTTACCTCGCTCACCATCGAGAGGATGTGTTTGTGGCATAGCTCGCATCAACTGAGCGGTCAGCCGTCAGGTCCCCCTACCTCGCCGCCCCCTAAAACACCGCCTTCTCCAAGACCGGCTCCAGTGATTCAGCAAATGGCGTCGCCAGGTGGTGTCGGTCGCGGAAGGCGAGTTGGCCGTTGATGAACACGTGGCAGGTTTGGGCGTCGCAGAACTGGCTGGTCAGGTCGACATAGGTGGCGCCGGGCACGCTGCGCACGACGTCGCGCTCGGCCGCGGCGATGTCGTCGTTCGCCGCCGCGTCCCTCGGCGTGTCGCAGACTTCAGGCACCTGCCCGCGCCACAGCGCCCGCGCCACGCATTTGTCGGCATAGCTTCCATTGTAGGGAACGTCCCGGATTACCGCGACCTTGATCCCGGCCCGGCTGAATGCCGCCAGCGTCCAGCGCAGGCCGGCCTTCCACTCCTCGTTCCAATCGGCGTGCTTCAGTTCCTCGGGCGATTCCTTCATCACATTGCCGATCGAGAATTCCGAGATCACCACCATGTGCGGGTGCAACGCGATAATGTCCTTGACCGATTGCTCCCGCCACTGGTCGCATTCGGTGTAGTCGCGCTTCAGCCGCCAGTTCCAGGTCGTCACCCGCGAGGCACGGCAGGACGATTTGAGATAGGTGACGAGGCGATAATTGTTCTTGGCCGCCGCGTCGATCAGCGGCGTCGACCAGTGGTCGGCATGCGAATCGCCGAACAGCGCAATCGAGCGCCCGGCGTCCTTGTTGCCGAACACGCAGGCCTTCGGCGTCACCGTCTCAAAGGAGAGAATACAGCCGGCCGCGCGCGCCGTGGACGGCTGCGCGGCGCTGGCGGCAATGCTGCGCTGCTCAGGGTCCAGATCGTGGACGGCAAGCCTGGCATTGGCGTAGGCGGCTGCGACGCCGGTGCCGGTCAGGAGGACGGCCGGCACCAGCGCCCGCGCCGCACTGGCCATCAGCCAGCCATTGCGGCGGATCGGGTTTTCGATGACATGATAGGTGAACCCCGACAGCGCCAGCGTCAGCGCCAAGCAGCCGAGCCGCTGCAGCGGCGAAAGTTCCGGCGTCAGCATCGTGGCATACACGATCACCGGCCAGTGCCAGAGATAGAGCGAGTAGGAGAGTTTGCCGACCCATTGCAGCGGCGCCAGCGCCAGTGCCTCGATCGGGCTTTTCTTAGCGCTCTCCTGCTGCGCGTGCGCCGCTCCTGCCAGCAGCAACAGCACGGTGCCGGCCACCGGCACCAGGGCGAGGAAACCCGGGAAGGGCGTTTCGTCGCTGAAGGAAAGATAGGCGCCGGCAATCAGCGCTAGGCCGAGCCACGCCAGCGGCGTGGCGAGCCGCGGGCGGTTTTGCCAGACTTGCTGCGGCACCATGCTGGCCAGCCCGCCGGCGGCGAACTCCCAGGCGCGTAGCGGCGAGAAATAGAAGGCCCAGGGCTGCGAGACCGTGGTGAGCCACGCGCAGACGGCGAACGAGACGAGGCCGGCAATGCCGATCACCAGGATCGCGCCGCGCTTGCCGGGGCGCAGCCATGCCGCCAGCACAAGCAGCGCCGGCCAGGCGACATAGAACTGCTCCTCCACCGACAGCGACCAGAAATGGACAAACGGGTTGCTGGCCGCATCGGCGGCGAAATAATCAAACGACCAGCGGATCAGCCACAGATTGATCATGTAGGCCGAGGCGAACATGGCGCCTTTGGAATAGAGCGATTGTTCCTCCGGCGACAGGATGAAGGCGCCGGCCACCAGTGTGGCGAGGATGACGAACAGCGACGCCGGCAACAGCCGCCGAGCGCGCCTGGCATAGAAGCGCCACAGGTTGAGCCGCCCGGTCTCGGTGATTTCGGCAAGCAGGTGTTTTGTGATCAGATAGCCCGAGATGACGAAGAAGATGTCGACGCCGGTGAAGCCGCCGGGCAGGCCGGTGAAGCCGAAATGAAAGGCGATCACGCCTGCCACCGCCAAGGCACGCAGTCCTTCGATATCGGGCCGGAACGATGCTGACACGATTTGCCACCTCGTGCTGGTGCATGACCCCGCCTCGGCGAGTAACGATCGCGCCGGGATCATACGTGCGGCAGCTTTGCGCCCAACGGGACACGGCGCTGCAACCGTTCACAGTCGGACCAAGACTCCGCCCTATGGGTCGATATCGCAATGCAACAAATCTAACGCAGTGCAACATTGGAGGAGGCGACGCCGCTGATCTCCCCCCCTGAGGGGGAGATGGCCGGCAGGCCAGAGGGGGTCGGTTCGACCGGACTCGGCCCAATCCTGCAAGTGAAGGCAGGCGCTCCACGCGCGGCGACCCCCTCTGTCGCCTTCGGCGACATCTCCCCCTCGATGGGGGAGATTAGGTCCCCGCCTCCTTCGCCAAATCTCCGACATCCGGGGTCGGCCCTTGCGTTGCCCCCGTCACACGCATCGGCTATCCAACCGGCAGCCATGCAATTCAAACGGAGCCTCCCATGACCAACACCACCATTTTCAAATTCGGCGCTGTCGAGCATGCCGAGGGCGGCGACTTACCGGGCTGGATCGTTGTCGCGGGCCGGCCGACCATGCAGACCGCCGTGCAGCACACCACCGCCGACGGCAAGGTGCTGTCGGGCACCTGGCGGGCCTCGCCCGGCACTTATCACGCCACCTACACCGACTATGAGTTCGTGCACATGATCGCCGGCCGCATCATCATCACGCCCGATGGCGGCACGCCTGTCGAGGTCGGTCCGGGCGATGCGTTCGTGGTCGAAGCCGATTTCAAGGGCACCTGGCAGATCCTCGAGCCGGTAACCAAGCACTTCGTCGTCAAGCTTGCTTGATCGACGTAGTCAAGCTTGCTTGATCGACGTCGCCAGGGTCGCCTGATCGGCTCGTCGTCAGGCTTGCTTGATCGCGTCGTCAGGAGTGCCTGATCGGTGCCGATACACGTCGGCCGGCGCGGTTCATCGCCAGCGTCCCCCTCGCCCAGCAGGGGGAGGGGGACGTAGCGAAGCGAATATCGGTTAAGAGGGCGTCACCTCGTTCGCTTCGAACCGATGCGGATCGAAAAGCTGAGACGATGGCGTTCTGCGGAGCCTGGTCGAGATAACGCAGGCCAGGACTGCTGCCGGGTCGCCGGCGCGTCAGCCAAGAGCGAGCGGCGCACTTCGAGAGTGCATGCCGCCCGTCCGGCGCCGGGCCGTCAATGCTGTTGTTACGAAACCCCCCAGCCCCGTCTCAACCGCCACGGCCATGGCGTGACCCATGGCTTGCTATACGCATGCAGCACCGCGGTCTGTCAACGCCGCCCGCGATGGCCGCGGGGGGTCGCCTTTGCACCTCCCGGCCAGCTTCCAACCGGCCGCGCGGACGCCATTCGCCGCTACAAAATGCGCTTGAAATGGCGGTTTTCCGGGTGTTCCGGCCGCTCCGGAGCGGCCCTTTGGCGCGACAGAGGTCGCGATCTAGGCGATTGGATGAATTTGTCTTTCGCGGCTGAAACGTTTCAGGAGCCGATTTGTAAACCTGACTTTTTTTGGGTGTATTTCCCTCACGTCAGTTTTGCACTCCAGCCGGCCCGATCGACCCGCCGGAGGGCAAGCCTCAGGGGCCGGCGTCGGCGCTCTGAGTCTCTCGGACCGACGGGCGCCGGACCATGCCGCTGACGACATAGGCCGCCGCGCCCAGCGCCGTGATCCAGAAGCTCGTCGGCCAGTCGGTCAGGAAGGCGAGCGTCAGGCTGATCCAGGCGATGATCACGGCAAGCGCGATGGACGTCAGCACGCCGGCTCCGACGCCGCTAGTAAGCCTGAGCGCGGTGGCTGCAGGCGCCACCATCAGCGCGAAGACGAGCAGCACGCCGACGATCTGCACCGCCTCGGACGTGGCGACGGCGACCAGCACCATGAACAGGGTCGAGACAAGAGTGAGCGGCACGCCGCGCGCTTCGGCGAGTTCCGGCTGCAGGCTGGCGAACAGCAGCGGCCGCGCGATCAGCAAAAGCGCGACAAGGATCGCCACCGCCAGCACCGCAAGCACGATAACGGTGCGCAGGCTGATGCCCAGCACATTGCCGAACAGCACGTTGGTCGCCTGCGAGGCGAAGGCGGTGTAGAAATGCAGAAACAGCAAGCCCAAGCCGAGCGACAGCGTCAAAACGATGCCGATGGCGACGTCGCGATGCGCGCGTTCGCCGAGCAGGCCGATGCCGATGCCGGCGGCGACGGTAAACACGGTGAGGCCGAGAAACGGCGACAGCCCGATCAGGCCGGCGCCGGTGGCGCCGGGAAAGCCGACATGGGAGAGCGCATGACCGGCGAAGGTCTGGCCCCGGAGCACGAGGAAATAGCCGACCGCGCCCGAAACGATGCCGACGATGGTGCAGGCATAGAAGGCGTTGCGCATGAATTCATAGTCAAAGATCGTGGACATGCGCCCCGCTCTCCAGTTCGACATCGTCGGCCATGACGAAGATGCGGCCGGCAACCCGCACCACATTGATATGCGTGCCATAGAGTTTCGACAGCACCGGACCGCTGATGACCTCGTCGACGGAACCGATCGCCGCCTTGCGGTTGCCGAGATAGAGCACGCGGTCGACGGCGCGCAGCAGCGGGTTGATCTCGTGCGAGCAGAACAGCACGGCAATGCCGAGCCGCTCGCCGATCTGATGCACCAGGTCGATGATCGCGCGCTGATGGCCTGCATCGAGGCTGATCAGCGGCTCGTCGAGCAGCAGCAGTTGCGGATTGCCGATCAAGGATTGCGCGATCAGGATGCGCTGGCGCTCGCCTCCGGAAAGCTCGCCCAGCGGCCGCCGCGCAAGGTCGCCGGCGCCCACCTCTTCAAGAGCCTTCCACGCCGCCTCCTTCTCGGCAGCCGATGCGACGGGCCAGCCCCAGCGATGCCCGCCGGCGGCACTCAGCACGAAGTCGAGGCCGCTGACGCCGACATCGCCAAGCGCGCGCCGCGCCTGCGGCATATAGCCGATGTCGGCGTTGCCGCGCGTCGGCGATTTGCCAAGCACCGAAATGGCGCCGCCGGCCGGTTTGATCAGGCCGAGAATGGCGCGCAGCATCGTCGTCTTGCCGGCGCCATTGGCGCCGAGCAGGCCGACAAAGGCGCCTTGCGGTAGAGAAAAGGAGACGTCGGATAAAACCCGGCGTCCCCCATAGGTCAGCGTGACCTTGTCGAATTCGATTGCGTTCATTTAGTCACATTCATTCGCAGTCACATTCATTGTGTGCGGGCGGCGAGCGCCTTCTGGACCGCGTCGATCTGGCCGCCGAACCAGGTCTGGATCGTCTGGCCCGCCGGTTCCGTCTCGGTGACGCCGATGACCGTGACCTTGTTCTGCTTGGCGATGTCGAGCAGCCTTGTCGTTGCCTCGTCGGTCACCTGCGAATTGTAGAACAGGATCTTGGCCGAGCCGTCCTTCAGGCTGTTTTCGAACGCCGCCACCTGCGTGGCGCTCGGCTCCGCATCGTTCATCAAGGCCACCTGGAAATCGTAGTTCAGCATCTTGAGACCGAGCGCTTCCGCCATGTAGCCGAAGACCGGCTCGGTAGCCGTCACCTCGGTGCCGGCATAGGTGTTCTTGACGTCGGTGATTTCCTTGTCAATGGCCTCGAGCGAGGTCTGGAATGCCTTCAGGTTCGTCTCATAATACACGGCATTGGCCGGATCGCGCTTGGCAAGGTCGGCGCTCAGCGCCTTGGCGATGGCCGGCAGCGTCGCCGGGTCGTACCACAGATGCGGGTTGTCGCCCGACTTCTTGCCGATCAGGTCGGCGGCGACGATGGTCGTGCGATCCTTGGCTGTCGAGGCCGACAGCAGCTTGTCCATCCACGGATCGTAGTCGGCGCCGTTATAGATGACGATCTTGGCGTCGGCGATGGTGCGCGCCGTCGACGGGCTGGTCTCGAACAGATGCGGATCGTCATCGGGATTGGCCAGGATGCTGGTGACGGTGACGTTGCTGCCGCCGATCTGGCGGGCAAGGTCGCCATAGAAATTCTCGGCCGCCACGATGGTCAGCTTGTCTTCGGCGCGGGCAGCCGTGCCGGTCAAAAGCGGCACCGCGACGAGCAGCGCGGCGAGAAAGGGAATGCGACGCATCCGTGGTCTCCTTGCAGTCTGAAATGTATGTCGCCGGAGAGGCGGGCTGTGTAACTGTATAACAGTAACAATATAACGTTTGCGTCGAAAATACGGCTGATGTCAATGGGCTTTTCGAGCCGCGCAGTTTTTCACGCGCACAAAACCGTGAGCGGCCTGCGCCGTTCAGGCGGAGCCACTCATGCCTGTCGGCTATATGCGAAAGGGCAGGCGATCGCCGGCACCGCGAGGCCGCCGCGAGCACACCGGTCGTGGCGGTATCCTGATGAATTCGCGGCGGGTAAGTTCCTTGCTTGTTGCCGTCAGTTTTGCGGACGCCTTCCCTCCCACGCGTCCTGCAACAGGGCGCGGATTGCGGCGCGGTCGAAAGGCCGCGGATTCCAGTATGGGTTCCTGGTCGCAATCTCGGCGGCGCGGTCGAGATCGGCCTGCTTGAGGCCGAGTTCTTTCAATGTAAGGGGCGCGCCGACCGCCTTGGCGAAATCCTGGAGACCGCTACCGGCGCTGCCGTCAAACAAGTCGGCGACCGGCTTCAACAAGTCGGGCACCGCGACGGCGTTGAAACCGATCGTGTGCGGCAACATCACCGCATGCGTCTCGGCATGCGGCATGTCGAAAGAGCCGCCGAGCGTGTGACAGATCTTGTGATGCAGCGCCATGCCGACGGCGCCGAGCACCGTACCGCACAGCCAGGCGCCGTAAAGCGCATCGCCGCGTGCATCGATATTTCCAGGCTCCTTGGTCAACACCGGCAGCGCCGCCGTCATGGCGCGCAATCCTTCTTTCGCCATCAGGGTGGAAATCGGATGGCGATCCTGCGCGTAAAGCGCTTCGGCCGCGTGCGCCATGGCGTTGAGTCCTGACGCGACGCTCATCGCTATCGGCAGGCCGACGGTCAGCTCTGGATCGTAGATCACCACTTCCGGCAGGATCCTTGCGTCACGCATTGTGGTTTTTTCGCCGTTCTCGGTCTGACCGAGGATCGGCGTCACCTCCGAGCCGGCATAGGTGGTCGGGATGACGATCTGCGGCAGGTCGGTGCGCCAGGCGATCGCCTTGCCGAGACCGGTGGTCGAGCCGCCGCCAAGCGCGACAACGCAGTCAGCGTTGACCTCGGTCGCCTTGGCCATTGCCGTTTGGGTTACCTCGACCGGCGTGTGCATGGCGGCGCCCGAAAAGGTGCCGGCCGCCAGCGCGCCGAGGGATTTGGCAAGCGCCTCGCCGTCGGCAGCCCGATGCGGCGTCGACAGCACCAGCGCGCGATTGCAGCCGAGTTTTTCGATCCAGGTGCCCACCTCGGACGACGCGCCATTGCCGAAGACAATATGCGCAGGGCTGCCGGAATAGGTGAACGTCCTTGTCATGCCGATCCGCTCCCTTTGCATATTATCACTGTGACGGAGCCGAAATCGAGCGACCAGCTCTCGCCGCCGGCGACATCGTTTGCGTCGTCACCGTCTCGCAAGCGGGGCCTGATCTCTCCCGCGTACTCGCAAACGTATCGCCTTGACTACAAAAACGTCAAAAAAGTATCAGTGAGGTGGACACACCGTGGTGGCGGCTGCATGAATTGCCGCCTAAGCTTCGATCACTGCAGAGAGCGGCAAACGCGGCCTGCGGGAGATGGCACTGCAACTGGTCGCATGACCGGACCGGCGCCGGGAGGAACTGACATGAATCCGGACTTGGAAGTCGTCCAGATCAGACGCGGCGAGTCGTTCAAGGCCTGGGCCCACGGCTACCCCTTCCACACGGTGCGCTGGCACTTCCACCCCGAATACGAAATCCATCACGTCGTCGCCACCACGGGCCATTATTTCGTCGGTGACTTCATCGGCGAGTTCGAGCCCGGCAATCTCGTGCTCACCGGCCCGAACCTGCCGCACAACTGGGTCAGCGACGTGCCGGCAGGCGCCAGCGTGCCGCTGCGCGGCCGCGTCGTGCAGTTCTCGCAAGAGTTCATTGCCGACGCCACCGCCGCGTTGCCGGAACTTGCCGGTTGTGAAAACATTCTCGAGCTCAGCCGCCGCGGCGCGCTGTTCTCCATCGCTACCGCCAAGCTCACCGCACCTGTGCTGGCCGAACTGGTCGAAGCGCAAGGCGTGCGTCGCATCGCTTTGTTCATGGAGCTCATCGACATTCTGAGCCGCGCCGCCGATGTGCGGACGCTCACCAGCGCCAGCTATCTGCCAGATCCCTCAGGCTTCATGTCGGCCGGCGTCAACAAGGCGCTTGCCTATATCAACGCCAACCTGACCGAGCCGTTCAGCGAAAGCGATCTGGCGGCGATTGCCGGGCGCAGCCCGAGCGCGTTTTCGCGCAGCTTCCGCCGTCATACCGGCATGGCGCTGGTTCAGTACGTCAACCGGCTGCGCATCAACCTTGCCTGCCAGCTGCTGATGAGTGAGGCCGACATGCCGATCACCGAGATCTGCTATGCCGCCGGCTACAACAACATCTCGAATTTCAACCGCCAGTTCCTGACCCAGAAAGGCATGTCGCCTTCGCGCTTCAGGGCCCTGCTGGCGGAAAACATCAGCGCGGAGATTGCCGCCTAACAGGGAGGACCGGGAGGAGCCTAGACATTTACTGAGGTAAGAACGCGGGGTGCGTTGGAGGCGTCCCGTGCTGGAGATCGCTTGTCCCGAAATCCAGAGATATCAAGAGGATGCGCAGCACGGATCAAGTGCTCCGTTGTTCCTCGCAACAGCCCGACTGCAGTCAAGGCCCGGCGCCATGTGGTGTCCAGGGCTTCATGAAACCATTCCTTGAAACGGAGCTATCGAAATGACCAGATTTGCCTGGAAATCGACGGGAGCCATCGCGCTCACTCTTTCTCTTCTTGGCGGCACCGCTGCCTTTGCCGCCCCGGTTACCGACGCCACGGTCGCCTTCTTGATGCCCGACCAGGCCTCGACGCGCTACGAGCAGCACGACTATCCCGGCTTCGTCGCCGAGATGAAAAAACTCTGCCCCGGCTGCAAGGTGATCTACCAGAACGCCGATGCCGACGCCTCGCGCCAGCAGCAGCAGTTCAACTCGGTGATCTCGCAAGGCGCCAAGGCGATCGTGCTTGACCCTGTCGACTCGACTGCCGCCGCCTCGCTGGTCAAGCTGGCGCAGAGCCAGGGCGTCAAGGTCATCGCGTATGATCGCCCGATCCCGACCGCACCTGCCGACTTCTACGTCTCGTTCAACAATGAAGGCATCGGCAAGGCCATTGCCGACTCGCTCGTCGAACACCTCAAGGCGCTGAAGGTCGACCCCGCCAGCGGCGGCCTGCTGCAGATCAACGGATCGCCGACCGACGCGGCCGCCGGGCTGATCAAGAAGGGCATCCATTCCAGCCTCGACAACAGCGGCTACAAGATCCTTGCCGAATACGACACGCCGGAATGGGCGCCGCCGAAGGCGCAGCAATGGGCAAGCGGCCAGATCACCCGCTTCTCCACGCAGATCGTCGGCGTTGTTGCGGCCAATGACGGCACCGGTGGTGGCGCCATCGCCGCCTTCAAGGCCGCCGGAGTCGATCCGGTGCCGCCGGTGACCGGCAATGACGCGACCATCGCCGCCCTGCAGCTGATCATCGCCGGCGACCAGTACAACACCATCTCCAAGCCGAGCGAGATCGTTGCGGCGGCTGCCGCCAACGTCGCCGTCCAGCTTCTGTCGGGCGAGACGCCGAAGGCCGAAATGACCCTCTACGACACCCCGTCGCAGCTGTTCACGCCGGCGGTGGTGACGCAGGAAAACCTCAAGGCCGAGATCATCGACAAGAAGATCAACACCGCCGAAGAGCTTTGCGTCGACCGCTATGCCGAAGGCTGCAAGAAGCTCGGCATCACAAAGTGACAATGCAGGTCGCCCAAAATCGCGCAGCGGTTTTGGGATAACGACATGCATAAAAGATGACCTAGAATCCTGATCCTGCTTTCCGGCCGCCCTTGCGGCGGCCGGAAGTCCGCAGTCACTCTTGACCGCCCATCCGGAAAGGTTTGCCACCATGTCTGACATCTCTGACGGACCGGTTTCGGCAGGCGAGCTGGTGCTCAGCCTGCGCGGCATCTCGAAGAATTTCGGCGCCGTTTCGGCGCTCACCGATATCGATCTCGATGTCCATGCCGGCGAGGTGGTGGCGCTGGTCGGCGACAATGGAGCCGGCAAGTCGACGCTGGTCAAGATTCTGGCCGGCGTTCACCAGCCGAGCTCGGGGACCATCAATTTCCGTGGCAAGCAAGTGACCATGCCTGACCCGAGTGCGGCGCTGACGCTCGGCATCGCCACCGTCTTCCAGGATCTCGCACTGTGCGAAAACCTCGACGTCGTCGCCAACATCTTTCTCGGCAAGGAGATCAACCCGCTGCGGCTGGACGAGGTGGCGATGGAAATTCGCGCCTGGACGCTGCTCAACGAATTGTCGGCGCGTATTCCAAGCGTCCGCGAGGCGGTCGCCTCGCTGTCCGGCGGCCAGCGCCAGACCGTGGCGATCGCCCGCTCGCTGCTGCTCGACCCCAAGGTCATCCTGCTCGACGAGCCGACCGCCGCTCTTGGCGTCGCCCAGACGGCGGAAGTGCTGAACCTCATCGACCGGGTGCGCGAGCGTGGGCTCGGCGTGCTGATGATCAGTCACAATATGGAGGACGTGCGCGCCGTCGCCGACCGCATCGTGGTGCTCAGGCTCGGCCGCAACAACGGCGTCTTCGAACCCGACGCCTCGAACCAGGAACTGGTCAGCGCCATCACCGGCGCCGCCAACAATGCAGTGTCGCGCCGCGCCGAACGGCGCAAGGCCGCCGAACAAGCGCACAACCAGGAGCAGCGGCCATGAGCGCGGAGCCCAAGCAGGACACCTCTTCGTCGACGGCGCTCGACCGCAGCGACGTCCGCGTCAAGCACCAGGCCGGCGTCGGTGGCGCCATCAGCGCCTTCTTCGACCGAGTCCGCTCCGGCGACCTCGGCTCGTTGCCGGTCATCGTCGGCCTGGTCATCATCTGGAGCGTGTTCACCGCGCTCAACCCGGTGTTCGTTTCGTCAAGCAATCTGGTCAATCTCCTGTTCGACTGCTCGACCGTCGGCGTCATCGCGCTCGGCATCGTCTGCGTGCTGATGGTCGGCGAGATCGACCTGTCGGTCGGCTCGATCAGCGGCTTTGCCTCGGCCATGGTGGGCACGCTGTGGGTCAACCAGGGCTGGCCGGTGGCGCTCGCCATCCTCGCCGCGGTTGCCGTCGGCGGTTTCATCGGCGCGCTCTATGCCTTGCTGTTCAACCGGCTCGGCATGCCAAGCTTCGTCTCGACGCTCGCCGGCCTGCTCGCCGTGCTCGGCCTGCAGCTGTATATTCTGGGCTCCACCGGCTCGATCAATCTGCCCTATGGCTCGAACCTGGTGAATTTCGGCCAGTTGCTGGTCATGCCGGACTGGCTGTCCTATGCACTGGCGGCATTGCCCGGCATCATCATGCTGATCAGCGGCCTGCGCACCGTCAGCCGCCGCCGGGCCGTCAATTTGTCGGCGCCGTCTGTCGGCGGCCTCATCGTGCGCGTCGCCGCCCTGACCATCCTGCTCGAACTGATCGTCGGTTATCTCAACCAGGCGCGCGGCATACCGTGGATGTTCGGCCTGTTCGTCGGCCTGGTGGTGGCGATGAACTATGCGCTGACCCGCACCCAATGGGGCCGCTCGATGACCGCCGTCGGCGGCAACCGCGAAGCGGCGCGCCGGGCCGGCATCAAGGTGCGCTCGATCTACCTCAGCGCCTTCGTCATGTGCTCGATGTTTGCCGCCCTCGGCGGCGTCCTGTCGGCGGCGCGGCTGGCCTCCGCCAGCCAGCAGGCCGGCACCGGCGACGTCAACCTCAACGCCATTGCGGCGGCGGTCATAGGCGGCACCAGCCTGTTTGGCGGCCGTGGCAGCGCCTATTCCGCGCTGCTCGGCATCATCGTCATCCAGTCGATCGCCAGCGGGCTGACCTTGCTCGATCTGTCATCGTCGCTTCGCTACATGATCACCGGCGCCGTTCTGGCAATTGCGGTCATCGTCGACTCCCTGGCACGCCGCTCGCGGGTTTCCCACGGCCGCGCCTGAACGCAACCGCAATCGATACGAGGATAGAATGGCTCAGGATTTGAGTGGAAAGGTCGCGGCGATCACCGGCGCCGCGTCGGGCATAGGCCTGGAATGCGCGAGAGCGCTGATTGCCGCCGGCGTTCGCGTTGTGCTCGTCGACCGCGCCGCCGACGCGCTGAAAAGCGTCTGCACCGAACTCGGTCCCAACGCGATCCCGCTGGTGATCGATCTGATGGAGCCGGCCAGCGTCGCGACGATGATGCCGCAAATCCTGGACAAGGCCGGCCAGCTCGATATCTTCCACGCCAATGCCGGCGCCTATGTCGGAGGCCCGGTGCTCGAAGGCGACCCCGATGTGTGGGACCGCATGCTGAATCTCAACATCAATGCGGTGTTCCGTTCCATACACGCCGTGCTGCCGCACATGGTCGAGCGCAAGACCGGCGACATCATCGTCACGTCTTCGATCGCCGGACTGGTGCCCGTGGTCTGGGAGCCGATCTACACAGCTTCGAAACACGCCGTGCAGGCCTTCGTGCATACGGTGCGCCGCCAGGTCGCCCCGCATGGCCTGCGCGTCGGCGCGGTGCAGCCGGGGCCGGTGGTGACAGCGCTGATCAGCGATTGGCCAAAGGACAAGCTTGAGGATGAACTGGCCAAGGGCGGCCTGATACAACCGGTCGAGGTCGCCGAAGCCGTGCTGTTCATGCTGACTAGGCCACGCAACGTCACCATCCGGGACCTGGTGATCCTGCCGCAGAGCAATGATTTGTGAGGCAATAGGCATTAGGCAGCAGGGAATGGGGAGAGGCTCTTGCAACTGACGGTTCACTGCTGACCATCTCGCCTACTGCCTACTGCCTACTGCCTACTGCCTAACTTCTGAGGTTCCCCATGTCCCACTTCCTCGGCATCGACGTCGGCACTGGCAGTGCCAGGGCGGGGGTGTTCGACAGCAAGGGCACCATGCTTGCCTCGGCGAAGCGCGACATTGCTTTGTTCATCGAGCCGGGTGAAATCGCCGAACAGTCGAGCGAGGACATCTGGCGTGCGGTTTGCGCCAGCGTGCGCGAGGCGGTGACGAAGTCGGGGCTCGCTGGGCGCGACATTGCCGGCATCGGCTTCGACGCCACCTGTTCGCTGGTCGTGGTCGGCAAGGACGGCGCGCCGTTGCCGGTCGGCAGTTCCGGCGACAGCCAGCGCAACATCATCGTCTGGATGGATCACCGCGCGCTCGACCAGGCGCAGCGCATCAATGCCGGCAAGCACGCCGTGCTCGACTATGTCGGCGGCACCATCTCGCCGGAGATGGAGACGCCGAAGCTGCTGTGGCTGCGGGAAAACCTGCCCGAAAGTTTTGCCGCGGCCGAGCATTTCTTCGACCTGACCGACTATCTGACCTGGCGCTCGACCGGCAGCCTGGCCCGCTCGATCTGCACGCTGACCTGCAAATGGACCTATCTCGGCCATGAGCGGCGCTGGGACGACGCCTATTTCCGTGCCGTCGGCCTCGGCGCGCTCGCCGATGAAGGCTTTGCCCGCATCGGCACCGAAATCGTCGAAGGCGGCACGGCACTTGCCCAAGGCCTGACTGAGGCCGCCGCGGCCGATCTCGGCCTGCTGCCGGGAACGCCGGTTGCGGCCGGCCTGATCGATGCCCATGCCGGCGGCGTCGGCACGGTTGGCGGGCAGGGCTCGGTCGGCACCTTGCAGTCGCGCATGGCCTATGTGTTCGGCACTTCGGCCTGCACCATGGCCAGCACCAGCGAGCCAGCCTTCGTGCCCGGCGTCTGGGGTCCGTATTTTTCCTCGATGGTGCCGGGGCTTTGGCTCAATGAAGGCGGGCAATCGGCGGCGGGTGCTGCAATCGACCACCTCGTCGCTTTCCATCCGGCCACGGCTGAGGCATCCGCAAAAGCCAAGGCGGAAGGTCTCGGCCTGACCGCTTGGCTTGGTCAGCAGGCGGCGAAACAGTCCACCGACCTGTCCGCAGTAGCGCACCTAGCCGATGGACTGCATGTCGTGCCGGAATTCCTCGGCAACCGCTCGCCCTTCGCCGATCCCGAGTCCAAGGCCCTGATCGCCGGGCTTGGCATGGACACGTCCCTCGACAGTCTGGTCGCGCTCTATGTCGCCGGCCTGCTGGGCATCGGCTACGGCGTTCGCCAGATCCTGGCGGCGATGGCCAAAAAAGGCATTGCCATCGACACTATCGTCGTCAGCGGCGGTGCGGCGCAAAGCGAGCTGGTACGTCAGCTTTTGGCCGACACCACAGGCCTGACCGTCGCCGGTTCGACCTCGCCCGAACCGGTGCTGCTCGGCTCAGCCATATTGGCTGCGGTGGCGGCGCAAAAATTTCCCGATGCGATCGCGGCGATGACCGGCATGTCGCGCATCGGCGACATCTATCGCCCGGCCGGTGGCGACCTCGTGCCCTGGCACGACAAGCGCTTCGCCGCCTTCGAATTGCTGCAGCAGGCAGGCCGCGCCATCCGCGGTTGAACGGCTTAGCTCACGTCCAGAAATAGCGGACGATGTGGAAGAACACCGGGGCGGCGAAGACCAGGCTGTCGGCCCGGTCCATCATGCCGCCGTGACCCTCGATCAGGTGACCCCAGTCCTTGACGCCCTGGTCGCGCTTGATCGCCGACGCCACCAGCCCGCCGAGGAACCCCATCAGGCAGGCGATGAGGGCGACGCCTGCCGCCGCAAGCGGCAAGAACGGCGTCAGGAACGACAGCAGGGCGCCGAGCAGGCTCGATGACACCAGCCCGCCGATCAGCCCTTCCCAAGTCTTTGATGGCGAAACGGACGGCGACAAAGGATGCCGGCCGAACAGCTTGCCGAAAATGTATTGCAGCACGTCGCTGCCTTGCACGGTGATGATCAGGAAGGCGATGAGCAGGAGGTTGCGGCCCTCGAAACCGGGCACGTTGAGGGTCAGCAGCGCCGGCACATGGCTGACGCAGTAGACCGAGATCATGACCGCCCATTGCTGCGCGGACACGCGCTCGAGGAAGCGCTCGGTGTCGCCGTTGAGCGCGGTGACCGCCGGCATCAAGAGGAAGCAGTAGACGGGGATGAAAATGGTGAAGAGCCCGTACCAGGCGGTCCACACCAGCCAGTACTGGAAGGGAATGATGATGCCGAACATGCCGAGCAGCACCCAGTGGTCGCTGCGCCGGCTGTGCGTCAGCGTCACGAACTCGCGCAGCGCGGCAAACGAGATCAGCGCAAACAGGATGGTCATGCCGGTGCGGCCGAAGAAGAAGGCGACGGTGATCGCCAGCACCATCACCCACCAGGCGTTGATGCGCTGGTTCAAGTTGACGAGCGTCGAGGGCAGCGGCTTCGGCGCCCGCCATGAGAGGATACCGGCAACGATGCTCGCCATGGTCAGCACGCAGATCAGGCCGGCCAGCAGGATGACGGTTTCATGCATTGGCGGCAGTGTCATACGAAGTCTCTTTGCCTGGTCATGCTAGTGGTCCCGATCGGGACGCGGGTTGAGCGACAGCAGCGTCTGGCGCGCGCGCTCGAGGAAGGTGCGGCGTTCTTCGCCGGGCGCGATCGCCACCGGCGGACCAAAGACGACGCGGCACAGAAGCGGCACCGGCAGGAACTGGCCCTTGGGCAGCACGCGCGACATGTTCTCGATCCAGCACGGGATGAGTTCGACATCGGGCCGCGCCATCGACAGATTGTAGAGGCCGGAGCGGAACGGCAGCAGATCCGCCTCCGTCGTATTGCGAGTGCCTTCGGGAAACAGGATCAGCGAGTGGCCGTCGTCGAGCACCGACAGCATGATCGAGATCGGGTGTTGCGTTTCGTCGGTCCACTGCCGGTGGATGAGCACGGACGACAGCATGTCCTGCGCGATGAAGCGGCGCAGCCGCGACTTGCCCCAATATTCGGCCGCCGCGATCGCATGGGTCCGGGCGCGCACCTTCTCGCTCAGACAGGCCGACAGCAGGATGAAATCACCATGGCTGGCATGGTTGGCGAAGTAGATGCGCTGCCGCTCCGACGGCTGGCTGCCGTTCCAGATTGGCCTGACGCCGGTCACCACCCAGGCCGCCGCCGACAGGCCGACCGAGGTCACCGTCTGCAGCAAGGTGAAGGTGTTGGCGCGAAGGTGGAGCTTTGTCATGGCTCAAACAAACGCTGCGAAAAGGGATGCCGCAGCAAACATGGCGAGTGCTATGCGCTGCCTTGTCAGCAGGCGGCGCGTGCCTGCAATGCGACGGTCAAGCGAGCGGCCGCCGGCAGCGGTGGGCTTCAGGCGCATGCGCGTCAGCACATCGTCGACCGCAGCACCCCCGGCGGCCTCGCTGGCGTGGCTTGCCATCAGCCGGAACAGCAGCGCATCGAACAAAAGCAAGGCCGAAAGAGCCAGCGTGGCCACGGCGCTCGCCGCCGCGACCAGCCAGGCCGCCGCCGACAGCGCTGTCGTCTGCGGTCCGGCCACCAGGCCGATGACCGGCGCTGCCATCACAGCCGCGACCACCAGCAGGATCGGCCACACCGCCTGCACCATCAGCCCGGCGGCGAATATTTCGGCCTTCTCGGGAAAATTGTCGCCACTCATGCCGGCCAACTCATGTCGGTTCTTCCAGCCCCGGTTCTTCCAGCCCCGGTTCATCCAGCCCGATCTGAAGGTGCACGGGCCTGCCCGACGCGGCGAGTTTCTTGCGCGCCTGTGCAGCTGTGTACGAGCGCCCCGTCACCACCAGCCAGTCGGCGACGACGGCTGCACTGCGCTGGAAGCCGAGCGCGCAGCAGACCAGGACGGTGCCGCGCCGGCGCGCCAGCTCGATCGCCGCCACCGCTCGCTCCAGCCTGTCGTGAGGCGGCGCCACGAGGTCGAGCATCGCGTAGCTGATCCAGCGGCAGGTCACGCCGCGCGGCCGTTCCATCTCGCCGGCAAGGTCGATCACTGTGCCGAAGCGGTTGGCCTCGTCGGCACTCGGAAACCGGCCGAGGAAAACACCGTCGGTGATCTCCGCTTGCGGCGCCAGTTGGCGGGTCCATACCCACACATTGATCCGGGCGCCAAGCCGGTAGGGCAGGAGCAGGATACGGTTGACCAGTGAGACGCTACCATCGGCTGCCTTCTGGAACACTTTGGCGCCGGCCCCAGCATAGCCGAAGGCGACGATGGCCAGCGCCAATGCCGGCCACAACAGGATGAGAAAATCGGCGGAGACCAACGCGCCCTCGGCAGCGCCGGTCAGGGCAAGGGCCGCCCCCAGCCCGTAATAACCCGCCAGCCGCCGCGCCCTTGGGTCGGCGGTCAACCGAAAACCCCAGAATGGCAGCTCGCCCTTGGACGGAAACAGCCACAGCGCAAACAGGCCGAGCAGGGCGCCGGTCGGAATGTCGATGAAATGATGCTGCCAGGTCGTCAGCACCGAGGCGCCGATGAGAAAACACCAGACGTGCCAGACCGGGCGGAGAATGCCGCCGAGACGGTGACGTGCCAGAACGTGACGCCAATGGTCCCAGATGATCACCAGGAGTGCGATGTGCAGGGATGGCGCCTGGTTGAACGGCTTGTCGAAACCACCGAGCACTGCAAACAGGAAACCCGGCAGGCCGGTGGTTTCCGGCCGCACGAATGTCGCCGTCAGCGGGAACGCGATGAAGCAGGCGACGGCAATGATCTGCGCCGAGAGATAACGGCCGGCGAGCCGGTCGACACCGCGCCTGGTCGTGTTGAGCAGCAACGATAGGCCGTAGAACAGATTGATCGACCAATAGGGCACGATCGTCCAGGCGACGAAAGGGATGGCGTGTTCCCAGGCAAACACGATGCTGCCGACATGGTCGCGCCGCGACGCCAGCCAGTTGGCAAAGCCATAGGTCGAATAGAAGAACGGCGCCAGCAGCGCCAGCCAAAGGGCGGCCCTCAGCACGATGCCCAAATAGGGTTCCCGCGCCGGGGCAGGGTCAGTGACAGGCAGGGCCATGGTCTCAGACGCGCCGTGCAACCGAAACGGTGAAGATGCCCCATTGGTCGATGCGCTGGTCGATCTTCTCAAAACCGGCAGCCGTCACCAACTGGTCCATTTCGCCCTGCGTGCGCCGCCGCATCACCCAGGCCTGGCCGCCGCGATGCGAGGTCAGGCTGCGCGCGATCATCTCCAGTTGCGGATGCCACGGCTGGTTGGTGTAGACGAGCAGGCTGCCGGGTTGCATGGCGCTGGCCAGTCCACCGAGCGAACGGGAAATCAGCGCATTGTCGGCGAACAATTCGTAGAGCCCGGAGACGATGGCGAGGTCCGGCGCCGGGGTCAACCCAGCCAGCATGTCGGCATCGAAGGCGTCGGCCTGATGGAAGGTGACGCTGGTCGGCAGCTGCCGCTCGGCGATCAGCTTCGAACCCAACCCGACATTGAGCTCGGAATAATCCTGCAGCCGCACGCTTGCTGGCGGTTCAGTGCATTTGGTGACGGCATCGAGCACATAGCGGCCGTGACCGGCGGCGATGTCGAGCATGTGGACGGGACGGCCGGCTGCCATCAGGCTGGCGGCGGCGTTGCCGATCAGCTCTTCCAGATGCAGCTTGCGCTGGCGGATGCCGCGCCAGCCGATCGCGTCGAGGAAGGTGCGGTCGATCATGCGGCCGATGAAGCCGGTGCCGCGCGCGTCGTTCTCGTAGACATAGTCGAGCGTCGAGCCGGAATCGAAGCCGGTGGCGATGCCAATCTTCATGCCCGAAGACAGCCAGGCGCCCATGCGGATCGAGGCGCGACTCATCGCCCAGAAAATTCCCTTGGGCGACAACAGCGTCAGCGGCGAGGCGAGCCTCTCGGCCTCGTCGCGGGTGTAGCCGGCGCGGTCGGCCTGAAGCAAGTCGATGGTTTTCTCCGGCGTGGCAAATTGCTTTTCGAGGAACGGCCGGATCAAGTCCAGCGCCTGCTTGCGATCGCGCTCGCCCAGCGTGTCGTGGAAGAAGCCGGGCAGCACATGCCGCTCCTTGGCGCTGCTGCCGAGATTGACGAAGAATTCGTGCTGCGGTCCATGCCGCACCACCCAATCGCTGCCGGAGATCAAGAGCTGCGTCGGCACGGTGATGGCGCGCGCGTCCGAGACGATGCGGGCAGCGTGGTCGTAAAGCTCGACCAGGATGTTGGAGGCGATCGGTCGCGTGATCAGCGGATCGGCGTCGAAGGAAGCGATGCGGTCGGCATCATGCGTCAGGAACTTCGCCTTGACGTAGGAATTGACGAAGAAGCGGCCCTTGAGCTTCTGCCACAGCGCAATGCCCTCTTTGGCGAAGGGCACGTAGAGCTTGACCGAAAAGGCCGGTGAAGCCACCACCAGCGCGCGGATGTCGGGCGCATAGTCATGCACCCAGGCAGCGGCCAGCACGGCGCCGAAGGACTGCGCGATCAGCGCGATGTCGCGCTGGCCAAAACAATCCCGGCCGATCTCACGCACCAGGCAGTCGATGTCACGAACCAGGGCGGCAAAGGACGGCGCATAGCCGCGCTCGCCGGCCGAGCGGCCATTGCCGCGCGCGTCCCAGGCGTAGAAGGCATGATCGGGCATGGCGAGTTCGTCGACCAGATGCGCCATGCGGCCGCCATGCTCGTGGCCGCGATGGAACAGAAGGATCGCACCCTTTGGCGTCTGCCCAACGGCCGGCCAGTAGCGGTAGAAGATCTCGGTGCCGTCATGGCTCTTGAAGGTGCGCTCCTGCGCGACGCGCTCGAGGCTTGCCGGTGCTACGGCGGCGATGGTCTGGTGGATCATGGTTTCCCTCTGGCGGTCGGGTGCCTGACGCTTTGGCATCAGGTGCCGCCCGCTCTAAGGCCGCTGCGTATCCGGTTGATGGCGGTTATCCCCGACAGTGTAGCCATGATCGGAAACACAAACGGCGCGATCCCCGCCACCCACAGGCCGCAAGCGAGGAGAAAGCCGATGACGCCGAGCACCAGGGCTCGGTCGCTCTTGCCGAACGGCCCGGCATAGTTGCGCCCGCTGCCTGCGGCAACGCCAAGCACGCCGGCGAACTCGACCAGCATGGCGGTAATAGCGAAGGCGACGACACCCCAGGCCGGGAACAAGGTGGCAAAGGCCAGGATCAGCGCCAGGTCCGAGACGACGTCGCAGAGTTCGTTGAGATACATGCCGAGTTTTGATGCTTGTCCATGTTCCCTGGCCAGCATCCCATCAACGGCGTTGAGCACCATGCGCACGAACAGCACCACCGGCATCAACAGGAACACCAGGAGATGGAAGGCAAAGGCCGCGACCACCAGGCCTGTGGCGGTGGAGAGCGCGGCGGCGAGAAGCGTGATCTGGTTGGCGGTGACGCCGGCATCGGCCAGCCGGTCGGCCAGCGGCCGCAGCCTGGCCTGAAAGGCCGGTTTCAGTTGATAAAGCGTTGGCATGTGCGATCCCCCAACCGCGGCTCATGACAGTGTCGGCGAGATTGGTCAATCGGCAGGCAGGGCGCAAGGGCTTGCACCAGCATCCGCACCGTTGCGGGACTCGAAACTCCCGGCATGGACGCAGAGGCGCAGCCGAAGATCTCGGCCAAGCAGGATGTTGCGCGCTACAAACCGCCTCGCAAATGAGAACTTTACAAATATTCGTATTTATATGAAGTAAATCACTGAAAGGTCCATCATGACAAACAGTCGCTTCGCCACCCGCCTGAATTCCTTCGCCTCGCGGCCGCAAGCCGAATGGCCTGATCTTACCGGCAAGCCGTCCATGCTGCAGATGGCAGCCCGCGCGGCCAAGGTCGACGGGCTGACCGACCTTGATCTTAATTTCCCCGACCATGTCAGTGAAAAGCCGGCTGAAATCGCCCTAAAGCTCGGCGATTTCGGGCTTTCCATCAATGGCTTTGCCATGCGTTACTACTCCAATCCGGCCTTCAAGCTCGGCGCCTTCACCAATCCGGACCCGGCGGTGCGCCGCGAAGCCATCGACTTGACCAAGGCCGGTATCGATGCGGTGCGCGCGGCCGGCGCCAGTCTGATGACGCTGTGGCTGGGCCAGGATGGCTTCGACTATGCATTTCAAACTGACTATGCGACGCTCTGGCAACACGAAATCGATGGGGTTCGTGAAGTTGCCGCGCATGATCCCGGCTGCCAGATCAGCCTGGAGTACAAGCCGAACGAACCGCGCTCCTACTCGCTGATGCCGGATGCCGCGACCACCTTGCTGGCGATCCGCGAGGTCGGCCTACCCAATCTCGGCGTCACGCTTGATTTCGCCCATGTGCTCTATGCCGACGAACAGCCGGCCTTCGCAGCGGCGCTGATCGCTCGCCACAGCAAGCTGCTCGGCGTCCATCTCAACGATGGCTATGCCAAGCGCGACGACGGCCTGATGGTCGGCGCGGTGCACACGCTGCAGACCATCGAACTGCTGCGCCAGATCCGCCGCGACGGCTACGCCGGCGCCATCTACTTCGACACCTTCCCCGACATGACCGGGCTCGATCCGGTGCGCGAATGCGAAGTCAACATCGCCACCGTCAAGCGCCTGCTGCGCGTTGTCGACCGGCTGGAGAAGGATAACCGCCTGTCCGCCGCCATGGACAGTCAGGACGCCGTGACGTCGCAGGCTATCGTCCAGGAAGCCATGCTCGGGCCGGAGACGAGGGGACGTGGATGACGTTGAGCAATCTCGATCTGAAAGCCGTGGGGCCGCGCATCCGCATGATGATGCCGCATCTCACCCCGCTTGAGGCCAAGGTGGTGGAAACCGTCTTCGGCCGGCGCGGTTTCGACCAGACCATTCCGCTGAAGCAGATCGCCGAGGAGGCCAGCGTGTCGGAGGCGATGGTGGTCAAGATCGCCAAGAAACTCGGCTTCTCCGGCTACCGCGACTTCCGCACCGCCGTCTATGAATACAGCCGCCTCCCGACCGCCGAGATGCACCAGGAACTGTCGGTCGACGACAGCTCGGCCGAGATCGTGCAGAAAGTGTTCCGCACCTCGATCCAGGCGCTGGAGGAGACGCTCGCGATCCTCGACATGGACGATTTCGACCGTGCCGCCGATCTGCTCTACCGCGCCAGGAACCGCGATTTTTATGGCGTCGGCGGCTCCGCCCAGATCGCCCGCGACGTCTCGCACAAATTCCTGCGCATCGGCATCCGCGCGTCTGTCTATGATGACTCGCACATGATGCTGATGTCGGCCTCGCTGCTCGGCGCCGACGACATCGCCGTCGGCTTCTCGCATTCCGGCAACACGTCGGCCGTCATCGACGCTATCCATCTTGCCCGCAAGAGCGGCGCCCGCACACTGGCCATCACCAACTACGACAACTCGCCGCTGGCCCGGATTGCCGACATCGTGCTGTGCTCGACGGCGCAGGGATCGCCGCTGATGGGCGAAAACGCAGCGGCGCGCATCGCGCAGCTCAACATCCTCGACGCGCTGTTCGTGGCGGTGGCGCAGCGCGACTACCAGGCGGCGGAGCGCAATCTCGGCCGCACCATGTCGGCGGTCACCTCGAAACGAAAAGACCGGGGCACATGACGGTTCCGCTGGTCACCGTCTTCGGCAGCCTGCACTACGACATCATGGTCGACGCGCCCGACCGTCCGCGCAAGGGCGAGACTGTGACCGGCCATGCCTGGCAGCCGAAATGCGGCGGCAAGGGCGGCAACCAGGCGGTCTCGGCGGCACGCGCCGGCGTGCGCGCGGCGATGATCGGCGCCGTCGGCGACGACGATTTCGGCACGGCGCTGCTGGCCAATCTCGATCGCGCTGGCCTCGATCGCCGCTTCGTGCGCGTGGCGGCAGGCGCAGGCTCCGGCATGAGCGTGGCGATCTTCGACAGCGATGGCGACTATGGTGCGGTGATCGTCTCCGGCAGCAATCTCACGCTGGACGATGATGACGTCGTGGCAGCAAGGGAGGTGGTGGTACAGACGGCAGTGCTGTTGCTGCAAAACGAAGTGCCCGACGCCGCAAACATCGCTGCCGCGCGCGCGGTGAAGGCATCCGGCGGCCGCGTCGTGCTCAACGCCGCACCGGCGCGAACACTGTCGGCCGAATTGACCGCGCTGATAGACATCGTCATCGTCAACGCCATCGAAGCGGAATTTTTGGCCGGCGTTCCGGTTGTCGATACGCTCGCCGGCGCAACCGAAGCCGCGCGGCGGCTGATCGATGCCTACCCCTCGGCGATCGTCACCGCCGGCGGCGAAGGTGTCGCCTATTGCGACCGGACCGGCGCGGCCTTCGCACTGGCGGCCGTCCCGGTCAAGGTCGTCAGCACCCATGGCGCCGGCGACGAATTCGTCGGCGCCTTCGCGGCAGGCCTCGCCCGTGGCCATCCGATGGAAGCGGCGATCGCCACGGCCAATGCCGCCGCCGCCTCGCTGGTGGCGACACCGGAGGGAAAGCGCAGCTCGCGTTGAAAACTCAGGCCGCATATTGCCGCCTCCAAACCCGTGCCCCCGTCGATGAGCGAAACGGCAAACCGGGCGCGGCGAGAACCTGCTTGGCTTTGCCCTGATGGAGGCGCGGGACCAAGCTGCGTGGTCGAAAGTAGGGAGCTTCAGTCCGCTTCGCCGGCCGAACTTTTGCCGCACTGCGCCAGCACCTTACCGATCGCAGCGCTCGAGCCCGTCAGCGGAAAGCTGTTCTCGCCATATTTGTCGGCCGTAACCGTGACGTCGCCCTTGCTGCGCAACAGGCCGAGCAGTGGATCGTCTTTGCTCAGCTCAGCCGTGAAGTAATTATACATGGCCTCGAGGTCGAGCTTTTTGGTCACGCTCTTGTCACCGCCCTTGAAGGTGAAGGAAGCGCTGATGCCGGGTTCCAGCTGCTGGCCGGCCGCACCCAGATCGTAGCTCAGCACCGGCTTGTCGAAACAGACGAGCATCAGATGCGCATCGGCCTTCGGTCCGCCGCACACCGAAGCCGTCAGCACGCTGCCGCCTTCGTCTTCTTCCATCTTGGCGCTCCAGTTGCAGGACGCGGCAAAAGCCGGCTGCGCGGCTTGCAGCGCGGCCAGAACGGAACCTGCCATCATGAACTTCGCCAATGCACTTTGCATGATCCCCTCCCAAGCTACATTCAACGAGATCATACAGGACAAAAGGCCTGGTGACAGCGGCATATGCCGTCTTAGCCCCCGGCGCGCCCCATTGATCAAGCCTTTGAGACCGGCCTCGACGTCCAGGGCGGCTCCGGCGCGAAGCGCTTGCCGATCCACTCGGCGAAGGCGCGTGTCTTGGCGGCTTGTCCCTTGGCCGAGGGCATGACGACATAGACCGCGCCTTCGTCGGCCAGCGTCCAGTCCGCCAGCACCGGCACCAGCCGTCCGTCGGCGAGTTCGCGTCCGACAAGCCAGTCGGTGCTCATCATCAGGCCGAGGCCTTGCACCGCGGCTTCGACCAGCACCTCGGCATCGTCGCACACCATCGGCCCCGAGACGTCGACGTTGACGCGGCGTCCCGAACTGTCGGTCATCTCCCAGGTTGGAAAGGTCTGGAAGCCGGAGAAGCCGAGGCAGGCGTGTTCTGTGAGCGCTTCCGGCGCTTCCGGCGTGCCCCGGCGGGCGAGGTAGGAGGGAGCAGCGCACAGCAACCGCCGCCGTGTCGCGATCTTGCGCGCCACCAGGCGCGAGTCCTCCAGCGCGCCGAGACGGACGGCGACATCGAAGTTCTCTGCAACGAGATCGACTAACCGGTTGGAGAACTCGGCCTCGATGCTGACATCCGGGAACGTCGCTAGAAATTGCGGCAGCAGCGGCCCGATCCACATACGGCCAAAGGTTCCCGGCAGCGCCAGCCGCAGCAAGCCGCGCGGCGTCCCGCTGGCATGCGCGGAAGCAGCAGCCTCGGCTTCGTCTACCGAGGCCAGGATGGCGCGGACGCGTATCAGGAACTCCGCTCCCGCCTCCGTCAACGATACGCTTCGGGTGGTCCGGTGCAGCAGCCGCACGCCGAGCCGCTGCTCCAGCGATTGCAGGCGGCGTGACAGAACCGTCGAGTCGCGCCCGACGCGCAACGCTGCCTTGGTGAAGGAGCGCGCTTCGGTGATGGCCGCAAAGGCGGCCATTTCGGCAAGGCTGGCGGGGTCGTGTGATTGCTGCATAAAGCACAGGACTCAAATGTAAAAATTCCGGATTATCTGCTTGTAGCGCAGCAGATAGCTTCACTCAATCCTGACGATTGACCCCTTAAACAGGAATGCGTGAGCCATGAAAGCCATCGAACTGACCGCCGCCAAGCTGGACGCCTTTCGCGCCACCACCATTGCCACGCCTGAACCGCAGCGCGGCGAAGTGCTGATCCGCCAGCGCGCCGCGAGCCTGAATTTCGTCGATGTGGCGGTGGCCAGCGGCAATTATCGTGTGCCCGGCTTTCCGCTCATTCCCGTCGCCGACGGCGCCGGCGAGATCGTCGCGCTGGGGGAGGGCGTTACGGATTTCGCCGTCGGCGATCGCGTCGTTGCCCATGCCAAGCCGCGCTGGATCGGCGGTCCGCCCCGGCCTAACGAGATGACGCAGATGCGCGGAATTTCGCTGCCGGGGTCGCTCGCCGAATATGTCGCGCTGCCGGCCAACTCGCTCGTGCCGGTACCGGCTCGTCTCTCTTTCGAGGCGGCGTCGACCCTGCCGATCGCCGCGACCACCGCCTGGAACGCCGTCCGCGCCGCCGATGTCGGGCCGGGCTCGGTCGTCGTGCTGCTCGGCACCGGCGGCGTCTCCATCTTCACCCTTCAGCTGGCGAAAGCCGCCGGCGCAACCGTCATCATCACTTCTTCGTCGGACGAGAAGCTGGAGCGGGCGAAGGCACTCGGCGCCGATCATCTCATCAACTACCGCGCGACGCCCGACTGGGACGGCAAGGTGCTGGAACTGACCGGCGGCCTCGGCGCCGACCTCGTCGTCGAGACCGCCGGCACCGCCACCTTCGCCCGCGCCGTCAACGCCACCGCGCCTGGCGGCACGCTGTTCACCATCGGTTTCGTCACCGGCGCCGAGGCCACGGTCGACCTGCTGCCGATCATCATCAAGGCGCTGAAGGTGGTCGGCAACAACACCGGGTCGGTATCTGACCTTCGCGCCGCCGTCCGCGCCATCGCCGCCGCCCGCATCGACCCGGTCGTCGACAAGGTGTTCAGCCAGGAGCAGGCGGCCGAAGCCTACGCGCACATGTCGGCAGGCGGGCAGCATTTCGGCAAACTTGCGTTCAAGCTCGACTGGTAGCCGAGGCGCGCGAGCTGCCAATCTCCCCCCTTGAGGGGGAGATGCCCGGCAGGGCAGAGGGGGTGGTCCGACCGGGCTCGACCTACTGCGGCGGAAGGAGGTTGGCGCTCTACGAGAGGCGACCCCCTCTGTCGCCTTCGGCGACATCTCCCCCTCGAGGGGGGAGATTACGCACGCCGCTTCCTAGATCAACTTCTCCAGCGTGATCGGGAGGTCGCGTATCCTTTTTCCAGTTGCGTGGAACACCGCGTTGGCGATCGCCGGCGCTACGCCGACGATGGCCAGTTCGCCGACACCCTTGCCGCCGAGCACCGAGGAGTGCAGGTCGGGAATGCCGACCGAGATGACCTCGATATCGGGGATGTCGGCATTGGTCGGCACCAGATAGTCGCCGAGATTGTTGTTGACGATGCGGCCATGCCTGCGGTCGACAATGCCTTCTTCAAGCAGCGCCTGGCCGATGCCCATGATGATGCCGCCCTTCCACTGGCTTTCGGCCAGCTTGGGGTTGTAGAGCCGGCCGGAATCCAGCGCCGATACCACGCGCGACACGCGCACCGTGCCGAAATCCTCGTCGACGCGCACCTCGATGAAATGCGCGCACCAGGAGTGGCGCGAATAGTCGCCCTCGGTGTGCGGCAGCGCCGCCGCGATGGTGGTGTAGTTCTTGTAGCGATCCTCGGCGGTCGAGTTCGCCGGCATGGTGTCGCCTGTGGCCTCGATGCGGTCGCGGCCGACGCTGGCCAGCAGGTCGGCGATCGAGACATCGGGACCATCGCCGCGCGGCGACCTGATGCGGCCATTGGCGACGACCAGCGTGTTGGCCTGCAGCGCGTGGAAGGGCGAGCGCGGATCGCTGATCGCCAGCCCGACAAGCTGGTCGAGCGCCGATGTCGCCGCCTTGTAGACCGCGCCCGTCATCACGCCGGCCAGCCGCGACCCGCCGGCTACGCCGGCGCGGGGATACCGGGAATCACCGAGCTTCACCACGACATGGTCGGCCGCCACGCCGACCGTTTCGGCCGCCGTCTGCGCCAGGATCGTGTAGGTGCCCTGGCCCATGTCGATCGAGGAGCTTTCGACCTCGACCGAGCCGTTGGCAAGGATACGAACGATGGCCTCGCCGTAAGCGCGCCGCACGGGATAGGTGCCGGCGGCGACGCCCCAGCCGATCAGCTGGTTGCCGTCGCGCATCGAACGCGGTTTGGGCGTGCGCTGGGCCCAGCCGAAGCGTTCGGCGCCAGCCGCGAAAGCCTCGCGCAACTGCCGCGTCGACCAAGCCTTTTTTGCGTGCGGATCCTGCTCGGCGTAATTCCTCAGCCGGATCTCCAGCGGATCGATGCCGACCTCATAGGCGAGCTCGTCAATGGCGCTTTCGATGCCGAAGGCGCTAGGGTTTTCGCCCGGCGCGCGCATGGCGCCGGGCACCACCGAATTCACCCGCACGACATTCTGCTTCGAGGAGAAGTTGGGCGTCGCATACATGATCGAGGTGACGACGCCCAACGGCTCGACCCACATTCCGTCTATGGATGTTTCGTTGACGCCGCGATGCACGATCGACTGGATCTTTCCGTCACGGTCGGCGCCGATCGTCACCGTCTGGCGGGTCGCGGCGCGGCCGCCATAGCCGGTAAAAGTCTGCGGCCGCGTCATCACCACCCTCGCGGGCCGTCCCAGCATTTTTGCTGCGGCAGCCGCCACCGCGCCATGGCCGAGCGCCAATGCCTTGGAGCCGAAGCCGCCACCGATATAGGGCGAGACCAGCCGTACATTTTCGAACGGCACGTCGAACCATTCGGCATAGGTGCGGGCCATGCCGTCGAGCCACTGGCTCGGTTCCCACACGGTCAGCCGATCGCCCTCCCAGCGCGCGATGAGGCCATGCGGCTCCATCGGCGCCTGGTATTCGCGCGGCGTGTTATAGGCGCCGCAGACGCGCACCGGGGCAGCGGCGAAAGCGGCCTGCGCATCGCCCCATTCCTTGGTCATGGCGGCGATCGGAATGCCGTCGCCGGCCTTGGCGTCGCTGAGGTCGACGATGGCCGGCGTCTGGTCATAGCTGACCTTGACCATCGCCGCTGCCGCGACGGCCTGCTCGAAAGTCTCCGCGATGACCGCGGCGACATGCTGGCCCGAAAAGGTGATGTCGCGCGCCAGCGGGCAGTAGGGTTTGTCCGGCGGCGGCGTGCCGAACCAGTCCGATGCAGTCTTCAGCGGCATGATGGTGTCCGGCGTCAGCACCTTGAACACACCAGGTGCCGCCTCGGCGGCTGACGTGTCGATCGAGCGCACCTTGCCTGACGCGATCGTGCTTTCGACCAGGACGCCGTAGGTTAGCCCGTCGAGCTGCTGCTCGACGGCGTATTTTGCCGCACCGGTAATCTTGGCCGGGCCGTCGACGCGCGACAGCCGCCCGCCAACCTGATCGGCAGTGCCGTCCGAAGCATCGCCGTGCCGTGTCCTGGGGTCGTGAATGGTCATGCCATGGCTCCCGTCTTGAGGATGGCGCGGGCGACGACGCGCGGCGCCAGTTCGATCTTGTAGTGGTTGGCGCCGTGGTCGATGGCCCCTTCCACGGCGAGCAAGCTGGCCGCCCGCACCCTGTCTTCGCTGAGCACCTTGCCCTTCAGCGCCGCTTCGACGGCGTGCGCCCGCCACGGCTTCGTCGCGACGCCGCCCAGCGCGACGCGCAGGTCGCGAATGGTGCGGCCATCGGCTTCGAAGTCGATGCCGACTGCGGCGCTTGCAGCGGCGAACTCATAGGACTGCCGGTCGCGAACCTTGAGATAGGTCGACCGCCGGGCGGCGGCTGAAGCCGGGATGCTGATGGCCGTGATCATCTCGCCCGGTTGGATGGCATGTTCCCTGTCGGGCGTGGCGCCGGGCAGGGGAAAGAAGTCGTCGACGGCAACCTGGCGTTCGCCAAGATGAACCACGGCGTCGAAGGCGACCAGCGCGGTGGCGAGATCGCCGGGATACATGGCGATGCAGGCGTCGCTGGTGCCGAGCACGGCATGGCCGCGGGTGACGCCACCGATCGCCGAGCAGCCGCTGCCGGGCGAGCGCTTGTTGCAGGCGGAAAAATTCGCGGGATCGCGGAAATAGGGGCAGCGCGTGCGCTGCATCAGATTGCCGCCGATGGTCGCCATGTTGCGCAGCTGCGCGGAAGCCGCCTGCCACAGCGCTTCGGAGACCGCGGGAAAGCGGCTCTTGATCTCGGCATTGTCGGCGACGAGGCTCATCTTGGCCAGCGCGCCGATCATGGCACTGTCAGCGTCGACCTTGATGGCGTCGAGCCCTTTGAGATGGGTGATGTCGACCAGGCTCTCGGGTTCGGCCACGCCGCATTTGGCGAGATCGACCAGCGTCGTGCCGCCGGCAAGCAGCATGGCGCCGGGCACGGCGGCTGCCTGGCGTGCGGCGTCGAGTGTATCGGCGCGAATGTACGAAAAATCCCTCATGACGCGACCTCCAGTGCCGCCTGGCGCACGGCGGCGACGATGTGCGGATAAGCGCCGCAGCGGCAGAGATTGCCTGCCATGTATTCGCGGATTTCGTCATCCGAGCCGGCATGGCCCTCGCGGATGCAGGCCACCGCCGACATGATCTGTCCGGGCGTGCAGTAACCGCACTGGAAAGCATCCTGGTCGAGGAAAGCAGCCTGAACCGCGTTGAGCGTGCCGTCGTCGCCGGCCAATCCTTCGATGGTGGTGATCTCGCGGCCTTCGGCTTGTGCTGCAAGCGTCAGGCAGGCCAGCACGCGCTGTCCCTCGACATGCACCGTGCAGGCGCCGCACTGGCCCTGGTCGCAACCCTTCTTGGTGCCGGTCAGGTCGAGGCGATCACGCAAGGCGTCAAGCAGCGTGACGCGCGGCTCGACCTGCAGTTCATGGTCGTGCCCGTTGATGGTGAGGTGGATGGTCTGGCTGCTCATGGGCGTCTGGCTCCAGTTGCTTGACGCTAGGGGATTGAAATGGCGTCCGAGTGGGAGAGGAAAAGGGAAGAGGCGACGGTGCGCCTAATCTCGCCCCTTGTGGGGGAGATGCCCAGCAGGGCAGAGGGGGGCGCGAAGGAATGCGACGTTCCCGATTTACATCCATCGAAATAGACCTTTTCCAAGCGGGTGTTGGTCAGGCCTCGATAGGCTGGCGGGACAGGGCCCCCCTCTGTCCTGCCGGACATCTCCCCCACGAGGGGGGAGATTGACAGCTCGGCCGCCCTGACTTTCCAGCGGGCAGGGGATGCTTCAGTCTTCACAATCTCAACACGTGACATACCGGCTCCCCTGATTATATGATGAGGCTGCTCCACTAAAACGGAGGCGCCTCCTTTTATTCAGTTGGGGGCTTACCCATTTGGGTTCAAGCCCCCATATTTCGACAGTGGAGAAAAAATTGACCGAGCAGTCGCAAGCAATTGCCGACGAGAGGCGCGAAGCCGCAGCGCCAAGGCCGCTGCGCGCCGATGCGCAGCGCAACCGCGACCGGCTGGTCGAGGTTGCGGCAGCGGCCTTTGCCGAGCACGGCGTCGATGCCTCGCTGGAGGAGATCGCGCGCCAGGCGGGCGTCGGCATCGGCACGCTCTACCGGCATTTTCCAACCCGCGAGCATCTGGTCGAGGTGGTCTATCGGCGTGAAGTCGAGGCGCTCTGCGCGGCGGCCGATGATCTCGCCAGCCACCATTCGGCCGATGTGGCGCTGGAACAGTGGATGCAGCGCTTCGTCGACTACATCGCCACCAAGCGCGGCCTTGCGGCCAGCCTGCGCATCCTGTTCAACACCAATTCCGCCGTGTTCTCCGACATGTCGGGCCGGGTGTCGCTGGCCTTGCGGCAACTGGTCGAGGCGGCGGTGGCCGAAGGCTCGATCCGCAGCGACGTCGACGCCTCCGATGTGCTGCACGCACTCGGCGGCATCTACTCGGCCCCCGACACCAAGGACTGGCGCGACCGCTCGCGCCGGCTGGTCAAGCTGCTGATGGACGGGCTGCGGTTCGGGGCAGGGAAGAGGTGACCTAGCGGCTCAAGCCGAACCATCGACCGCATAGAACCGAAACGCGCCGGGCAGCCCGCTTGCCGCCATTTCGCCACGCTCCTCGAACCGCAGGCCGGAGCCGACCACGAGATCGCGCACCGTCCTTGATGCGATGATTTCGCCCGGCCGCGCATGGTCAAGCAGACGCGATGACAGTTCGATCGCCGCGCCTGAAAATTGATGGCCCCGCTGCTCGCACTCGCCGATATGCACCGCCGAGCGGACCTCGACACCGGATTGCCGCAAGCGATCGCGGATGGCGATCGCGCACTGGATCGACCGCGTTGGCCGCTGGAACACCGCGAGCACCTTGCCGTCCGATCGGCTGATCTCTCTGCCTTCGGCCGCGAGGAGTTCGCCACGGAGCGCTTCGGCGTGCCGCTCGGCCGGGTCGATGCCGAAAGGCGAACCCGTCATGTCGAGGGACAGCACCGACACAAGCAGCCGTTCGCCTGGGGCCGCCGGCAAGGCGCCGGTGACGAAAGCCTGGATCTCGTCGACGATCCGATCGGAATTCTCGCCCCAGATGACGTGGTCGCGGCCGGCGAACTCAATGTATCGGGCGCCCTCGATGTGCGTCGCCAGGTAACGTCCTTCTTCCCGCTTCACCCAGCCGTCGCCAGTCGTCTGCATGATCAGTGTCGGAACATGGACAGCAGGCAGAATGTCGCGAACATCGATTTCGGCTCCCCAGCGCCACAGGGCGATCGCGTCGGCGGGCGAGGCAGAATTCCTGAGATAGGCGGCGAACCATTCTGTCTCGAACGTGTCGCTCATCAGACTGGGCGCCGCGTTGCTCATATCCGCCGCCGCTCCCCATTCTTTCTCGACGATCGCCAGATCCTCTTCCACCTGCTCGCTTGTCTTCGCCCACGGATAGTCTTGTGACCACCTGCCGCGGGCGTAGGCCCCATTGAGCACGAGTGCCGCTGTGCGCTCGGGATAGGTCGCCGCGAACAGCATGCACATCGGGCCGCCCTCGGAGCTGCCGAAAAGCACCGTGCGCTTCGAGCCAACCGCATCCAGCACTGCCCGCACATCTTCCATCCGCTCTTCCAGGGTCGGCAGACCGACATTGCGGTCCGAGAGCCCGGTGCCGCGCTTGTCCATGCGGATTAGGCGCGAGAAAGTGCCGAGCCGCCGGTGCACATGCGAAAGCCGCGGCGAGCCCCAGGCGTGGTCGAGGTTGGAGACCCATCCCGGCACATGGATCAGGTCGACCGGACCGTCGCCGGTCACCTGATACGCGATGTTGATCCCGGCCGATTTGACATAGTGGGTCGGGGGGGGCGCGAGTTCGTGGCTGAAGCCGGTAGCGTCATCCGCATCAGTCGTGGGTGGCCGTGCCGGCGCCATTGTGCGGCGTGTGCGCAGCGTCTCGAACAATTGCCGCGTCTCCGGCTCCGGCTGCAGCTTGAGATCGCGTAGAAGCGCGGTGCGGCAGTGCTCATATTGCTTCAGCGCGAGATTGGTCCTGCCTTGCGCCGCATAGGCGCGCATCAGGGCACGGTGGACATCCTCCCTCAACGGGTCCATGGCCAGCAGGCGCGCCGCCGCGCGCACGCATGCGGCAGGATCGTTCGTCGCTGCATAATGCGCGACGAGCCTGTCGAGCGCCACGACGGCCAGTGCCCGCAGCCGCTCGCGTTCGATCCTCAGCCAGTCCTCGAATGGCTCCTCCTTCAGGCCGAAGCCGTCGAGCAGGTCGCCGCGGTAGACATTGAGCGCCAGTTCGAGGTCTTCGGGTGCCGGGCTGGCGACCAGCGCCTCGAACCGCGCGACGTCGAAATCAAGGCCGTCGAGATGCAGAGCGACGCTGTTGCCATCGGTGAGGAAGCGGCCGCCGCCGCACGTCTGCATGGCCTTCCTGACAGACGATACCGCTTGCCGCAGGCTCATTCGCGCCTGCGCCTCGCTGTTGATGCCCCAGAGCAGGGTCGCCAGCTTCTCGCGCGACTGCGAATGCCCCGACTGCAGCGCGAGATAGGCGACCATCGCACGCGCCTTGCGGCTGATGGCTGGAACCGTGGCCCCGACGCCGGCAAAGTCGAAACCACCCAGCAGGTGAAGATAAGGTCCGGTCATCGGATCCGCCACGGTCACAGCGCGACGACGATCCGCTCAAGCTCACTCCATTTCAACACTTATTCCGCCGCCGAGGCGCTTTTCACGATTCCATCACGCAGGTTCCCACGCGTTGCTCACGGCGCTTGAGGAGATTGTTCGCACTGGATCTCTTTTCGCAGGAGGATACCGTGCATCACCCTGGCCCGACCGAGTGGCCCATCTGGCATGACGACCCCGGGCGCGACCGGCAGGAGCTTGGCGCACCATCGCGTCACGATATTGCGCTGGCCCGCTATCTCGAAACACAACAGGCCCATCGGGCATTGGCGGCTCGCAGACTCGATCCGGCGGCGGTCGTGGCCTCTGCACTGGCAGCGTTCGTCCGCTGCCTTTTCCGTGCAGCGCTGCGCCGAATTGTCCGCTGGCCAACCGATGCCGCGACAGGGATGGACGATTTCGGCTTGACGTTGTCCAAGGCTCATGCGGATCTTAGCAAGAACCTTTGGGGCCGCTGAGTGCAGCGCCCTTGGTCGACGATCTCATCCCCAACCGCCGCCGCCGCCGCCAGCCCCACCGCCGCCTCCGCTGCCGCCGAGAGAAGGAATCACGGGCGGCTTTTGCGGGGTCTCTTCCGCCGGCTTGATCACTTTGCCGGTGGTCGCCTTGTTGTATCTGACCACCTTTGGCTGAGGTGCTACGCGAACCACCTTGCGGTGTTTCGCCGGCGGTGCCGGCTCAAACATCGGCGATACCGAGGTGCAGCCCATGAGCCCGGCCAGAACGCCGGATAGAATTATCCCGATGAATGCCTGCCCGAATGTCTGCTTGAATGCCTTGCCCACCATGGCCTCCTTATTGTTCAGAACAAATCCCGACGCGGATTGGCTTCTTCCCAGACCCCCCGGGCCGCATTGACCAGTTGCGTGTCCAGCGAACCGGACGGGGGGATCTTCGACTTGAGCTCTCGACGCAGGGCGTCCAAAGCTGCCGTTTTCGGCTTGGTGCCGAACTGCGCCAGGCCCTTTTTGGCGTCCGGCAGCTCCTTGCGCAGATCGAGCGCGACGGCGAATGCCAGGAAGCGCACCGCGACAGCCTGATCGGCCTTGTCGCCTTTCGCCATTTCGAGCGCCGCGCGATCATAGGCGCTCGACGGATCGCCGCGCGTGGTCGCCAGTTCGAACAGCCTTTGCGCTTCCGCCGGGTCCTGGCGCACACCGGCGCCATCCCTGTACATGCGGGCGAGGCTGCCGGGCGCGTAGGGCTGGCCAAGATCGGTGGCCTGCTGGAACAGCGCCTGCGCCGTCTTCGGATCCTTGTCGATGCCTTGGCCGGCGAGGTAATTGCGGCCGAGCAGGTTCATCGAATACATGTCCTGGCGCTGCACCCCCGCTTGCAGGAAGGCGACGGCGCGGGCCGGATCGGCAGGCACGCCGTTGCGGCCCTCGGTGAAGATGGCGGCAAGATCGTTCATGGCATAGGTGTGCCCCATGGCCGCCGCCTTGAGCAGCAGGTCGAGGCCCTTGGCCGTATCGCGGTTGACGCCATAGCCATTGAACAGCGCGCGTCCCCACGAGGTCATGCCGTAAGGATCGCCCTTGTCTGCGGCAGCCTTGTAGAGAGCGTTGGCCTGGGTGCGGTCGATGGCCGTTCCGGTTCCGGTTGCGTTGAGATAGCCGAGTTCGAAGACGGCGCGGACATGGCCTTTCTTGGCGGCCTCCTCGATGGCTGTCCTGGCCTCTCTAACCTGGCCTGCCGCAAGCAGCGCGCGGCCGAGCTCGTAGTGGAAGCGGGCGACGTCTGGATAGGTTTTCACCGCCGCCTCGCAGGCTGCCACCGCACCGGCGCCGATCTCGTTCGGCAGCAGGCCGGGCACCACGCCTTGCAGGTCGAGAGGCTCGCCGGCGGCGGTGTCGCAAGCCTCGACCGTCGGCGACAGTTTCATCGTCGCCGGCTTGGCGGAGCTGCTGTCGGCGCGGATTTCGAAGCCGACCTCGACCGGCGCGCCGGCGCCGATCTGCGGCTCGTAACGGAGATGGTCGACTTCACCGGCCAGAAGGCTGGATTGCGGCGACAAGGTTCGATCAGGCAATGACAGCGTTCCCGTTGCCGGATACCCCGAGACCTTCAGGCTGACCGCCGGATCGTCGGTGGGGAAATCCAGATTGAGCGCGACCGGGCCGACGCCGACGGGAATATCAAGCTTGCGGTTCTCGATTGCTTCGGCAGCGCCGGTGATGTGGATGCCGCGCTCCAGCACCTGCTGCTTCTGCTCGGCCTCGAGCGAAGCCATGATCTGCTGACCCGCCGCACCTTCGCCGCTCTTGACGCGGAACACCAATATGCCCTGGCTTCCGCCGCCCCAGTTGTCATGCGTGGCATAGGCAAGCATATCCACCTCGTCCTGCGTGGCGGCCCCTTTGGGGACATCCATTTGCAGGCGCGGCAGGTCCTTGCCGGCGATCGGTTCGCCCACCGCGACGTCTTTGCCGTCCAGCACCAGACGGCCCATTGCTGGCGGACGTTCGATGCTGACGCTGATAGCGCCGCCATCGACATCGACCGGCTCCGGCAGGCCGAGAGCGACAGGACCGACCCCCGACAGCACCACCTTCTCCAGCACTGGCGGCAGCGAAGGCCGGTTGTTGCGGCGCACCAGCACCACGTCATCGATCAGCGACGAATTTTCCCAGGGCACCTGCATCCCGTTGGTGGCCTGCACGACATCGCGGCGCACCGCTGACATGACCGTGCGGATCTCCTGGTTCGGCGCCAGCGCGCGCCGCGAAAACGCCGATGAAAACGGGCTCAGGTCGCCGCTGCCGTCATAGGCGACCGCACCTGGTTCGGTGGCGAAGGCAATCAGCGTGTTGAGCGAGCTTCGCACCTGCGCCAGCCCGGTATTGCCGGCGGTGACAAGCTGGTCGCGCAGCCAGTAATTGTTGCGCGGGAAGGGATTGTTGCGGCAGGCATCGAGGATGATCACCTGGATCTTCGACTTCGAGCGCAGCTGCTCCAGCACGTCGTTGAGCTTGATGGCCTGGACCTCGATATCGGCCGCCTTCTTCAACGAGGCGTCGACCGGTATCAGGAAATTCTCGCCGCCGATCTGAAAGCCGTGCCCGGAATAGTAGACGACGGCGAGATCGGCGCCGTCGGCGGCGGCCAGATAGTCCCGGAACTGGCCTTCGAACTGCTGCTTGGTGAGATTCTCGGCGACGAAAACCTCGAAGCCCGCCAGCCGGAACGTGGCTGATACGTCCTGGGCATCCTTGGCCGGGTTCTTCAGCGCCGGGATGTCGCGATAATCGGAATTGCCGATGACGAGCGCGACCCTTCGATCGGCGCAGGCCTCAAAGCTTGTGAGGCCGGCAAGGATGAAGGCCGCGATGAATCCGCAAAGTCGGAGCATGACAAAACTCCTGGTCGCGGCCTGACGCCGACGAGAACACCGCTTGCGGCATCAAGGTCCGTTGAGAGTATGCAACCTGCCACAGCATAAAGTGAAAGGCCCGTCACCGCCAGACCATGGCAGGCGATTTCTTTCGGCGTCGACCGACCGCAGAGTGCAAGTAGCACGCGCTTCACGAGCAGGTATGTGACAAGTCTCACAGTTCGCTGCTTTGGGGAAATGCCTGGTGCCGGCGGCTGCGCGCCTATTCCTTGAAGAGCAGTTCCTTGTCGTTCGAATATTTCACCAGCAACGGAATGCTGGCGCCGCCGATAACGGGGCCGAGATGGCCAAACGTCCCCTCGATGACGGAGAACGGCTCGGGGCGATCGACAAGGATCCGTGCCAGCTTTCTGCGCATGGCCTTGGCGATCTCCTTGCGCACGCCATTCGGTATGGCGCCGTCGATCACCACATTGTCGATGTCGAGCAAGGCAACGGCACTGCGGGCGGCATAGGCAAGCCCGTCCGAAACCTCATCGATCCACGCGGTGAGCGGCTCTCCAAGGTCGCCCCAGTCGTCGGGCGACGACCAGATGCGGCCGGCGTCCTCGCCCCCATTGTCCTGGACGTTGAGCTTGCCGGCCAGCGAATGCAGCGAAGCGACGCGCAGCAACGGCGTCATCTGGTCGCCCTTGCGCCCCGGCGCGGGCACCGGCATGTCGCCCAGCGCCCCGGCCAGCTTGTTGCGGCCGGGGAACAAGTGATGATCGAGCACCAGGCCGCCGCCGATGAAGTGCCCGACATAGGCGTAGAGAAAGTCGGCGCGGGATCCGCCGGCGCCAAACATCAGTTCGGCCGCGGCCGACACCGTGGCGTCGTTGTAGAGGAACACCGGCCAGTCGAACGCCCGGTCCAGTTCGGCGCGAATGTCGATTTCCTTCCAGGCATCCAGCCTGCTCGCCGGCACCGCGCCCTCTTCGCTCAGGTTCCACTGATGGAATGGCGAGGCGATGCCAAGACCCGCGATGCGGTCTTTCTCTATCGATTTGTGCTTGCGGCACATGCGCGCGATGGCGCCCCTGGCGAATTTCATCACCTCGACGGGCGTCGGATAGTCGAACAGCGTGCGTTCGAACGCGATCACGTCGCCGACGAAATTGACCAGCGCGACATCGGCGCTGCGATGGTCGACCTTGAGGCCGAAGGCATAGGCGGCTTTCGGGTTCAACGCAAAGGGAACCGAGGGTTGCCCCAGCCGTCCGCGCAAAGGCTCCAGGCGCAGCAGCAGCTTGTTGTCGGCGGCGCGGTTGACGATGGTGGTGATGGTTTGCGCGGCCAGCCCGGTCAGCCGCGTCAAATCGGTCTTTGCCAGCTGGCCGTGCCGGCGGATCAGCGAGACGATCAGGCGTTCGTTGTAGACGCGGCTCTCGGCCTGCGTGGTTCCGCCGCTGCGGCCTTCGGCGATCTTTTCGAGACTGAAGAAGCTGGTGCCGGTCACGCTTTCCCCTGCGCAAGGAGGTTGGCCGCAAGGCGAGCCGATCAAGGCGCTGACGTAGCAATGCGGGCACGGCAAGGCAACACTTAAATCCACCCGATGGAAAAATGTAGTTGACGCCGGCCGGCCTGCTGTCGTTCAAAGTATGCAAGCCTGGAGGAGCAATGCCGTGACGCAGACCCGGACAATCATGTGCTTTGGCGATTCCAATACCTATGGCGCCATTCCCACCCTGGCCCGCGTCGGACGGCGCCGCTTCACGCCCGACCGGCGCTGGCCGGGCATCATGCGCCGCCAGCTCGGCAGCGGATGGGATGTGATCGAAGAAGGGCAGGGCGGGCGCACCACCGTGCACGACGATCCGATCGAAGGTCTCCACAAGAACGGGCTCAAATCGCTCCCGGTGTGCCTGGAAACGCATATGCCGCTCGACCTCGTCATCCTGATGCTCGGCACCAACGATCTCAAGCATAGGTTCTCGGTAACGCCGAATGATGTCGCTGATTCTATTGAGATCTTGGCCAGAATTGTGCTGCGCAGCGAAGCTGGCGCCGCGGGCGTGGCGCCCGCGGTCCTGATAGTAGCGCCGCCGCCGATGCTGGAGGTCGACTGGTTCGGCCAGATGTTCCTGGGCGGCGCTTCAAAGTCGATGCACTTTGCCGGCCTGTTCCGCGATGCGGCCCGGCGCGCCGGCGCCGCCTTCTTCAACGCCGGCGACGTCGTCGAATCGAGCGCGGTAGACGGCATTCACCTCGACAGCGACGCGCATCGCGTGCTCGGCACGGAATTGGCCAAAGCCGTCCAGTCGCTGATCGCCAAGGCGTGATCGCGTGGGCGAGTCACCCGACTATCTCTGATTAATTAATTCCACTGGAAAAACTTTTGACTTGCAAGCGGGAAGGTGGGTATCTGGGGAGACTGGGAAGAGTAGCGACCGCGAGGCTTACGAAGCGCGGCAACAAACAACGACAGGGAGGAAGTAAAATGCGATCTGACAGGAACATGATGCTGGCGACGCTGCTCGGCGTTGCCGCTGTGCTCGCGGGCGGTACCGTCCTGGCAAGCGCGCAGGACGGCCCGGCCGGGCTCACCAAGCCGGCGGTATTTGCGCCGTTCGACCCGAAGGCGCCGGCCTGCAGCCCACCGCCCGGCCTGAGCAAGGTGCTGGCCTTCGCGCAGGACAACGAGCGTGAATTCATGCAGGGCGTCGACCGCGGCCTGGCCGCCGCCGCCAAGGATCGCGGCCTGGAATATCGCCGCGCGCTTGCCAACAATGACGCCGCCAAGGGGGTCGAGCAGGTGCAATTGTTTCTCGCCTCCAAGATCGGCGGTCTGGTCGCAGCCCCCGTGGACCCGGCCTCGATGAGCCGCAGCCTGCAGGAGCTTATCTGGTCGGGCGCCTATGTCGGCACCATCGTGCCGCCGCCGGCGACGTCGCTGCTCAACGCGCCGCAATACGAGACCGGCAAGGTGCTGGCCGAAGCGGCCGCGGCCTACATAAAGGACAAGCTCGGCGGCAAGGCCAATGTCGTCATCCTGTCGCATGACAGCATGGAATTCCTGGCGCCGCGCTTTGCCGCCATGCGCGACATCTTCAAGGCCATGCCAGGCGTCACCATCGTCGCCGACATCTCGCCCAATCCCGTCAACAAGGAAGGCGGCTTTGCCACGATGAGCACTATTCTCCAGGCCCATCCCGACGTCGATGTCGTGCTCGGCGCCGACACCGTCGTGCTCGGCGCGCTGGCTGCGCTGGAAGCGGCGGGCAAGGCGCGGCCGGACCAGTTCCTTGGCGGCATCGACGGCGAGCCGGAGGCGGTCGCCGCGATCAAGAAAGGCGGCGGTCCCTACAAGGCAAGCATCAGCCTGGCGTCGCCGGTCTTCGCCTACGCCATGGGCCAGCACGCCGCCGACTGGCTGGAGGGCAAGAGCATCCCGCAGGCGATGGATATCCTCCCCGTGGCGCTGACCAGCGACTACATGGCCCAATACGAGGCCGACGTGGCCGATCCGGCCGCGGTCTACAAGGACCCGAAGCGCCGCGACATCTATCTCAGGATGTACGGCAACATCTGCTACGATACGCGCGACCAGTATGTGAATTTCCCCTGGTCGTCCGAGGCAAAGTAGCGCCCGTTTTTCCCGCGATAGGGGCGGGTTCAGCCTGACCTGAAACCGCCCGCTTCAGCAGAGGCAAGCATGAGCACAGACAGCCTTCGAACGGGGACGACACCGCTGCAAACGGGCCGGTTTTCATCCTTGCTGCCGGGCGTCAAGGCACCGGGCGAAGCGTCTGGCCGCATCGGGCTGGCGCTGGTCGCGCTGGGCTTGATCGTCGCCTTCTCGCTGTTGAACAAATCGTTCTTCAGCCTCGACAATTTCGTCGTCATCGGCGTCAACTCGACCTCGATCCTGATCGCCGTGCTCGGCACCTCCGCGCTGCTGATCGCCGGCTATGTCGACCTCTCCATCGGCAGCATGGTCGCCTTGATCGGCATCATCACCGCCAAGGTTGCGGTGGCGACGCAGAGCGCGCTGCTGGCAATCTGCGTCGGCCTGGGTCTGGGCCTTTTGCTCGGTCTGCTCAACGGTCTGCTGGTGCGCAGGCTGAGCATCTCGCCGCTGATCGTCACGTTGGCGATGCTGGCGCTCTATGGCGGCCTTGCCTTCGTCGTCTCCAGCACCGCGGTCTATGGTTTTCCCGAGGCTCTGCTCGAATTGGGGCGGGGCAAGATCTTCGGCATCCAGTACACCGTGATCATCGCCGCCTCTGTCTTTGTCGCCGGAGCCTTTGTCCTGACCAGCACGATCACCGGCTTGAGGCTTTACGCCATAGGCGGAGATCCGCGCGCGGCCGAACTCTGCGGCATTCCTGTGGGACGCACGGTGGTTAGCCTCTACGCGGCCAATGGCTTGCTGATCGGCCTGGTCTCGGTTCTGATCGCCGGTCGTCTCGGCAGCATCACGCCGACCATCGGCGTTCGCTTCGAGCTCGACGTGCTCACCGCCGCGATCCTCGGCGGCGTTGCGTTTTCCGGCGGCTCCGGACGGCCGCTCGGCATCGCCATCGGCGTTGCCACCATCGGCATCCTCAATGCAGGACTGATCTTCGTCGGCCTGCAATCATGGTGGCAATCCATTTCGGTGGGAAGCATGCTGTTGCTGGCGTTGGTGGCCGACCAGGCTGCGATCGGTTTTCGCGGCCGGCGCGCTCGGGCGGCCGCGACCAACTTCACGGTGGCGGACAATGGTGCCGTCGCCTCGGCCGGCCCTGCCGTGACGGCGGGCAATGCAGAAGCCCCGCAAGGTCCGGCATTCTCGATTGCCGGCGCCCGCAAATCCTACGGCGCGCTGACGGCCGTGGAAGAGGCGAGCTTCACGGTCGGCAAAGGCGAGATCGTCTGTCTGCTCGGCGACAATGGCGCCGGCAAGTCGACGCTGGTGAAGATTATTTCGGGCGCCATCCAGCCCGATGCCGGCGCGATGACCCTCGAGGGCCAGCCGATTTCCTTCAGGAGCCCGCAGGATGCACGCGGCGCCGGCCTGGAGACGGTCTACCAGGATTTGGCGCTCTGCCCAAACCTCAGCGTCGCCCACAACATGATCCTCGGGCGTGAGGAAACGCGGCGTTGGCTCGGTGTCTTCCCGGTTCGCGACGACCGAAAGGCCGCCGAGCAGTGTCGTGCCCGGCTTGCCGCGCTGGGCGTCACGCTTCGCGACGAAAACGTTCTGGTGCGCTCGCTGTCGGGCGGCCAGCGGCAGTCCATCGCCATTGCCCGCGCGCTTGCCGATCACGTCAAGCTGATCTGCCTCGACGAGCCCACCGCCGCGCTCGGCGTCAAGCAGACCGCGCAGGTCGTCAAGCTGATCCGTTCGATCGCCGCCAGCGGCACCGGCGTCATCCTGGTCACGCACGACCTGTCGACGGTCAGGGCGCTGGCCGACAGGATCGTCGTGCTCAGCCTCGGCAGGGTGGCTTACGACGGCTCGGCCAAACAGCTGACGGCCGATCAACTCTGGGGCCTGATGGCAAGCGGGACGCTGGCGCCGGCCGCTGGGTAGGAATGCCGATCGCAGGGTCTAAAGCTCGAGGCAGATCTTGCCGAAATGCCTTTGCGCTTCGTAATGCCTGAAGGCGGCGGCGATGTCCTGCAGTGGAAAGCTGCTGTCGATGACGGGCTTCAGGCGGTTGACCTCTATGGCACGGATCATGTCCTGCTGGTCGGCTTTGCTGCCGATGGAAATCCCGCTGATGCGGATCTGGTTTGAAAACAGCGCCGGGACTGACACTTCTGCTGCAAAGCCGGTCAGGACGCCGATGAGTGCGATATGCCCACCTGTCCGGCAGGCCGCTATCGACTGCGCCAGCGTCGCCGGTCCACCGACCTCGATCACATGGTCGACGCCGCGTCCGTCCGTCAGTTCCCTGGCCTTGCCGCCCCACTCCGGCACCGCCTTGTAGTTGATGACGCTGTCGGCCCCGAGTCGTCTGAGCTTCTCCAGCTTCTCTTCATCGGACGACGTGGCGATGACCCTTGCGCCGGCGGCCTTGGCAAATTGCAGCGCAAACAATGACACGCTGCCGGTGCCAAGGATCAGCACCGTGTCGCCGGGCTTTACCTTGCCGCATGTCACCAGGCCGCGCCAGGCGGTGACGCCCGTGCAGGTCAGCGTTGCCGCCTCGAGATGCGTATAGCCCGCCGGCGCCTTGGTGAAGGCCTGCGCCGGCATGCACACATACTCGCTGGCGAAGCCGTCGAAACTGTCTCCGGGAATGTCGCGGCTTGTATCGGATCTCATGTCGCCGGCCAGCCACCAGGGGTAGAAAACACTGACGACGCTGTCGCCCGGCTTGAACGTGTCGACGCCGTCACCGATCGCGATCACCTCGCCGGCGCCATCCGACAGCGGCACGCGGCCGTCGGCGAGCGGCACCTTGCCTTGTACGGCGAAATCGTCGCGCATGTTCAGCGCGCAGGCGCGAATCCTGACCAGCATTTCTCCCGGCCCAGGCCGGGGCTGATCCTCCTCGACCAGGTCGAGCTTGTCCAACCCGCCCGGCGCTCTCAGCCTGACCAGCTTCATAGTCTCTCTCCGACGTAAAGAGCGTTAGCATGGCGGCGGCGGTCCAGCCTATCGCCGGACCGGCCGGCCGGAAATCACGCGCAGCCAAGGCGCCAGATGGACGGCGCTCATCAAGAGATACATCAGCGGCATGCCGGTGAGCGGGGAGGCATCGGCCCCCAGGCACGACATGGCGCCGTCGCCAGCGTGAATGCAGGTAAGCAGCGCCATCACGGCGAAAACAGGGGCCGCGGCGAGGCACAGCCAGTCGGCGGTGCGGAGAGAAACTGCATCGGAGCGTTGAGGGACCTCACTGCCGGTGCCTGTGCCGATATCGCTCATGGTCGTAATCCCTTGATGATCAATGCCCGGGTTTCCTGTCCCGTGAGGGACAGGAAACCAAGCTGGATGGGCGCCGCTCCAGGTCCTTACTTGCCGTCCTTGTTGCGGAACGCGGCTTCGCCAGCCGCCGACACTTCCTCCCACGTCTTGTCGGGTGCGGCGTCGTAATTGTCGTGCCAGTTCCACCAGCTGTAGAGCTCGGTCTGCGGATAGCCTTCGGGCGAATCCTCCCAGATTTCCTGGCGGCCGAGCGGCGTTGCGTCGAGGTAGCTCCAGACCGTGCCCATCTGCTCGTCGCCGCGGTTGTTGATGAAGTAGGTGCGATACACTTTCTTGCCGTCCTGGATGAACACGTTGTGGCCGTGCCATTCGTCGACGCCGAAATCCTTGTCGAAACTGTCGGTGATTGTGTACCAGGGCATCTCCCAACCCATCCGCTGCTTCAAGCTGGCAATGTCGGCCTGCGGCGCGCGGGAGGCATAGGCAAGCGTGGTGTTGCGGGCGTTCAGATGGGCGAGATGGCCGACCTGGTCGGCGCCGAGCGAACAGCCGCGGCAGGCATGTTCGGGCCAGCCGTGGACGCCGGGTTCGTAGAAGGCGCGGTAGACGATCAACTGCCGCCGGCCCTCGAACAAATCGAGCAGGCTCGCTTTGCCGTTGGGACCCTCAAACACGTAGGCCTTGTCTACTTCCATCCATGGCATGCGCCGGCGCTCGGCCGACAGCGCGTCCCTGGCGCGCATCGTTGCCTTTTCCTTCACCAGCATCTTTTCGCGCTCGGCTTCCCATTCCTGCCTTGAAACGACCGGTGGGGTCTTCATTGCCACGTGCTTGGTCATTGCTTGTTTCCTTTGCCAGTTGTTGAGCCGTTGTGGCTTGTCGTTGCCTGTTGATCGTGAGGCAGGCTAGGGCCGCGAGGCGGCGAGGGCGGAGTTACAAATGTGACGGCATTTGCAGGCGGGCCACCGCAGCAGGGGTGGCGAGGCCGCACGGTGGGCTCGAAGTCCTCGGAAGCAGGCATGGTCGGTTTTTCCTTATTGAGAAGCTTAACGCGACTGTCTGAGATGCTCAGGCTAGCGAATGCGAATATTGCCGCCAACGCAGGCCTGGGCGTCTTCAACCAGTCCAGATGGCTAGGTCGCCGTCCGCGGCTTGCTGCTTGGCGGTGGTGACTTAAGTTAGGGCCGGTAAGGGGAGCGGTGGGAGTTACAAATGTGACGGGATTTGCATGGACTCGCTGATCACCGCGGCAGGGCTGGCGCTGGCGGCGGGCAACCCGCTGGCGGCACTCGACCGCGTCGCCTTGCGCGAGGATGCCCCGGCGCTGGCGTTGCGCGGCATTGCCATGGCGCAGCTCGGCGATTTCCATCGCGCCAAAGTACTGTTGCGTAGGGCCGGCCGTGCCTTCGGTCCAAAGGAGGCGGTGGCGCGCGCCAGGTGCGTTGTCGCCGAAGCCGAGATCGCGCTTGTTTCGCGTGATCTCGGCTGGCCGTCCAAGGCGCTCGACGCGGCGCGGTCGACATTGGAAAAGCATGGCGACCGGCTGAACGCGGCGCATGCCGGGCATCTCAAAGTGCGCCGCCTGCTGCTGATCGGCCGCCTCGACGAAGCTGAAGACGTGCTGGCTGGGCTCGATCCGTCGCCGCTTCCGCCGGCCTCACGCGCCGCGCATGAACTCGCGGTTGCCGGCATCGCCATGCGGCGCCTGAAGACGAAGGCCGCGCGCGCAGCCCTTGAGTGGGCGCGCCATGCCGCCCGCCGGGCCGGCATTCCGGGTCTCATGGCGGAGGTCGACAGCGCCTTCCTGGCGCTGGAGACGCCGGCGGCGCGGCTGATCGCAGGCGGCGAGGAGCATCCGCTGTTGCTCGAAGAGGTCGAGGCGCTGCAGGCGTCACGCGCGCTGGTCGTCGATACGTTCCGCTATATCGTGCACAAGCAGGAAGCAACGATCTCGCTGGCAACGCGGCCGGTGCTGTTTGCGCTGGCGCGCGCGCTTGCCGAAGCCTGGCCGGCGGATGTGCCGAGGGCGACGCTGATTGCCCGCGCCTTTGGCGGCCGGCATGCCGATGAATCGCATCGCGCCAGGCTGCGGGTCGAGATCGGCCGGCTCCGAGCCGAATTGCGGCCGCTGGCGGGCATAGGCGCGACCAGCCAGGGCTTTGCGCTAAAGCCGCGCGAAGCAGGCTCCGTGGCGGTGCTGGCGCGGCCGATCGAGGAGCGGCACGCCGCGGTGCTGGCCTTCCTGGCTGATGGTGAATCCTGGGCCAGCTCGGCGTTGGCGCTGGCGCTGGGCGCCGGACAGCGCAGCGTACAGCGGGCGCTCGAGCAGTTGGCCGAGACCGGCAAAGTGCAGTCCTTCGGCCACGGCCGGGCGCGGCGCTGGATGACGCCGCCGGTCGCTGGTTTCACGACCACCTTGTTACTCCCGTCGCCGCTGCCGAACGGGTAGGAAAGGTGACCATGATCGAGGACCAGGACATGAAACATTCATCAGCGGAAATCCTGCGCGAATACGGGCCCTTTCCTGATGTCGACACCGTGCATGGCGTGAGCTTCGACGGGCAGAATGTCTGGTTTGCCGCGGGCGAGCGGCTGACCGCCTTCGATCCGGCAAGCGGTGAGACGCTGCGCTCGATCGATGTCGCCGCCCATGCCGGCACCGCCTATGACGGCCGGCATCTGTTTCAGCTCGCCGGGGACCGCATCCAGAAGATCGACCCGGATACCGGCAAGGTGCTCTCCACCATCCCGGCGCCCGGCGGCGGCCGCGATTCCGGCATGACCTGGGCCGAGGGCACGCTCTGGGTGGGGCAGAACCGGGAGCGCAAGATCCACCAGATCGATCCCGAGACCGGGAAAATCCTGCGGACCATCGACTCAAACCGCTTCGTCACCGGAGTGACCTGGGTCGATGGCGAGCTCTGGCACGGCACCTGGGAAGGCGACCAGAGCGATGTCCGGCGCGTCGATCCGCAAAGCGGAAAGGTGCTGGAACGGCTCGACATGCCGGCAGGGGTGGGCGTTTCCGGGCTCGAATCCGACGGCGGCGACCGCTTCTTCTGCGGCAGCGGCCCCGGCGGCATGGTGCGATCAGTGCGTCGGCCGAAGTAAGGCCGTCAAGTATTGGGCCGGCAGCGTATTTCCTACGGTCATCCCGCCGAGATCATATCCCGGAGCCGTCGAGCAGCGGGACGTCTTCGCCTTGCCACGGACTTGGCATTGAAGCCCGGCTCAGATTGGCCGTCGGCAGCGGCATCCAGCATTTCAACTCCGGTTCGGGGTATTCGATCACCCGTCCTGGCGACGAATCGGAAGAGCGCCAGCCCTCCGTGCCGAACTGGTCGGCGCGCGACCAGTAAGCGAGGTCGACCTCGGCCGGCCCCTGTTCCGATGGCCTGACCGTGACCAGGATGCGGCTGCCGTCCTTGGGCGCGCTCGCCATGTGCCGCCAGCGATCGGGTTCGTCCATTCTCATGTCCTCCTGCACGTTGCAGGGATAGTCGCCGCGCTCTTGGCAGCGGTCAACCCGAACTTTGCCCAAGCACGAGATCTGTTTAGTACTCCCGCGCCGTCGGCCGAAACAGGATCTGGTTCATGTCGACCTCGTCGGGCTGGCTCACGGCGAACGCCCACATGGCGAAAGAATCCGGGTGCCGGGCCGCAACAGGAAAATCGAAGCCGGCATGTGAACGGGCTCACATGCCGCCACTGCAAGGAACGCTATGGGACGTCCGGCCATGACAGGGGTTTCGGATGACACTTGCAGATCTGTCTTTTTATCTCTTCACTATTTTCAATGGCTTGCGCGTGGTGTCCTACCTGCCGCAGATCGTGCGGGTGGCCCGGGACAGGCACGGGGCGTCGGCGATTTCCTACGCTTCCTGGCTGTTGTGGACAGGCGCCAACGCCACGACGGGACTGTACGCCCACATCAATCTGAACGATCCCGCTCTGGCGGCGATCAACTGGCTGAACGCCGTATGCTGCGTGCTGGTCATCGCGCTCACCGCCTACAAGCGCCATCGCGCACGGCTTCCGGTTGAGGAAGCCGCAAGCCGGTCGGAAGCGACCGCCCTGATGGTCGACAATGTCTGCTGAAGATCACCGCGGCAGATTGCGCTTTTCGAGGCCGCTCTTAGACATGCACGGTGCCATGCGAAAGCTCGCCCTCGTCGCTTGAGATGAGGAAAGCGGCTGCGAGTAGGCCGACATAGAATAGCCCGACCATGCACACGACATAGATGCCTGGAACCGGGCCGAGCTGCGCCACGCGCGCGGCGTCGAGAAATGACGCGCCGAAGCCTATCGGCGACCCTTCGCGCTGCAGACTGGGCGTCGTGATCTTCAGCACCCACGCCAGCATCAGGATCGTGTACATGAAAATGTAGTTGCGGCGCAGCCGGCGCACCAACGCCGCGCGTTGCGAGATCAGGAAACGCGGCGAACGCAGGCCTTCGCCGACGATGGCCAGCCAGTTGGAGGCGTAGTCGGGCTGCGGCGAGAAAATCTGCGCGAAATAATAGCGCTCGAACTGGCGCACCCTGGCCCGGTAGACGTCGAAGAAACGATAGCGCCGCGCCTCGATCCATAGCAGCAGCGTGGTCAGCAGCATGGCAAAGAGCAGCACCCCGTGATGGGCGCTGGGCGTCGAGAGTGAGACTGAGAGCATGGCGGCGACGACAGTAATCACCCAGTTGCTGGTACGGTCCAGCCGGTCGCGCCAGCCGGCCATGCGGGCGATTTCGGCGCGGTGGAAATGCGACATGGTGGCCACGAATTCCGATGAGGTGAGCTTCAGCGCGAACGCATCAGAGGCCCGCGGCGCTGCAGCCGCTTCGTCGGTTTTCACGGTCTTGACCTGGGACATCCCTTGCCACGCGCCTCCCAACGCCATGGCCGGCCGAAACGACGCCGGTCATCCCCATCCGCGCAACGCGCAATTGGTTGAAAATGTTCCGTCGCCGGCCCGGGTCTCGGCGGTTTATCCGCAGTCAGATAGGCCCGTTATGCGATTCAGGTAAGGAGGAACCTGCGGCGCGCCAAGGGAGCGTGGCGTGCAACCGATCTCGCCCTCAAAACGTTATAGCGGGCACAATGAGGGGGTGCATGTCCTTCGTGGTCAACCGGGGCCGCTCGATCGGGCTTGCCGCGGCAGCTTTCGCATTCATGCCGGCCGCATCGTTGGCAGCCGAAAAGACCGGCATGTCCAGCGAGGGCATTTTCGTTCTCGAAATCCTCCTTCTGCTTCTCGTCGGCCGCGGCATCGGCGAATTGCTGGAGCGTCTCGGCCAGCCGGCGGTGATGGGTCAGCTCATCGGCGGCATCCTGCTCGGGCCATCGCTGCTCGGCTGGCTATTGCCGGAAGCAGAACGCGTGATCTTTTCAGGCGACGCCACCCAAAAGAGCATGATCAGCGCCATCGCCCAGCTCGGCGTGTTGATGCTTCTGTTGCTCACCGGGATGGAGACGGATCTGCGGCTGGTGCGCAGGGTCGGCCGTGCGTGCTTTTCCATCTCCGCCGCGGGCGTCGCCGTGCCTTTCGCGCTCGGCTTCACCGCCGCACAGTTCATGCCGGCCTCGCTGCTGGCCGACGGAACCGAGCGCATTGTCGCCGGCCTCTTCCTCGGCACGGCGCTGTCGATCTCCTCGGTCAAGATCGTCGCCATGGTGGTGCGCGAGATGAACTTCATGCGCCGCGATCTCGGTCAGATCATCGTCTCGTCGGCCATCATCGAGGACACGATCGGCTGGGTGATCATCGCCATCACCATCGGCATCGCCACCAAGGGGCGCATCGAGCTCGGCAGCCTTGCCTTCACCATTGTCGGCGTCGCCGCCTTCATGGGGTTTTCCTTCACGATTGGCCGCCGCATCGTCTTCGACGCCATCCGCTGGACCAACGATACGTTCCGCAGCGAATACGCCGTCGTCACCGTCATTCTCGCCATCATGGGCGCAATGGCGCTGATCACCGATCTGATCGGCGTCCACACCGTGCTCGGCGCCTTCGTCGCCGGCATACTGGTTGGGGAATCGCCGATCCTGTCGCGTCATATCGAAGGGCAATTGCGCGGCGTCATCATGGCGCTGTTCATGCCGGTTTTCTTCGGCGTCGCCGGCCTTTCGGCGGATCTCACCGTGCTTGTCGACCACGAGCTTGCGCTACTCACGGCCGCTTTGGTGCTGATCGCCAGCTTCGGCAAATTCGCCGGCGCCTTCATCGGCGCCGAGCTTGCCGGCATGAGCCGCAAGGAAGGCATCGCCGTCGGTTGCGGCATGAACGCGCGCGGCTCGACCGAAGTCATCGTCGCCTCTATTGGCCTGTCGATCGGCGTTCTGTCGCACAATCTTTTCACCATGATCGTGACCATGGCCGTCATCACCACGCTCGCCATGCCGCCGACCTTGCGTTGGGCACTCGGCCGCTTGCCGATGGGCGAGAACGAGAAGAAGCGTCTGGAGCGCGAGGAGATCGACCAACGCGGCTTCATCGCCAATCTGGAACGACTGCTGGTGGTGACCGATGAGGGCGTTGTCGGCCGCTTTGCCGCTTACCTCGCAGGAGTCGTGGGCGCCGGCAGGCCGACGACGGTGCTGCATGCCCGAGGCGAGGGGGAGGAGGCCGAGCCCGGCACGGATGCGAAGCTCGAGCCGATCGAAAAGGGTGCCGAGGACAGCCGCGAGGCCGCCAGGAGTTCGGACGAGGAGCTGGCCCGCGCGGCGCCTGTCACGCGGCGCCACGAGGCCGAGCTTTCGGCCGAAACGGTTGCCAAGGAGGCGCGCAAAGGCTATGGGCTGCTGCTGATCGGGCTCGGCCGCGCGGTCACGTCGAAAGGTGGGTTTGCCCGCCGCATCAATGAGATCGCCGGCGCCTTCGAGGGCCCGCTATGCCTGGTGCTGAAGGCGCCCCGCGCCGGCCGCCAGCAGCCAAGGCTAGGACCTGAAGGCGGGAAGATTCTGGTTCCGGTCAACGGCACCGCGATCGCCCGCCGGGGTGCCGAAATGGCGCTGGCGATTGCAGCGGTCACGGGTGCGCGGGTCAAGATACTTTATGTCGCGCGCGTCGGCCGCGACGAACCGCGCGACACTGTCTCGCATCGCCGCAGGGAGGCGGTGCTGAAGGATACCGTCGCACTAGCCGACCGCTATGGCGTCGAGATCGAGACGGCCATCCGCAGCCGGGCCGCCGCCGCCGATGCCATTGCCCGCCAGGCCGGCAGGGGGGCGGCGCTGATCGTCATGGGCGTGGCGCGGCGCCCTGGCGAGGAACTCTTCTTCGGCGAGACGACTACCGGCGTGCTGCAGCGCTGCCAATGCCCGGTGGTGCTGATCTCGGACGCCAGGCTCAGCCGCGACGACGAGGGCAGGGAAGAGCTGCGCTCGGGAACGGGGACAGGGTGATGAGTATTTCCCCTCGAGGGGAAATTTCGCTCATGCCGCCTGCAGCCTCTCTCGGCCGGGCTGCGGCGGGAAGGCGATGGCGATGCCGGCAGCACCGAGGCCGATCAGCGCCGAGCCGATGAACAGCCAGGAATAGCTGGCATAGGCGTCGAAGATCATGCCGCCGGCGAGCGGGCCGAACGACATGCCGAGGCTGGACAACAGGGTCGCGGCGCCAAGTATCGTGCCGATGATGCGCGGCCCGAAATAGTCGCGCGCCAGAACCGCATAGAGCGGCATGACGCCGCCATAGGTGGCGCCGAAGATGATCGCCAGGAGATAGAACTGCTCGAGATTGCCGACGGCGAGATAGGCGGCGATCACCACCGCCTGGATGGCGAGGCCCACGATCAGCACCGGCTTGGCGCCCAACCTGTCGCCGAGCACGCCGTAGAGCACGCGCCCGCCAAGGCCGGCAAGGCCCTCGACGCTGTAGATCGACACGGCTGCCATCGGCGCCACGCCGCACGACATGGCATAGCTCACCATGTGGAAGATCGGCCCCGAATGCGCCGCGCAACAGGCGAAGAAGGTCATGCCCAGCACCAGGAATTGCGGCGAGCGCAGCGCCTGGCCGACTGACATGCCGGGGGCCGCGGCAGGCGCGGGCGCGCTGCCATCCGCTGCCGCGACCGCCGTCGACGGCTGGCGCACCAGGAAGACGGCCGGCAGCAACAGCACCCAGGCCATGATGCCGATGTCGAACATGGCGGTGCGCCAGTCGTAGGCGGTGATCAGCCAGCGCGCGAAGGGCGAGATGGTCATCGGCGCCACGCCCATGCCGGCCGAGACCAGCGACACGGCCAGGCTGCGATGGGTCTCGAACCAGGCGGTGGTCAGCGCGATCATCGGCGCGAAGAAGGCGCTGGCCGCCAGCCCGACGATGACGCCATAGCTCAGCTGGAAGACTAGCAGCGATTGGGCTCGGCTCGCCACCACCAGCGACAGGCCGAGCAGCACCGCGCCGGCAAAAACCACCGGGCGGGCGCCGACACGGTCATAGATGGCGCCCCAGGCGAAACCGCCTGCACCCATCACCAAGAAATTCAGCGTCATGGCGCTGGAAATGCCGGTTCGCGACCAGTTGGTGTCGAGCGCCATCGGCTCGAGGAAGATCGCCAGCGAAAACATCGCGCCGAGCGCCACACAGGTCATCAGCGCGCCGCACGCGACGATCACCCAACGGTAGGAATTGTTCATGCTCTTCTCCCGAGATCGGTTTCGATGCGGCGCCACTCGCTCCAGCTCCGTTGCGCCGCTTGCGTCCGAAGGACGTTGGCGGGATTTCGAATCCGACAATCCGGTTGCATTTTTTATCCGGTCTGCGTGGAAGTCCATGCGGATATGACAAAAGCAGGGGCGTAAGGCTGCCAAGCGCGCCGACAAGATAGACTGCCGAATTGACGAGCCGCTCCGCGGCACTAGCTTTGTGGTCTCGCGACGGGAGATATCGCTCATGGAACTGCATCGCGGCCGCCTCATCGACCACGTCCAGCTGGTGGTCAGGGACCTCGCGGCGAGCCGGCGCTTCTATGAAGCCGTCTTCAAGATGCTCGGCATTCCGATCGGCGGCGAGGCCGAGGACTATTTCTGGGCCGACGAGCTGTTCATCTCAAGCCTCGACAGCCGGGCGGCGAGGGGACAACTGACCGGGCGCCATCATCTGGCCTTCCAGGCCAGGGATAACGCCATGGTCGATGCCTTCTATAGGGCCGGCCTCGATGCCGGCGGGGCCGACAATGGCGCGCCGGGTGAGCGGCCCTACCACCCCGGCTATTACGCCGCCTTCCTGCTCGACCCCGACGGCAACAACATCGAGGCGGTGTTTCACGGGCCGGCAAAGCGAAGTGCCGCTTCGGTCGAGATCAATTTCTAGCGCAGGTTCACGAGGAGTGGGTTGCGGTGATCCGTCCGGAGTTCTCGTAAAAACAAAGAGTTGAAGCGGTCCACGGATTCAATCGCTGAACTGCTTCACATTGGCGGCGCGTAGCGGTTCACCACCATTCCGCAGGCATAGGCTTTAGAGCCGAGCAGGCGCAATTTCCGGAAGCCGCCACGGTCGAAAATCCGCTCGCCGTCGCCCAGCGCGGCCGGATTGATGAACAGCTGGAACTCATCGACCAGTCCCGCTGCAATCAGCGCCGAGGCAAAGCCGGCGCCGCCGAACACCGCCATGTCGCCTTCACCTTCAGCTTTCAGCGCCTTGACCTCGCGCGGCAGGTCGCCGCTGGCAAGCGTCGTGCGCTCCCACCGCGATGCCGCGAGCTTGTCGCTCAGCACCACCTTGCGCGCCTCGACGATGCGCTGCGCAAAGGCGTAGAAGGGATCGCGCGGATAGTTTTTTGCCGCATTGCCCCAATGGGTTAGATAGCCTTCTTCGGCCATCTTGCGGCTGAGCAGAATGGTGTCGATGCCGGCGAACACCGCGTTGAAATCCTGCTTCAAGTCGTCGTCCCACGGGCAGTTGGCGCCCCATTCCCAGAGCTGCCAGTGCTCATCGCCGGCCGCGCCGACAAAACCGTCGACCGATATCTGCATCTGCAGGATCAGTTTTCTCATCGTCGTTCTCCTGATTGAGCTCTGGTGTCACCAGCGCCAGGTCAGGCGGCGTTGGTTATTGCTTTACTTTCGGAACCATTGACATGAGTGAAAAATGATGTCAATAGTAAAGTGATTTAAAAATGGAAGCATTTAAATGTCGACCAGGGAAAGATCCGGCTGTCCCATCAGCCTGTCGCTCGAATTGCTCGGTGACCGCTGGACGCTGCTGATCATCCGCGACATGATTTTCGCGGAAAAAAGGCACTTCCGGGAGTTCCTGCTATCAGGCGAAGGCATCTCGTCGCGCACCCTGGCCGAGCGGCTGCAGACCTTGCAGGATGAGGGCATCGTCACAAGAAGCGACGACCCCACGCACAAGCTCAAGGCGATCTATAAGCTGACCGAGGCGGGCATCGACCTGTTGCCGGTGCTGGCGACGCTCGGCGCCTGGGGCAGCAAGTACCGCAACGCCGATGACGAGCTGGCAAGGATCGCCGACGAACTGGCCGCGGGCGGCGAGGCGGGCATGGAGCAGATAAAGAAGAAGCTGCGCGCCGAGCATATCGGCTAGCGAGCAAGGCCAGCCCTCCCTTCGGGCCGATGGCGGGCTAGATCGACACGACGTCGCGCAGCCTCACCCTTCCCATCCCGCAAATCGCTGTGGCCGGAGCCATGTCTGCTTCGGATTGCCATCGCCCGAACCACGGCCTCTTCCAGCCAGCGCGCGGTGGCGGGGGCGGCATGCATGCCGATTGGGCCCCATGCCGCCATGCACGTAGAGCTCTTCGACCGCGGTGCGGCCGGCGACAGGCAGCCCGTCCGACAGCATGGGCGATTGCCGGGATAGACATTCGTCACCGGGGGTGAGCCGAGACCGGACAGGATGCGCAGCGTGCGCGCCGCGATGCGAAGGCGTCTCGGCGCTAGCGCGCCGATCCACCTTCTCCAACAAGGGGAGAAGGTGAGGCGCGCCTTGTCCCGCCTGCGCTTCTACACGTAGCCTAAGGAGCTAGCGGGAGGAGAATCGCTTGGACACCACTGTCGTTATTGTCGGCGCCGGGCCCGCCGGCCTTGCGGTCGGTGCCTGCCTGAAGCGGGCAGGAGTGGATTTCATCCTGCTCGAAAAATCGCAGGAGATCGCGCCCGCCTGGCGGCGGCACTATCGGCGGCTGCATCTGCATACGGTCAAGTCGTTCTCGTCGCTGCCGTTCCTGCCCTTTCCCAAAAATTATCCGCGCTACGTGCCGCGCGAAATGGTGGTCCGCTATCTCGACGACTACGCGGAAAAATTCGATCTGCGCCCGCGCTTCGGTGTGACGGTGAAAGCCATTCGCCTCGGGGACGGCGGTTTTCTGGTCGAGACAGGATCGGACAACCTCAAGGCGCGCCATGTCGTTATCGCCAGCGGTAACAATGCCGAGCCGATCATCCCCCGGCTCCCTGCCATCGAGGCTTTCAAGGGCGAGGTGCTGCACAGCGCCGACTATACGCAAGCGGCGCCTTTTGCCGGCCGCTCGGTGCTGATCGTCGGCATGGGCAACACCGGCGCCGAGATCGCGCTCGACTTGGCGGAAAGTGGCGCGCGTCCGACCATTTCGGTGCGCAAGGGCGTCCACATCGTGCCGCGCCAGCTGTTTGGCGTGCCGATCCAGATGGTCGGCATCGCCAGCCGGCCAATGCCGCAGGCGCTGAACGACTGGATGTTTCCGATCATCCTCGATTTCGCGCTGGGCAAGCTCGAGAAATACGGCATCGTCAGGCCGAAGCAGGGCATCCTGCAACAGATCGACGAAGTCGGCCGCATCCCGGTCATCGACGTCGGCACGGTCGACGCCATCACCAAAGGCGCCATCAAGATCGCGCCCGACATAGCGGGCTTCACCGAGCGCAGCGCTGCGTTCACCGACGGCAGTCAGGAAAATTTCGACGCCGTCATCCTCGCCACCGGCTATCGCCCGGGCTACGAAAAGTTTCTGCCCGTGGAATTGCAGCCGGAGCGCAGTGGCGTCAACGCCCGCGCCTCGCAACTCGGCCTCTACCTCGTCGGCTTCTACAATCCGGTCACCGGTCTGCTCAGGGAAATTGGACGCGAGGCGAAGGCAGTGGCGGCCGACATTGCTCGGCGAGGCTGAAGGGGCGGCGTCGGCCAAGCTGCGGATCTCCCGCCTTGCGGCGAGATCGGCTATCCATCACAGCCGCGCCGCATCGCCCTCATCCAGCAGCCATTGCCGCACGGCTTGCGTCGGTTCTGGGTGCCGTTGCTTGCGCGGCATCACGACATAGAAATCGTGCGTCCCCCGCATCTCCGCGTTGATCGGCTGCACCAGCCGGCCGGCGGCAATGTCGGCGGATACGAGAAACCGGCTGGCCAGCGCGATGCCCTGGCCGGCAATGGCGGCGTCGATCGCGAGGCCTGTCTGGTTGAAGCGCATGCGTTTGGCCTCGGTGGCCATCCTCAGGCCGAGTACTCTCTCCATGAATTCCGGCCACAGATTGTGCGCGTCGTGCAGCAGGACGTGATGCTGGATATCGGCCGCCGCGATCTCGTTCGCGCCGGTCGGCAGCAGGGCAGGGCTGCAGATGGCGATGATCTGCTGTGGAAACAAAAGATCCACCATCAGGCCGGCGCCGGAGGGCAGGCGGCCTTGCCTGACCGCAATGTCGACGCCATCGGCCTGAAAACTCGACAGGCTTTCGCTGGCCAGGATTCGCAAATCGACCAGCGGGTTGTGCGCGACGAACTCCGGCAGTTTGGGGATCAGCCATTTGGTGGCAAAGCTCGGCGTGACGCTGATCGTCAGCCGCGCCGGTTCGGGCCGCAGCAGCAAGGTGGCCTCCGAGATCAGCTCGAAGGCGCGGCGGATGTTGGGCATATAGGCACGGCCCTCATCGGTCAGCGCCAGGCCGCGCGGCAGCCGGTCGAAGAGTTTTGTGCCGAGATCGGCCTCCAGCCCGCGTATATGCTGCGCCACCGCCCCTTGCGTCACGTTCAGCTCTTCGGCGGCGATGCGGAAGTTGAGATGACGCGCGGCGGCTTCGAAGGCACGCAGCGCATTCAATGGTGGCAGGCTCAGGAAGGCTTCAGGCATGCAGGAGTTTTTCTACAGCTTGATTTCAGGCTTTCTGGTTCGAACCAGATGGCAACACCGTTTATAGCATTGCTCGAAGGTCGGAAACATGGGCTTCAGAGTCCCGCCAACCCGTGCGAAGGAAAATCGAGATGAGTGTAGAAAAAGTAGCAGTCGTCGTCGCCGGTGGCAGCGGTATGGGCGCGGCGGCGGCCAAGCGGCTGGCAGCGGACGGGTTCAAGGTCGCGATCCTGTCGTCCTCCGGTAAGGGCGAGGCTCTGGCCAAGGAGCTTGGCGGCCTCGGCGTCACCGGCTCCAACCAGTCGAATGACGATCTGCAGCGGCTCGCCGATCTGACGCTCGAGCGCTTCGGCCGCATCGACGTGCTGGTCAACAGCGGCGGCCACGGGCCACGCGCGCCGATCCTCGAAATCACCGACGAGCAGTGGCACACCGGTCTCGACGTCTATCTGATGAACGTCATCCGGCCGGTGCGCATCGTGGCGCCGCAGATGGTCAAGCAGAGGGCTGGCGCCATCATCAACATCTCGACCGCCTGGGTGGTCGAGCCGAGCCCGATGTTCCCGACATCCGCCGTGTTCCGCGCCGGGCTTGCCGCCTACACCAAGATCTTCGCCAACACCTACGCCGCCGACAATGTGCGCATGAACAATGTGCTGCCCGGCTGGATCGACAGCCTGCCGGCCACCGAGGAGCGCCGCGACAGCGTGCCGATGCAGCGCTACGGCACGTCGGAGGAGATCGCCGCGACCATCGCCTTCCTCGCTTCCGAAGGTGCGGGCTACATCACCGGCCAGAACATCCGCGTCGACGGCGGCATCATCGGCGCGATCTGACCGCGCCGGTCGCCTTGCGTGAGCCGGCGCGTCACTCCTTCACCGCGCCGGTCATCGACGAGACATAGTGCTCGACGAAGAACGAATAGAGCACCACCACCGGCAGCGAGCCGATCAGCGCTCCCGCCATCAGCGCCCCCCATTCGTAGACGTCGGAGCGCACCAACTCGGTCAGCACACCCACCGGCACGGTCTTGTTTTCCGAGGACTGGATGAATGTCAGCGCGTAGATGAACTCGTTCCATGACAGGGTGAAGGCGAATATGCCGGCGGAGATCAGGCCCGGCACCGAGAGCGGCAGCACGATTTTGGTGAGGATCTGCCACCGGCTCGCTCCGTCTATCAGCGCGCATTCTTCCAGTTCGAACGGGATGGAGCGGAAGTAACCCATCAACAGCCACGTGCAGAACGGCACCAGGAAGGTTGGATAGGTAAGGATGAGCGCGAAGGGCGTGTCGTAGAGCCCGAGGTTGAACACCATTACCGACAGCGGAATGAACAGGATCGAGGGCGGCACCAGATAGGCGAGGAAGATGCCGAGGCCGACCTGCCGCGCCCCGGAAAACCGCAGCCGCTCGATCGCATAGGCGGCGAACACCGACGCCAGCAGCGACAGGAAAGTAGCGGCGGTCGAGATGATGATCGTGTTGAGCAGCCAGCCCGGATAGGAGGTCTCGAACAGGAGATAGCGGATATTCTCCAATGTCGGATGCACCACCCAGAACGGATTGAACTGCGCATAGTCGGTCATCTCGAGATTGGGCTTAACCGCCGTGATCGTCATCCAGTAAAACGGAAACAACAGCACGAAGACGAACACCAGCAGCGGCAGATAGACCGTCACCACGCGGCGCGGCAGGCTCTGCAGGTAGCTCATGCCGCCTTCGTCGATATCCCCACGTTTCGCCTTCCTTGTCGCGGCCGTCTTGACCATGTCAGTCTCCGCCGCCTTGTTGCCATTTGCGGCGTTGCAGGCCGAAATAGCTGAACAGGATCGCCGCCAGCAGGAACGGGATCATGGCCACCGCGATGGCCGCGCCCTCGCCAAGCTGGCCGCCGGAAATGCCGCGCTGGAAAGACAATGTCGCCATCAGATGCGTGGCATTCACCGGTCCGCCCCGGGTCAGCACGTAGATCAGCTGGAAATCGGTGAAAGTGAACAGCACCGAGAAGGTCATGGTGATGGCGATGATCGGCGTCAGCAGCGGCAGAGTCACATAACGAAACAACTGCCAGCGACTGGCGCCGTCGAGCGTGGCCGCCTCGTAGAGCGACTGCGGAATGGTCTGCAGGCCGGCGAGCAGCGTGATGGCGACGAAAGGAATGCCGCGCCAGACGTTGGCGGCGATAACCGAAGCGCGCGCATTCTCCGGATCGCCGAGGAAGTTGATGCGGTGGTCGATCAGGCCCATTTGCTGCAGCGCCCAGGACAGGATCGAGAACTGCGAATCGTAGATCCACCAGAAGGCGATGGCTGACAGTACGGTGGGCACCACCCACGGCAGCAGGACTATCGCGCGGAAGAACGATTTGAACGGCAGGTTTTCATTGAGGATGAGCGCCAGCCAGAGGCCGAGCACGAACTTCAGGATCGAGGCGCTGACCGTGTAGAGCAGCGTGTTGAAGACGGAGAGCCAGAAGACGGTGTCATTCCAAAGGTACTGATAATTCTCGACGCCGATGAAGATGCCGGGGCGGCCGATCCGGGCATCGGTGAAACCGAGCCAGACGCCCAGCCCGAGCGGATAGGTCAGGAAGACCAGCAGCAGCGCCGCCGCCGGCAGCATGAAGCCGAAGCCCAGCGCGTTGCGGCTTTCGGAGATCCGCGAAAGCATCGACGGACGCGGCTGGGCGGCAACGGACGGCACGGCCATCGAGGGCTCCTCATCGGGGAATCAGGTCACGGCGTCAACGGCCGCCATGGGATTGTGCGACGGGCCGGGCAGCGCACTAGACGCTGCCCGGCGGTGCCGTGATCAAACGCGGTAGTAGCGGTTGGCGCGCTTCTCCGCCTCCTCCATCGCCTCCTGCGGCGTCGCCTGGCCGGTCACCGCCTTGGCAAACATGTCGACCAGGACATAGTCGGCCATGGTCGCCGCCGAGGCATAGCCGAGCGGCCCGGCATAGCCGTTGGGGCGCAGCGTCGCCGAGGCCTTGGCATAGGCGGCATTGTTCGGGTCGGCCGTCCACACTGGATTGTTGTCGAAGGCCTTCAGCGTCTGGCAGCAATAGCCCGCCGAGGAGGTGATCCAGTCGGTCATCTGCGGATCCTCGAACATGAACTGCAGATAGGCCTTGGCCGCATTGGGGTAGGGCGTGTAGTTGAAGATGACGGCGGTGGTCACCTGGAACAGTTCGACCGATTTCCCTACAGGACCGATCGGCAGGTTGGTGGTGCGGATGTCCTTGGCAATCTCAGCCAGTTTCGGATCGTTGTCCTTGTTGATCTTGGCCGTATTGTAGGCGGAAATGCCGTTGGCGATGACGCCGAGTTCGCCGGCCAGGAAGGCGCGGTTGTTATTGACGTCGAGCCAGCTTTCGGTCCCGGGAATGAAGGTCTTGTAGAGTTCCTGCGCGTATCCGATCGCCTTTAGCGTCTCGGGGCTGTTGATCGCCACCTTGCCGCTCTCGTCGACCATCTGGCCGCCATGGCTCCACAGCAGCCAGTGCGCGTAATTGTTGCCGTCGCCGACGCCGTGGCCGTGCGTGAAGCCGGCCGGATGTCCCTTCGCCTGCAACGCCTTGCAAAGCTCGAGGAAGCCTGCCGTGTCCTTCGGAAATTCGGAGAAGCCGGCCTCCTTCACCCAGCTTTCGCGATAGACGATGGCATTGCCGATCGTGGCCAGCGGCAGGCCGACGAACTTGCCGTCCCGCGTCGCATATTGCTTTGGTCCGTCGTGCCAGCCGCCATATTTCGAGCCCAGATACTCGCCGAGCTCGGTCACGTCGTGCAGCTTGTCGGGATATTGATGCGGGTCGTCGAACCAGACGAACATGAGGTCCGGGCCGGAACCGACATTGGCGGCGACCGCTGCCTTGGGGCGAATGTCCTCCCAGCTTTCCTTGTCGACACGAACCTCGACACCTGTCGCCTCGGTGAAGCGCTTGGTGTTGGCCAGCCATTGATCCTCATCGCCCTTGACGAAGGGCGACCAGCGCAGCAGCCGCAGCTTTGCGCCTTCCTCGGGCTTGTATTTCAAGCCCTCCTGGGCAAAAGCCGGCGAGCCGACGAAGCGGCTTCCCAGGGCTCCCGCCGCGGCACCTGCGGTCGTGCGGATTACATCGCGTCTCGTGAATTTCATGGTCGTCTCCTCCGGTTTATCTTCCTCGCTATGCGGTCCTTACCATCCGTTACGCGCTTCAAATCGTGTTCCGGTCTTGCCGTCAAAGAGATGAATCAGGCCAGGCGCGGCAGAGAGCCGTATGGATTCGCCCGGTGTGAAGGCATGGCGTTCGCGGAAATTGGCGACGATCTCGTCGCCGCCGGCGGTGCGGCCGATGATCTGCACTTCCGACCCGGTCGGCTCGACCACTGCGACGGTGACTGGAATGCCT